>PKXK01000241.1:0-2872 GCA_003132325.1 Acidobacteriaceae bacterium
TCCGCGATGCTCCACGCCACCTTTTGTCCATTCGTGGTGAGTTCAATGCCGCTGATTAGATCTGGCGAGGTTTCGAACCGGATACGGATTTCCGCCGAAAAGGTTTCGTTGAGCGCATTTTGAATCGCTGCCTTCTGTTCGGTACCAAGATCAAAGGCGCTCCGCACGACGGCCGGTTCAGACGACGACTTGAGGGCTGCACCCAGCAAGCCCTTGCTCTTCCCATCCATTTCGCGCAGGCGGCGCGTGAACACCTCTCCCACACGTTCTTCGAGACTGACCGTAGCGAGATCCGCGAGCGTCTTGCGCGCAATCCCAAAGACTTCATCCTTGGCTAAGCGAGTAATCTCGCTGCCCAGCCTCTTTTGGTCATTTCGCAACGCAGTCGCTTGCGCGGCGCGCAAACTCTCCGCCGCTTTCCGCGCTTCGTCGAGGAGGCGCTCGCGCTCGACTTTCGCCTCGTCCGCCGCCTTGCCGAGTAGAGCGCTGCGCTGTTCATCAAACACTTTATTCTTGTTTTGAAAGTCGTCGCGCTCCTTTTGCGCCTCGGTCTTCTTCGCATCGGCATCCGCAAGTTCAGCGGCGATGCGCTTTTCACGAGCGTCGATGGCGTTGAGGATGGGCTTATAGAGGAAACGCTTCAACAACCACACCAGGATGAGGAAGTTCAGTACCTGTGCCCCGACGGTGAACCAGTCGATGAGCATGGCTCATTTGCCTCCGGTTTGAGCGATGACGTGACTCCAAAATGGGTTTGCGAAAATGAGAATCATCGAGACGACAAAGCAGTAAATGGCCAACGATTCTATCATCGCCAGACCAACGAACAACGTCCGAGTGATCGTGGCCGAGGCGTCGGGTTGCTGTGCCAGCGAAGTCAGTGCGGTGGCGACGGCCCGGCCCTCGCCGAGCGCCGGACACATACAACCGATGCCGGTGGTAATGCCGGCGCTGGCGATTGATACGACTGCGACCACAGTAATACTATCCATAAGGAGTCCTTCTTATCGCTAATGTTGCGCTTTCAAAATCTTCGTGTCGGGCTTGGCTTGGACTACAGCCGGCTTAGGCTTCGGTACGCGGGTGGCAGCTGCAATGTAAACCGTTGCCAGAATGCTGAAAATATAAGCTTGCACCATGCCGGTGAGCAGGCCGAGCACGGTCATGAAAATCGGAAAGATAAAGGGCGTGATCGTGAGCAAAATGCCGATAATCATCACCCCGCTCATCATGTTGCCGAACAGACGAACGGCCAAGGCCAGCGTGCGNNAGAGGTACGGCAACAAACACACACAGCGCCAGCGCCGCCGTGGTCGAGAGTGAACCCGTCGGCGGCTTATAGCCGGGGATCATCGTACAGAGGCTGGCCGTCGCGACGAACAGAAAGAGCGTTCCCAGGAAGGAAAGATACTTTGCTGGCTGGCTCAGGCCGACTTCCTTGATCTGTTCCTCCATCGCAGTGACGACGATTTCAAGCGAGCCTTGCCATCGTGAGATATTGCCTTCCGTCTTAAGCTTGCGGGTGATCAGCTTTGCGCCCAGCGACATTACGATCATCGTGGCCCAGGTGGTGACGATCGTTCCATTGAGTTTCACAAAGCCGTGCTGCCACAAAATCTGCTGGTCGGAAGTTAGATTCACCGGCATACTTCACCGACAATCTGCACCCNNAGCACTCTGCGCCAATCGCCACGCGCGACAACATAGAAACCAGTCAGTGCAATACTCGTGCGCAGCAGAAGGCTGAAGAAGAACAACGCCGCCGGCTGTTTCGACGAAATACCTTTGCGAATGGTCCACCAGAGACCGCCGAAGAAGATCGTCCCGAGCAAAACGCCCGCGAGCAGCGACAATATCAGAGCAAGGATGAGAGCTAATATTTCATTCATCTTTCTTATCCTCCGCCTTTTTATCTTCTGGTTCATCGTGCATGGCCTTGTCCTGCTGCGCCACCCAATGCCAGGCATTAGCGCAGCCGATGCACAATCCAGCGACCAGCAGCATTAGCGTCCAGGAACGCGCTCCCGGATGGCGTCGGTCCAACCAAAGGCCGAGCATCGCCCCGAGAAGCGTCGGCACCGCAACCGACCAACCGATCAGCCCAGACATGCCGAGACCAAACCAGACGCCTTGCCTCCCTTCCCGCTGCACTCTGAGCTTGCGGGCAGCCTTCGCGGCCACCTGCCTGACGAATTCCGGCTCCTCTTTCGAGGGCTGATTTGTCAGCTCACCGCTCATGTTGAAACTCCGCGAAACGGACGATAAGGCCGGTTTCCATTTTGGCGACCGCGGCGCGAACGTCGCGCTCGCTTTCGTCGAGCGTCAGAAACTCGCGTTTCACCGCCTCATGGAGCTGGCCGAGATCCGTTCCGCCGATGGCGTGGCGAACGGAGACCATCACATCCGCGCCAGCTTTGACCAGCACGCCTTCATCGACGGCGAGGTAAACCGTTCCGTCCTCTTTCGTTTCGTAGGTCAAGATTCCGGGCGCAAGCGCCGCAACGCAGTCGAGGCGGTGGGGCAAGATTCCGAACGATCCCTCGCGAGTCTCAGCCACGATGCGCGATACATCCGTCTTCTCCGCGAAAACTTCGAACGGGAGCAGGATTTTAAGATTCATGGGCCTTCGCTGGCTCGCTTTTCGTTTCTGTTTTCGTTTCTGTTCTTGGTTCTGTTTTCGGTTCTGTCTTTAGTTCCGTTTTCGTTTCTGTTTTCGGCGCGGATTTCTCTTCTGCTTTCGGCTCGATTTTCGTTTCTGTTTTCGTTTCTGTTCTCGTCTCGGTTTTCGGTTTCGTTTTCGGCTCCGGTTTTTTCGCCTCGCCAATCGCCCCGATCATGTAGAGCGCACTTTCCGGGTAATCCTTGAACTCAT
>PKXK01000241.1:2972-3097 GCA_003132325.1 Acidobacteriaceae bacterium
CGGATTTCCTGCGCCAGTTTGTAATGCCGGTCGCCGACGATGCCGGGCGTCGCCATTTTCGAGCTGGATTGGAGCAGGTCAATCGCCGGATAAAGCCCTTCGCTCGCCCGCTTGCGCGAGAGCAC
>PKXK01000241.1:3207-3753 GCA_003132325.1 Acidobacteriaceae bacterium
CGGAAGTACTCGGCCATCGTCAGCGCTACATCCCCCACCCGAAACCGGCTGCCCGGCGGCTCATTCATTTGGCCGTAGACCATCACCATGTTCGGAAGCACGCCGGCTGCTTTCATCGCGCTGTAGAGCTCTTCGCCTTCGCGGCAGCGCTCCCCGATCCCGCAGAAAATGCTCATCCCTTTCTGGTGACCGATCATGTTGTGGATCATCTCCGTGAGCAGCACCGTCTTGCCGACACCCGCGCCGCCGAATAAACCCGCCTTGCCGCCNNGACTTGGTGGAGCGTTCGGACAACGGCGGCGGCGTGCGATGGACAGTCCGCCACTGCACATCCGTAGGCGCAGGCTGGCGGTCGATGGCATGGCCGAACACGTCGAACATACGCGAGATAATCGTCTTGCCGACTGGCGCTTGCAGAGGAGCGCCCGTGTCCTCGACAGGCATTCCTCGGGCCAACCCTTGCGTGGGCGTTAAAGCAATGCCCCGCACGCGAGATGCATCAAGCTGCGTCATCACTTCGACGACAATCTCCCGGTCCGCTCCGGC
>PKXK01000141.1:0-24802 GCA_003132325.1 Acidobacteriaceae bacterium
GTAGAAGTCCCGCGCCGGATTCGTGGCGGATCGTCGGCAAACAGGAAGCAAATCTGCATAGCCGCTTCCACTACATCACTTCGCTGCGTTTCCGCAGAAACGCCGGAATGTCGAGATCCTCCACCTGGTAGCTGGGAGGGGCCGACCGCATGGCATCGAGCGAAATCACCTCGGCGTGCGACGCGCTGCCCGGCGCCAATTCCTGAAATGCTACCGGAGCGGGATCGGGCTCAAAGGCCGGTTCCGGTACAAAAGCAGGCTCCGGTTCGGCCACCGGCTCGGGCTCGCGGAAACGATCGCGCTGACGCGAAACTTCTCGCGAAAGGATGACCGGGTCGCAGGTCTCGTGGCGGCGCGCACGACCGATGTCTTCCTCTTTGAAACCGGTCGCGATCACGGTGATCTTGACCGCATCCTTCATCTTCTCGTCCAGAACCGCGCCGAAAATGATGTTGGCATCCTCGTGCGACGCGCTCTGGATGATGGTGCACGCCTGCTGCACTTCGGCGAGTTTCAACGAATTCGAGCCCGTGATGTTGATGAGAATGCCGCGGGCGCCGTCGATCGCTCCCGCCTCGAGCAGGGGCGAAGCGATGGCGCGCTGTGCGGCTTCCACCGTGCGATGCTCTCCGGCCGCCGTGGCGGTGCCCATCACGGCATAGCCCATGCCCGCCATGATCGCCCTCACGTCGGCAAAGTCGCGGTTGATGATGCCGGGGATGGTGATGATGTCGGAGATGCCCTGCACCCCTTGGCGAAGAATATCGTCGGCGATGCGGAAGGACTCGAAGAAGCCGGCGTTCTCGGCGACGGCCAGGAGTTTTTCGTTGGGGATCACGATGGTGGTATCGACCGATTCCATGAGTTCGGAGATGCCGCGCTCCGCCTGCTGCATGCGGCGTTTGCCTTCAAAGGCAAAAGGCTTGGTCACAACGGCGACGGTGAGCGCGCCCATTTCACTGGCCAGCGAAGCGATAATCGGCGCCGCGCCCGTGCCGGTGCCCCCACCGAGTCCGGCGGTGACGAAAACCATGTCGGCGCCTTCGAGGACTTCAATGATCTTGTCCGAGTCTTCGAGCGCGGCTTTGCGGCCGATCTCGGGATTGGCGCCCGCGCCCAGTCCGTTGGTCAGCTTCACTCCGAGTTGAATCTTGGTGGCGGCGCGCGACATCCGCAGCGCTTGCAAGTCGGTGTTGGCGACGATGAATTCGATGTGTTCCATGCCCGAATCAATCATGCGATTGACGGCGTTGTTGCCGCCGCCGCCGACACCGATGACCTTGATGCGAGCGTCGTTGCGGGCTTCTTCGTGGAAGCAGATGCGGAGTCCGTTGTCTTCAGTCATACATCACCTCGTAAAATCAGTTGTCAGTTCTCAGTAAGAACTAACCCTTCGATCTCGCAGTCGCTACGAACAGCAGGTCCTTCCCCTTCGGCTGTACTCAGGGTCAGGATGACAATGTTCTTATCCATTTTGTTTAGATCCATGACCAATTCTCCTGACGACGTTCACGCGCCTTTCCTTGCGAACAGCGCTTTCATGCGCGTGCCAAAACCCGGCTCTTGCAGGCCGCGGGCCAGGCGGGCGCGGTGGCCGTAATACGCCATGCCTAGCACGGTCGCAAACTCGGGCTCGGCCATGAACGACGGCATCTTCGCCATTGGCGTTGGCCAGGCCAGACGCGCGGCTTTGCGCAGCACCGATTCCGCCACGTCGAGAATGCCGGGGAGCCGCGAGGCTCCGCCGCTCAGCACAAATCCCGCAATGCAGTGCTCCAGAACGCCGGCGTGACGCAGGTTGTCGCGCAGCAACTCGAAAAGCTCGCGGGCCCGCGGCTCCAAAATCTCGCCGGCCATGCGCTGCGGCATCATGCGCGAGGGGCGGTCCCCGACCGACGGCACTTCGACTTCGTTGCCCTCGGGGATGAGCGTGGGCACCGCGTTACCAAAGTTCTTCTTGAGCGTCTCGGCGGCCGCCAGCCCCGTGCACATGCCGACCGAAAGATCGCTGGTAAAGTGGTCGCCGCCGATGGGGATGACTGCCGTATGCGCGACTGCGCCCTGCTGAAAGACGATCAGATCGCAGGACCCGGCGCCGAGGTCGGCGAGGCAGATGCCGAGTTCACGCTCGTCCGACCGCAGCACGGAGTCCGCGCAGGCAAGCGGCTCGAAGATGGTGTCATCCACGTGGACGCCAGCCCGGTTCACCGCCGTCACCAGATTCTGCGTTGCGCTGGAAGAGGCGGTCACAATGTGCACGCGCACTTCGAGGCGTGTGGCCATCATTCCCGTGGGATCCTGCACGCCCGGCTGGTCGTCGAGAATGAATTCCTGCGGCAGCAAGTGAAGAATTTCGCGATCGCCGGGCAAGGGCACAGTGCGGGCCTTGTCCACGGCCTGGCGGATTTCCTCGCGGCCAATCTCGCGCGACCGCGCGCCAAAAGTAATGCCGCCGTGGCTGTTCATCCCGCGGATATGCGCGCCCGCAATGCCAATCAGCGCATGCTCGATCGGAATGCCCGCCACATCCTCGGCATGCTCCACCGCTTTTTGAATGCTGCCGACCGCTTTGTCGAGTTCGGTAATCACACCCTTGCGCAGGCCGCGCGATTCGCTGATGCCGTGGCCGCGATAACGCAATCCGTGCTCGCTCAGTTCGGCCACCAACACGGAAGTCTTGGCGCTGCCTACGTCAATGGCGGTGATGAAATTGGGCTCGTGAATCGGCATAAATAAATAATGATTATTGCTGCGGAGTCTCCTTCGGAATTCCAGCGCTTGGTTTCTTTTGGCTCGCGGGAACCGACGCAGCCGGATGCGAGGCCGCGGCGCCTTTCGCAACCGCGACCGGCGGCGCTTTCACCGGTGTCTTCAGCGCGGCTTGTGTAAGGGGTGGTGGTTTGACTGTCGCTTTCTTGACGGGAGCATGACTAACGGCAGCATGACTCGCGGAAGCATGATGAACAGCTGCTTTTGGCCCGCCTTTCGCCTTAGGCTTCGCGTTCTTCTTCGGCGGCGCCGGAGGCGCGGGATGCGTTACATACTTCTCGTAGTTCACGATGGCCGCAGTTTTCACTCCCGCAGCCATCGCCGCCTTGGCCGCCGCCGGCGTCAGGGCTGGCTGCTTCGCCATTCCGTTGAGATCGGGATTCACGATGATCTGGCCGTCGTAGCGCAAGTCCACCGACTCGAGCTTGTCGAACTGTTGCCGCCATTGCTGTACATGCGTGACATAGGTTCTGTAGCGCTTCAGGTAGTTGCCCGAGCCAAGATGCACCAGCACCTCGCCGTTCGAATCGGCGGCCAGCACTTTCACGTCCTCGGGGTCGGTGAGATCCACTTCGCTCAGTTCCTGGGAATAGCGGGCGCCGCTCGCATCGAGTTCGCGAACCAGATCGTTGTAATTCTTGATCCGGGCAGCGCGGGTGGAGAGCGGCTCGCCGGCATTCATGCCGGTAATCACGGCGAAGGAATACTTGTGCTTGCCGCCGGGAGCAAGTTCCATCAGCGTGCCTCCGGCGTCGATCAGCGAAATGTGCGAGCCGATGCGGGCAAAGGCAACCGGCGTGCGCTCATGAATCTCGATGCGCAGGCGATTGGGGACGAAGCGCATCACGCTCGCCGATTCCACCCAGGGAATCTGCTCCAGTTGCTGTTTGCGTAGGGCCAGCGGGACAAAGAAAATGTTGCGGCCGATATCGCCGCCCATGACTTCCATGATTTGTGCGTGCGCGACGTGCTGGGCGCCGGTGACTTCGATCTGATCGCTGGACTCGATGCGAAAACGCCAGGAGTGCTTCCCGTAGCGGTAGAGGCTCAGGCCGGCAGCTCCGAGAATGGCTAGAACGACCAGCGACAAGACCACCAACATCAATCGATTGGCAGTCTTTTTGGGAAGGGAGCCGCGCCGGACCGAGACTCGCTTTTGTCCGCGCAGAAATGGGGATTCCTGCTCCGCTTCCAAATCGACGAGCCGTGCGTCGTCGAAGAGCTCGCGCTCGGGAGCGTCGTGAGCGTCGTGATCAGAGGCGTCACGGGGAAGCGGATACAACTCTTCCTGGACGGCGGTGGCACTTGATTTCCGCGTCACTCTTTCGAGTCAGTTGTCGACAGAAAACCGCTGAGCAAAATTACTATAACTGGTTTTCGCGAAATGAGACAGTGCCAAGTTGGTTCGGATGTTCTTTGGCTGTTGGCTCTTGGCTGTTGGCTGTTAGCTTCTTGGCTCCAGCTTCTCCAGAATCAGCGCTCCCAATTGCGAGACGCTGCCTGCGCCCAGCGTCAGCACCATGTCGCCCGGTTGAGCTAGGGTTGCAACCGCGGCGACGGCGTCCGAAAACGAGGGAGCGTAGGCGACGCTCCGCTTCCCTGCCCCGATAATGCGGCCAGTGAGAATTTCCGCCGTGATGCCTTCGATCGGCTTCTCGCTGGCCGGGTAAATGTCGAGGAGGCAAAGCGTGTCGGCATCGGCGAAGGCGGTCGTGAACTCATCCATCAGATCGCGAGTGCGGGTGAAGCGGTGCGGTTGGAAGATCACATGCACGCGGCGAAATCCGCACTGACGAGCGGCGGCCAGCGTGGCCTTTATTTCCGTCGGATGATGGCCGTAATCGTCAATCACGCTGATGCCCGCAGCCTTGCCTTTGAGCTGGAAGCGGCGGTCCACGCCGCGAAAACCGTCGAGCGCGGAACGGATCTGCTCCGCGGGAATGTCGAGCGCGGTGCCCACCGCAATCGCTGCCGTCGCGTTCAGCACGTTATGGGTGCCCGGAACGTGCAGCGTGAACTCGCTGAGATCCTTCTCTTTATAAGTCACTCGGAAGCGAACGAGCGGGCCGTGCTCTCCGGCGGTGAACGCCGATGGCGACTGCGACGCCGTCATGCGGATCAGGAAATCTGACCCCCGGCTGGTTCCGTACGTCGTCACACGGCGATGGACACGCGGCAGCAAACGCCGCAGCGCCTCGTCGTCATTGCAGCCAACGACCANNNTCGTCTGCCTCGGCGACCAGATATTGCGACTTGCCAAGGCGCGCGTTTGAGCCCATCGCGTCGACGCGGCCTCCGACCACAACCGTGGGATCGAGGCCGCCAGCCGCCAGCACCGCCGCGACCATCGAAGTGGTCGTGGTCTTTCCATGCATGCCGGCGATCGCGATGCCGTACTTCAGCCGCATCAGTTCGGCCAGCATCTCNNCGCCGGATTACCGGAACATGCAAGCGGCGGGCTTCGGCAACCTCGGGATTATCGATCGAGATCGCGGAACTGGTCACGACCACGTCCGCGCCGGCAACGTGGGCGGCCGCGTGCCCTTCGAAAGTGGTCGCTCCCAAAGCGGCGAGACGTTGCGTCACCGCGGAATTTTTCAGGTCGGAGCCGGAAATCCGGTAGCCAAGATTCAGCAATACCTCGGCAATCCCGCTCATGCCGATGCCGCCGATGCCTACGAAATGAATGCGCTGAATTTTGGCGAACATGGAAAGTCAGTTTCGGATGCACGCTGATGATAGAACATTCAACCGCAGAGATCGCAGAGTGCGCAGAGAAATTCGGGTCTTCCCGTCGCCTCCGGTAGCTAAATCTTTACTCCGCGCACTCAGCGACCTCTGCGGTTAAACGTCTGCTGGCCCGGACAACTGAGCCACCATCTCCGCAATCTCTTCGACTGCCTTCGGATGCGCCAGCGATTTTGCCGCTGCGGACATGCTCCCCAGCCGGCGTGCATCGCCGATCAACGCCGCAATCGTGTCGACCAGGTAAGCCGCGCCGAGATTACTCTCTTCGACCACAATCGCGGCTCCGGCGCGCTCGAGCGCCCGGGCATTTACGTTCTGATGATCGTCAGCAGCGGCCGGGAACGGCACAAAAATCGCCGGCTTGCCGGCCGCGGTAATTTCACCGACCGTGCTCGCGCCCGAACGGCAGACCAACAAATCGGCGCGCCCGAACGTGCCCGGCATATCGTCGATGAACTTGTGCACTTCGCCTGAGATTCCCGACTGCTGGTAGGCGGCAAGCACATGGTCATAGTCGCGCTGACCCGTCTGATGAATGATGTGGATGCCGGGGATCCTTGCGCGCAATCCAGCCAACGATTCGGGCATTGTAATTGCTTGATTGATGGCTCGCGCGCCCTGGCTGCCGCCAAAAACCAGCAGGGTGGGCTGGCCCTCGGTTTTCGCGGGAATCGAAAAGAACGCGGCGCGCACCGGAACGCCCGTCACCCGGCAGTTGGGAAAATACCGGCACGTCTCTTCAAAGTGCACCGCGGCGGCGGAAACCCAGCGCGCGATCATGCGATTGGCAAATCCCGGCACGACGTTGGGTTCGAAGGCAAGGGTCGGAAGACGGCGGCGAATCGCGGCCACCATGGCGGGTCCGGAGGCATAGCCTCCGACTCCAATTACAACTTCCGGATCGAAATCCGTGAGCATCCGGGAAGAAGCCGCGATGGCGCGCGGCAAGTCAAACATTGTCTTCGCGCGCGTCATCAGGCTGACATTTTTCAACGCGCCGACCTGAATCAGCTCCAGAGGAAAGCCTGCCTGGGGCACCAGCCGCGTTTCAATACCGCGAGCCGTCCCGATAAAAAGAATCTCGGCGCCGAACTGCTTCTTAAGCTGTTGGGCAATGGCCAGCGCCGGAATCACGTGCCCGCCCGTACCGCCGCCCGCGATGATAATGCGCATGAATTATGGTTCCCGATACTCAACTATCTTCGCGTACTTCCCTCTCGCCTCCCGCAACATCGAGAGCACCGCTTCCTTCTCCACCTCGGTATTCCACGAAGCATTACTCTGTGCCGCCGAAATCAGCCGGTCAATCCACGCCACAAAGTAAGCCGCATCTGCCGCGCTGCGGACCGGCGCACCAGCCACACTTAGATACACCGGACTGGTCGTAGCGTAAGGATACAAGTCAAGAATCGGATACTCCGCTTTGTCGCTGAAAACGCGCAGAACGCACCATCCGCTCCCGTCTAGCGGGATCGTGCCATCGACGTGCGCCGATCTGCGGTTGCTATCGAGAGCAAGCTCGCGCGCCACCTTCCCATTGCAGACGATTTGTAGATGATCGACCGGAACGATCGAATTCATCTCCGCCGAAAAATGAACTTCCTGTTTTTTCTCCAGCCGCACTTCCCCGCCAATGCCCTGCCCTCCCAGCGAGAAATCGAGCAGCGGACCGTTCGTTGCAAACGTCCGGCCCGCCTTGATCGACGCGAGGAACGGTTCAATCTTCAGCGGGCCCGGCTTCACTTCGGCATAGACGCGATTTAACCCCACTGGGCCGCGCAACGACGCGTAGTTGCCCATGAAATCCGTGCCCGAAGCGGTGGGCAATCGAAAGCCGCAATTCAGCAGCTTGTACCACACCTCGGCCGTCGACTTATGATCGGAAAAACCAACCACTTCGATGTAGTCGACTTTGCCCAGCGCTACATCCGCGGGCAACTCGTTAGTAAGAGAAGCATCCTTTGCCGGGTCGGGGAAGGTGTCGAAGGGATGCACATATCCGACCAGTGCGCCCTGCTCATGCGCCATGTCGGCGACGTTCGCGTTTGCCGGATAGAGGCTGGCTGCCGCCGTATTGGGGTAACCTGCATATCCCGGAAGAATAAGGTTATGGGTCAGGTTCAACAAACCCAGGTGTCCCCAATAACTGGTGTGATACTCCTGGCCGTGCAGCAGCAGATGGTCCAGAGTCGAGGCGGCATCGAGCTTTGGTGAGAAATAGGCGATGTCGGGAACGCGCTGCTCCTTGTTGACAATGAGATTCTCGACGATGGCCACATTTTCCGCGTCCGCCTGCTCCACCAGGTGCGCCGGCGAATTGCGATAGGTCCCCGCATAGTTCATGTGCGTGTGAACATCGCCGCTTATCCATTCCGCGGGCTCGTACGGAATCTTCGGCCGCAGACGAACGGTGAGGCTGGCGGTCGCATCGGGCTTGACTTCCACCTTGTTTTGTTCGAAGGCGTATTCGAAACCGCGCATGACGTCGACTTGAACCGTTCCGGATGGGACCGTCACTTCGGATGTACCCGGCGTGTCAAAGTAGTGGGCTTCAAACGGGCGCTCGGAACGGTCAAAGCTGTCGTCGGCGTGCATCCATGCATCCTCGGGCGCGTAGGCTCGTCCATCCGCGCCAGTAACGAAAACCCGCGCCGCCACTGGCTTTTCGCGCGAATCAACGATGCGTAACGCCAGCCGCCCCATCGGCTTCAAATATTTCCGCGCGCGCGCGACAACCTCGGTCTGCTCTCCGCCGGGAATCGCCTGCACCCACAGCGACGTATTGCCATTGCGGTTGGAGATGAACGCGATCTTCGATCCATCCGGCGACCACCGCGGATTCACGTTGTCAAAAGCGCCATACGAGATTGGAAATGCATCCCCGCCCGCTGCGGGCATCACCCACAACTGATGCCAACTCTGCCCCATGTAGGATGCATAGACCATGCGCTTTCCGTCCGGTGAAAAATCCGGACGAGCCTTCCAGTTGGTTTCTTCGTAATGAATTTCGCGCGCCTCGGCGCCCGGCTCCGCCTTGATCTTCCAGAATCCACCCGTGCCGTGAATATGTCCGCGATTCGAGATGAAAAGAATTTCCGAGCCATCCCGCGTCCATACCGGATTGATCTCGTGATCCGCCTGGCTGTAGTAATAGCGAGGCAGAGAACTGATGTTCTCCCGGGTAAGCTGCTGTACGTCGCTGAGTAATCCTTCTTCGAATCGGCTTACAAAGATATGAAAGTGCCCCTTATAGGACGTGGACACAAACGCCAACCGCTTTCCATCGGGTGAGAATCGCGGTTCCAGGTTCACCGCGCCGCCGGAGGTCATTTTCCGCGTCCGGCCATCCCGCGTATCCAGCGACCACAGCTCGATGGCGTCGTGGTCGTAGCGCGCAAACACCACCCAGCGGCCATCGCCAGACCAATCGGGCTGGTAGTCGTAGCCGGGTCCAGCGGTAAGCTGCTCCGCCTTGGTGCTGCCCAGTTCCTGACGCCACAACGAGCCCGCCATCGAGTACACCAGGCGGCGCGAGTCTGGCGACCAGGCCGCCGCACTGGGGCCCGTCGTCAACTGCGGCAGATACATTTCCCGGTAGTAATAAGAATGCGGCAGATCGATCTGCTTGAGGACAGGTTCGCGTTGCGCGAAGCAAGAAAGACTAATTAGCAGTAAGAAGATTAGACGGATTAACAAGAGTCCTCCATTACGTGTGTCGGCGGCGGCTCGCCCTGATGGAAGGTTGCCGCCCAAATAACCATACACCGAAACCAGCGCCCCGATGGCCACCAGCGCCGCTCCGCGATTGCCCATGGTGATGCGCGCCACGTCTTGCATCGGGTTAGTTTGCACCGGGCTACACTCAGCCCTTGTATTGGATTAAACTTCTTCGAGTGCCACAAGAGTCTGAAACTGCCTGCAGGAGTGCCAACGCTGTGGCCGCATCCATCTCCGATATCCGGCTCTTGCTGAAAGTCAAGTCCTTACCCAAATCGGCCGAATCCCGGCGCGTCTTCATTACGGGAGGAACCGGCTATATCGGCAGCAGTCTGATTCCCATTCTTATTGAGCGGGGCCATCGGGTTCGCGTTCTGGTGCGCCCCGGCTCGAAAGCCAAGCTGCCCGCCGCATGCGAGGTTGTCTCCGGCAATGCGCTCGACGCTAACACTTACCGCCATCTCATTCGCCCGTCCGACACCTTCATCCACTTGGTTGGCGTCCCTCATCCGTCGCCTGCGAAAGCCGCCGAGTTTCGCGCCGTTGACCTGGTCTCGGCCCGCGAGGCCATCGCCGCTTGCGCCGAACTCGGCATGCGCCATTTCATCTATCTCAGCGTCGCCCACCCCGCTCCACTTTCGATGATGAAGGACTACATCGCCGTGCGTGCCGAATGCGAAGGGATGATCCAGGAGCGGCATCTTAATTCCACCATCCTCCGGCCCTGGTATGTGCTCGGACCAGGCCACCGCTGGCCCTACCTGCTGCTGCCCTTCTACAAGGCGAGTGAGTGGCTCCCGTTCACGCGCGCGGCCGCGCTGCGCCTTGGTCTGGTTACTCTGGACGAGCTGATCCTCGCGCTGATTGAGGCCGTGGAATCGCCCGTGCAAGGCATTCGCATCGTTGGCGTCCCCGAAATCCGCTGCGCCGGACTGAAGCTCTCCCCTGAAGGAATCCGCAAGAGCGCCTGAGATCGCCCGTAAAGATTCGGTCGTCCCTCCGGGACTTGAATCGTTGGCGCGCTTTTCCCAGCGCTGAAGCGCTGGGCTAAGCTCGTTCGCCCCTCTGGGGCTGCATTCTCCAGCGCTTCTTTCCCCCACGTTGGCCGGGAATGAGCTCTCACGCACACCCTGAGATCGCGCGCCCCGTGCGGTTTTCGACCTAAAGTAACTTCAATCACCGAAGGTCATGCACGCGGGGAACCTTCCCTCCACATGCTCCGAGGTGCGATCTTGGTGTGAACAGATTACGCAGAGAAGCTTTGGTCAGGATGGAAAGGGACCCATGGATCGCGAGAACCGGGAAAGCATGGAAGAGATTCATCTCCGCATCTTGCGGGTTACCGAGGACCTGCGCGTGATCCAGCGCGAACTCAACTGCGCCGCCATGCAGGCCCCCACCGACCCCGAGCTCATGGAAGCCCTCGCCGATCCGCCGGAGATAGAAGCCATCCAAGTCCTGAAGTCCGCGCTCGACCAGATGCGTCACTTTCTCTGGTTCTACATGCAGGTGGTCACCAACGATTCCGAGATGGGAGAGAAATTCCGCCAGACTCTGCGCCAGGACGCGCGGGTGCGAGCTCCCGAAATGGAGCAGCAATTCCAGAGCGCAACCGACGCGATCATGCTGCGCTATCTCGCCGACAGCAAGTTCCGAAAACCCAATTAGTACGGTGGCCGCGTAATCAGTCACACATAATCAGTCACCCAATGGAGCTACGGGTGTCTCGCTCGTCAGCCGGGCGGGGGCGCCCGGCGCTCCACCAGTAAGGCGTCCTAAAGTAAAATCAGCCATTAATCCAAGCTCCCCAGGACATCCGATGCGTACACGCTCGCGTTTTTCCTTCGCTGCAATCGCATTATTTCTTCTTTTACCACTCAGCGCATTTCCTCAGGTTCCCGATTCGTCAAGCACAGCTTCCTCCAGCGAGGCTGCCGGAGGGAAGAAGAGGCTGAAGATTGGCGTCGCCCTGGAAGGCGGCGGCGCACTGGGCCTGGCGCATATCGGCGTGCTGCAATGGTTTGAAGACCACCACATCCCCATCGACTACATCGCCGGCACCAGCATGGGCGGACTGGTAGGCGGCCTCTACGCTACCGGAAAATCTCCTTCGGAGTTGAAAGCCCTGGTCGAAAAACAGGACTGGGACGCCATCATCGACGGACAAACCAGCTACCAGGATTTATCCTTCCGCCACAAAGAGGACCAGCGCGCCCTTCCCAACCGCGTCGAATTCGCTCTGCGAAAAGGCTTCTCCCTGCCCTCGGGCCTGAACTCAGGTCAGGGAGTCAGCTTGCTGATTGATCGGGCAACGCTCGCCTACACCCACAACGGATCCTTTGATGACTTTCCCATTCCGTTCCGCTGCGTCGCCACGAATCTTGTGACGGGAAAGACCGTCGTCTTCGATCACGGGTCGATCGCCCAGGCCCTGCGCTCCACCATGTCCATTCCCGGCGTCTTCGCCCCGGTCCGCGATGGCAACAACGTTTATGTGGATGGCGGACTGTTAGGCAACTTGCCCACCGACGTGGTCAGAAAGATGGGCGCGGATGTGGTCATCGCGGTTCATCTCGAAATCGCGCCGGTCAATGCCTCTAAGCTTCAGAACCTGTTCAGCGTCCTTGGACGCTCCGTGGAAGTCGTGATTCACCAAAACGAACTTGCAGGTCTTGCGGGCGCGGACTTGGTGGTCAATGTCGATCTCAAGGACTTCGATGCCATCGACTACAAGAAAGCCGGGACCATCATCGACCGCGGCTCGCAAGCGGCCGCCGGTAAAGCGAACATCCTCGCTCCCTATACCCTCGACGATGCCGCCTGGAACGCCTATTTGAGTCAGCGAAAGGAGCGGGTGAAGAGCGAGGTTCCGGCGCCCCAATTCGTGGAGGTCAGGGGCACCGGCCCAAAAGCGTCCCAGGAAGTGGAGCGCTTCTTACAACCGCTCGAAGGCAAGCCGATCGATATTCCCGTGATGGAGGATAAGTTCAACCAGCTAACTGGAATCGGCAATTTTGATTCCTTCGATTATTGGCTCGGGGAAAGAGACAGCCAGACCGGGCTGATCGTTACCGTCCACGAAAAGAGCCATGAACCCCCGAGCCTGCAGCTCGGTTTTGAGGCCGACGGTTCCGAAGCCAAGGACGTGACGTTCACGTACGCCGGGCGTCTGACCTTCCAGAATGTCGTCGGGTACCGTTCCGAATGGCGAACCGATTTCGCATTCGGCAATACCTACAGCGTTTCCACGGAACTGTACCGGCCTTTCAATTCTTTGAGCAAGTGGTTCTTCGCGCCTCACGCTGGCGTCAGCAATGCTGGATTCCGATTCTTCAAGGTCAATGATCCGGTCGCGCTCTATCGACTCGGACAGGAAGACGGCGGCATTGATGTAGGGTACGAATTCGACCGGTTCACCGAACTTCGGGTGGGATACCAAGCCGGCTTTACCAGCGCCCATCTCAATCTGGGCGCGGCAGAATTCGTTTCCGTCAGTGGCCGAATTGGCGACATCCATATCCATTTCCGTACCGACCATACCGACGACCCGATTGTTCCCCGGCGCGGCTACAACGTCGACGCCAGGTTTCATTGGTATGACGCCTACCCTGGGGCGTTCGAACCGCTTCCCGTCCTGGAAACTCGACTGGAAGGCTTTAAACCGGTCAGCGCCAAAGGATCTGTTTTCGCTTCCGCCGATGGTGGAAGCACCTTTGGCGTCCGCAATACCGGTATCCCGCTCTTCTTCCTGGGCGCGCCGCTGCGCTTAAGCGCTTACGGCACTAACGAGCTCTTTGGCGAGCAGTATTACCTATTCCGCGCCGGTTACATTCGCGAACTCTTGACTCTGCCTCCATTTTTGGGGAAGAAGGTCTATATCGTCAGCTCGTACGAAATTGGCAAGATGTACGGGGTTCCCTCGGAGACGAAGTTTCCAACTGACGTCGAGTCGGGCGTGGTCGCGGAAACCGCTCTTGGCCCACTTTTCATTGGCGGCAGCGTTGGCGATTCCGGCCACCAGAAATGGTTCTTCCAACTGGGACGAGTGTTCTAGGGAGACGCTGATTAAGTGCCAACGAAAAGCTTGAACCACAGGGTACCTTCGGCTTCGCTCAGGGCAGGCTCCGGGGCGCACGGAGGACCCCGGTGACTTAATCAGACTTTCTCTAGGCAGGTTGTGGAAATGACGCTGCCCGCCAAAAAAAGCCGGAGCCCGAAGGCCCCGGCTGTCCAGTTGGTTGTGTGCCCGGATAAAAATCTAGCCTGCTCGCTTACGCGTCGGAGACGCGGCAAGCCGCGTCTCTACAGCAGACATGGGTTACGCGCTCCGTCGCGGCCGCACCGTCAAGTCTCGCACCTGCGCCAGGATGCTCGACATCTGCATCCCGTTCAGCTGTGACAAATACGGCAAAACCTCGGCCACGAACCGATCTTCCATCAACTCGCGAACTTCTTCCTGTCGGTTCCGTTCGCCGCCGGAGAGCAGATCCGGAATGCTGACCTCGAGCGCCCTGGCCAGCCGTTCCAGCGAAGACAGGGTCGGCGTCGCCTTCTCGTTCTCGATTTTCGACACGTAAGTCCGCGGCACGGCCATGCGCAGCGCCAGTTGCCGCTGGCTTAAGCCGTTGCGCAGCCGCAGCGATCGGATCGAGTACGCCAGCTTCAAATGCCCACGCCCGCTGGCATGGACGTTGATGGGCACCACTTCCGGTGCCGGCGTCATGGCGGCAATCTCCGCCTCGTCCTCGTCCAATGACAGATGACAACGGCGGCAGAGACTATTGGATGTGCGGAATTGCACCAAGAAACAACGGTCGCAGCGTACAACTTCCCGTGAGTCCACGGGGGTTAATGTGGTAGCCATTCAGGTTTTGCGAGTGCCAGAGCGGGGGCTACTCTCAAAGCCAACCAGAGCGTAATCTGCTGCATTGGGCCTGTGGATGTCAAGACAAAAGTGGGAGAAAACAAAGCGTTTGCGGAACGAAGCTATAATCAGGCGGCGAGAATCGGCAGAAAACAGGTACAAACCATGACTCAACGCGAAACCGCATGGTGTTTACTAACTGAGTTCACCCAATCGGAAAGTCTTCGCAAACATGCGCTCGCAGTCGAAGCGTGCATGCGCGCCTACGCCCGCAAAGCCGGAGGCGATGAAGAATTGTGGGGCATGGTCGGACTTCTCCACGACTTTGATTATGAAAAATATCCGAGCGCGGAGGACCACCCCTTAAAAGGCTCCGAGATTCTGAAGGAACGTGGCTATTCCGAAGAAGTGCGCCGCGCCATCCTGTCGCACGCCCAGTACACTGGCGTCGCGCGCCTCTCACCCATAGAAAAAACCCTCTTCGCCTGCGATGAACTTGCCGGATTCATCACCGCTTGCGCGCTCGTCAAGCCGGGAAAATCACTGGCCGAAGTCGAGGCCCCATCCGTCCGGAAGAAAATGAAGGACAAAGCTTTTGCCCGCAACGTTCACCGCGAAGACATCCTCGAAGGCGCCGCCGAATTGGGCGTCGAACTGGAAGAGCATATCGCTTTCTGCATCGAGGCCATGAGGGCGATCGCGCGCGAACTGGGGTTGGATGGGTCGGCGGCCAAGTCCGCCTGAAGCCAGACTGTTCAGGGATGAGCGCACATCAGATCGGGTTAGACGCGCGCCGCAGAAAAAACCAGCGTCTGTCGTTCAAGTTCCCCAGATCGAGCGCGTGAAGATAGCAGGCCGGCCAGACGGAAAACTTTCAAACATCAATTTTCTTAGTTAGTGTAATCGGGTAAAGTTAATTCACCGTCTGTGTCAGCGAAGCCGAACTGCCAATAAAGTTGGGGTTGCCGTTGTACGTCGCCGTGATGGTATGCGTGCCCGTAGCCAGCGTCGAGGTTGTGAACTTTGTCGCGCCTCCGCTCATGTACACAGTCTTCAGGACGGTCGTGCCATCGTAGAACGTCACGTAGCCGGTGGGCGTGCCACTGAACTGCGGCGCCACGCTCGCCGTAAAAGTCACAGACTGCCCAGAATTCGACGGATTCAGCGAGGAAACCAACGTGGTCGTGGTCGTGGCTTTGCTGACCACCTGACTCATTGTCTTCGAGCTGCTGGCAAAGTTCGAGTCGCCGGCGTACACCGCCGTGATCGCCTTCGGGCCCACCCCGAGCGTCGATATAGAGAAGGCCGCCGTGCCGCCGCTCAACGTTCCCGTTTCCAGTACGGTCGCGCCTTGCTTGAAGGTGACCGTCTCCCCATCCGGCGGAGTGCCAATGCTGGAAGTGACCTTTGCGGTGAAGACCACCGTTTGACGATAGGCGGACGGATTCGGCGAAGACGAGAGTGTGGTTGTGGTGGCGTCCAGCACGACTTGATTCACAGGGGCTGACGTGCTGCCACTGTTATTGGAGTCGCCTACATAAACTGCCGTGATGCTGTTGGCACCCGGCGGCAATTTTGACGTGGTGTACGTGGCAGAGCCAGCTGTGAGCGTCAGCGTCGCCAGAACTGTCGTGCCGTTTAGGTATTTAATTCTGCCCGTGGGTGTGCCAGCCACTGACGAGACCAGCGCCGTAAAGGCAACCGGCTTTCCGGGCGCCGAAGGATTCATGGACGAAACCAGAGCGGTCGTGGTCGTGGTCGTGGTCGTGGTCGTGGTCAGCCCAAAGATCTGCAATTGCTGATTGCTGGCCACGAACACCAAGCCGTTCGCCACCACCGGAACCAGGTTCGCATTTCCGCCCAGATTCGGCCACGCGCCCGCAGTCCCTGCAAACAACTGCACCATTGTGCTTCCCGAGTCCGGATCAAAGGCAAACAGAGAAATCGGCGCCGCTGTGGTATTCGGTGGATGCGATATTGCCCAAACGATTGGCTGGGCATTTCCGTTCGACGAAATCGTGGTGAAGAATCCTGGATCCTGCGCGCCACCTATCGACGGAGAAGCCGCCACCTTGATCAACGCTACTGTGGGCGACGTCTGCACCTTCCAGGCGTTCACTAGCCTGCCGCCGCTGCTCACCACCCGTCCCAATCCATCCAGCGGGTCCACGAAATACGACTGGCCGCACCAGCAGTCGCCCACCCCGTAGCTGCCCAGCACATTGTTCTCCAGCGTCGAGTACCCACCCAGATTGTCCTCGTTCATAAGAAACATCATTCCCGCCTTGCCCGCTGCCACTGCCAGATGTGGCGTCGGACCCGGCTGATCGGGCAGCACCAGCACTCCGCCCGAGCCGAAATCCCTATCGTACATATCAAGGGCGACCGCGTTCATCGGCGTGAACAGATCAAGCACCGTCGTCAACGTGGGCGAGACCTTGACGACACTCTCCTGAATGTTCGTGATCCCGTCGTACGTGGTTCCCGATTTATCCGAGTTTCCGGTCACGAACAGGATGTTGCCCGCATCGTCGGCCGCCGGTCCGTACCCCGACATCCAGATTGATGACAGGAAGAAGGTGTGTGGCGAAGTTGCCTGTCGGTCAAGGAGTTGGTTCGAGGGAAACGGCGCCAGCGATCCCGCCGTCCACCCCAGCAGCCAGCCCCGCGATAGGCGGGGTTTGAGGTCACAGAAGCTGCCAAACCCCGCATAAATGCTGCCGTTCGCGAGCAAGAGGGCCGGCCGCTGACGCTGGTAAGTCGCGTTGAAGTTGAATGCCGTTCCATCGGTCAGCGTCTGCGAAGCCGTGACCAACTGCGGCGCGACCTTGTCGTTCAAGCTCCCCAGGTCGAGCGCGTGAAGATAGTAGGCTGGTCCAGGCTGCAGCGTATAGATCATCACGTACAACGTGTTGCTGCTCAAGTCGATCACCGGCGTCGAGTTGATCCCGACGTTCGGCCCGTTGTTGTTGCAATTCAACGGACGCGGCACCGGCGGTCCGAAATTCGGGCTCAACAGCACTGTCCCGTTGTGAACGTCGATGGCGTACACCGTGTTGTGTTCCGTCGCCACATAAACCACATCGTGCGTGCCCTGGTACGCTCCCGCCGTGATCTGCACACCCGGCACGACCAACGGCTGCGCGTCCACCTGGTCATCGAGCGCCACGGTCCGCATCAGACCGAACGCGTTCCCCACGTTGGCGGGCGTCAACACTGTTTCGCTCTGATTCCAGCCGGTACGGTTGTTGTCGTAGTGATAGGTGGTGACAGCTATCTGGCCCGCAGCCAGCAGTGCACCCGCGCTGATGAAAACAAGGACGGCAAGTACAGCCGTGCCGCCAATGCGGCAATTTCCTTTACGATGTCCTGGCATGTGCCGGTCCTCTTTTGGTTTTCTCGCTGGTTGCTTCCGGAGGCTTTCGATCCGTTCGCCGCTGGTCCGATTCCGGCGCACGGAAACCAACGCGCAAACGCTGAAAGCTCTGCTGCGCCTCTTGGGGAAAGAAGCGTTGAATTGCCCGAGTTTAACGCATCCAGAGGTAGCTGTAAACAGCGATTCTCGCTCTTCCCCACCGCATAAAATTTGCACTTAATGCGCGAACATTCGCAGTCCACGCATTCTTGGGAGCGATTCACATCCCCGGCAGCAGCATGGCGTGGGCGAGAAGCAGGTCCTTCCCCTTCGGCGAGCTCATGGCCGGGAGGACAAATTTCGTGGAGGCAAGTTTCGCGGGGACAAATTTAGCGAGGATCTTTAGCGCACTGCATCGGCCACCATGCCGCTGGCGATCAACTGCGCGATGAGTCGCACGGTGGAGCGACGGGCGTCTCGCTCGTCCAGTCGGGCGAGGGCGTCCGGCTCTCCAACAAGAAACCCTGCCACCCAGAAGATGGCAGGGTAACTTTCAAGGATTCTTCAGCTGTTATTTTCCGTAGAAGGAATCGGCGAAGGCTTGCCCGTTCGGCGTTCCCACGCCGGTTACGTTGTCCCAGCCCTTCTTCGTATGCAAGGCCAAAGGATCGGTGCACGCGGTTCCGTCAAAGTCGGTTTCGGGCAGATCCGCGCAATCGCTGCCGAACGAAATCACCAGCGCAGTGAATTGGTAGTTTGGGTAATCCCACAGCGCGCTGACGAAGTTCGGGGCTGCGGCACCACCCAGTACCTGGTTGGCGTTGTATTTGTTCGTGCCGGTGGGTTCCTGAATCGAGGCGGTCACGTTGTGCTTCGATGTAACCGGAACGATATCGAACACGGTTCCCGCTGGCATTGAGTACATATAGGGAGCGGCCTGACCGAGTTCTGTTCCACCTCCAGCCACGGCTTCTTGGTTGGCGATGGCCCATATTCCGGAGAACATCGGAGTCGCCAGGCTTGTGCCACCCCACACCTGCCACACCTGGGGCGGAACCTGCCCCGGAATGCTGATGACGATCGCAGCTCCGGTGTACGGATCCGCCAGCCACGAGATGTCCGGGAGTTTGCGATACTTGCCGCCCAGCAACTTCTGGAACGGCGGCTTGGGGAACCCGCCGTAGCACGTCGGTGGGTAGGTGGATTGGTCGTTGAAGACACAGTTGCTGGTGCCTCCACCCGAACCGCCGATAAACCCGAAATCGAGCGGCGGGTCGAAGACGGCTCCCGTCTCGGCGAGCAAGGTCTGATTGTTTCCCCAACCCGCTTGCCAGGCAATCGAGTTGTCAGGATTCAGCGCCAGACTTACACCCCCAACGGCCGTAGCCCAGGGAGAATCCGCCGGCGCGAGAACCGCCTGAGGAATTCCATCGATGGTAAAGTCGCCGCTGTCGCCGGTCGCAAAGTTCATCGAAATGCCAGTGGCAGCGCCCATTTCCGCAATCAGGTTCTCGGTCTGCAGTTCGGTTGTCGCCGTAAGGGATTCGATCGAACCATAGCTGCCCGAGAGCACGTTGCCGAGTCCCAGGTTCACAACATCAAACATGCCCTGGTTCACATCCTGGAAGCTCGCCGAGGGCGGGACCACCAGATTGATGTTGGCGCCCGGTGCGATGGCATGGGCCCACTCCACGTCGAGGTTGATTTCGACCTGGTCGTAGGCGATGCAAAAACTCGGCGCGGTGTAGGTGATGGCGAAGTTCGACGAAGTCAGCAGGGGCAGCCCGAACTGCGCCGAGAACGCGTTGGCATCGTCCTGAATCGTAAACGAACCGCACCAGTCGACGATCGCGATGGTTTGGCCCGCACCGGTGTATCCCTCGCCGTACAAGCCGGTCAGATTGTACGCAGTCTGGATCGACGGCGGCGTATAGGCGCAGCCGGCGCTGGTCTGGGTCTGCAGATTCAGTTTGTTGCCCGAATACGTGCCGATCGGCATCGAGCCGTTATTGTTGGTGGAAAACGACTCCGTCTCCGTGCCCGTGAAACACTGCGACGAAAAGAAGTCGGAGGGTGCAATCGCCATGCTCACCTGGGCCGCGGCGGTCTTGCTGCCACCAATGGTCGACGGCCGGGCCATCAACGGGTGAGTGTACTTCCCCGTATCCAGTCCCGATACCGCACTCACCAACGCTCCCGCCGCTCCGTCTACATACGGGTCGCCGGCATTGGCGCGCATCGTCTTGTCGTTGACCTGATACTTGTTGAGTTGCACGCGGAACGCCTTTTCCACATCGCCGACTGTGCCTCGCGCTCGCACGTAGAAATTGCTGGGGCCAGTTTTCACGACCTTCAGATTGTGCGCCGCGAAAAACTGCTGTACCGTTTTCGCTTCTTGCGCGGTTGGGGCGAAGCGGGTGGCAATGTCTTTCGGTTTCAGCCACTGATGGTAGTTGGGAGAAGTGCGATCATAGAGCGACTGCGTCAGGGCATCGAATTGGCTCTGATTGTGAAGCTGCAGCCAGATGCTTACTTCGATAACCTTCGCGGGATCCTCGGTTCCAAGATTCTTCGCCGTTGCAACGTAGCCCGGGGTGTTGTGCGTTATGAGTTTGCCGCCCACCGTACTGGCCGACAACAGCGCACAACTCATCGCGACTACAACTACGACCGATAGCCATCGAAAACTGACACCTGTATTTGCGGTCTCGTTCTTCTTGTTCATTTACTCCCTCCCTTGGGAGAAGTTACGTGAAATCCGGACTGAACAGCCAATGCACTTACGACGTGCCGCCGTCCTGATCCAAGACTTCAGATGTGATGAGAGTTGAGACATGGGCCTGAAGTGTCGCGTTTAAAATGCCGACCCCGTGACGCTCCCAGCCCGTTCCGTGAAGCGCCGCAATGGTAGCCTGTTCTGAAGCGGTTGGCAATAAAGTTGGTAAGTATTTTTTTTCTTACATCCATCAACTGCGTACTATTTTGCAACCGTACCTCGCCAGGCGTGTTAGGGGAAGGTCAGGGGTTTCGTGTTTTGGAAGGTTTCCTGTCTGGGGTTCGTTGTGTTATGGAACGCTTCGCGCCCGCGGTTTCGTCTCAGTGAGGATTCGTATCAAGGCATCGATCTCGCGATGTCCGAAGTTCTTCGAAATGTCGAACCGTCCCGTTCCGCGTCGAGTCCGGAGATTAACTGATCTGGACTCAATGACTTAACGTCTCAGGAGCGTTTCACGCGAAACACTTTGCCGTTCTGAAAAGCCGGACTGCACGCTCGCTTACCGCACCACCTCCGCCACCTTGCCGCTGGCAATCAACTCCGCGATGCGCACGAAATCCTGGTACATTACGCGATCCTTCTCCATGGTCGCGCACACCGCGCGGATCTCGGCGTGCGCCTGCTGCAATAGCTTGGAAGTCTTGAGCGGCGCGAGGAAGTCAATCGCCTGCGCCGCCGCCATGGCCTCAATGGCCAGCGTGTTGCGCGTGTTCTCCACCACCCTCTTCAGCTTGTTCGCGGCGGTCATGCCCATGGAAACAAAGTCTTCCTTATTTCCGGACGTCGTAATCGAATCGACCGACGCGGGATGCGCCAGCACTTTGTTTTCGCTCACCAGCGCGGCGGCGGTGACTTGCGGCATCATGAAGCCCGAATTCATTCCCGCACCCGGCGCGAGAAATGGCGGCAGGCCTTCGCTGAGCGCGGAGTTTACCATGCGCTCCAGCCGCCGCTCGCTGATGCCGGCCAGCGCGCTCAAAGCAATGGCGAGAAAGTCGAGCGCGAAGGCGAGCGGCTGGCCGTGAAAATTGCCGCCCGAAAGAACGTCGCCCTCACCATCCATCGCCTTCGGATTCTTCACGAACACGAGCGGGTTATCGACCGCCGAATTCATCTCGGTCTCAAACACCCCTCGGCAATGGGCCAGCGTGTCGCGCACGGCGCCGTGCACCTGTGGGATGCAGCGTAACGAATAGGCATCCTGCACGCGGCCNNGTCTTGATTTGTCCGGCATGGGGTCGCGCCGTTTGAATGCGTGCATCGAAGGCGACGTTGGTTCCCTTGAGCGCATCGCATGCCATCGCGCCGATGACGTCGGCGGTGTCGACCAGCGTCTCCGCGTCGAGCAGCATCAGCGTACCGATGGCGAGCATGGCCTGGGTACCATTGATCAAGGACACGGCCTCTTTCGCTTCGAGCACCAGGGGCTTGATTTGCGCGCGCTTCATCGCTTCGGCGCTTGGGATGCGCACGCCTTTTACGGCTTCGTGAATGCATTCGCCTTCGCCGATCAAGGCCAGCGCCAGGTGCGCCAGCGGCGCCAGATCGCCGCTCGCTCCTACGCTTCCCTGCGATGGAACCATGGGCGTCACTCCGCGATTGAGCATCTCGCAGAGGGTGTCGATGACGATGGCCCGCACTCCCGAGTTGCCTTTTGACAGGGAGTTGGCGCGCAGCAGCATCATGGCGCGCGTGTCGGAGAGCGCAAGCGGTTCACCCACGCCGACGGCATGCGAGCGCACCAGGTTGACTTGCAACTCGCGGATCTGATCGCCCACGATGTGCACATCGCTGAGCTTGCCAACGCCAGTCGTGATCGCGTAGGAAATCTTATTGTTGGCGACGAGCGCGTCGACGACGGCGCGGGCACGGTTGACGGCCTCGCGTGCGTCGGGATCGAGCAACACCGGCCGTTTTTCGGCGGCAACTTCACGCACCGCCTCGAGGGTGAGATCGTTTCCGTTAATGTGCAGGGCTTTCAAGGCAGTTCCCAGTTCCCGGTTCTCAGTTCCCAGTTGCGGGTCGTTCGTTATTGGCTGTTCGCTTCCGAGTTCGGCCACCTATGCAGGTTGCGGAGGAACTCGGGTTTCGTATCAGGGCATCGCTTTAGCGATGCCGTAAAATCTTCCAAATCGGATACCCCTTTAGGGGCCGCCTACGGCTGCGCGAAACACTTTCATGTATTTCTCGGGCAGCGCGCGGGGCTTCATTTTCGCATTGGCGACGATGTGCGTGGTCTCGCCTTCGGCCAGCAACTTGCCCGTATCCACTTTCCGCAGTTCGTACCCGAAGTGGATTACCTTCTCCCGGACATGTTTCAGATACGTGCGCACGACGACCTCGTCATCATAGTGTACCGGAGCCTTATAGCGGCAGCGGGCATCGACGACGGCGATAAAGCAATCGTCTTCGCGCTCCATGTCTTTATAGCTGAAGCCGAGCTGGCGGAGGAGTTCCACCCGTCCCACTTCAAACCAGATGAAATGATTGGCGTGATAGACGACGCCCATCTGGTCGGTTTCGGCGTAGCGGACGCGAATGCGAGTTTCATTCACCGTCGCAGTCTTGTTTAGATTCATAGACATCGATGTATGCGGACGGCTCATCGGCCCGTCCACTTTGGTTTGCGTTTTTCGAGGAATGACTCGATCCCCTCGCGAAAATCGGCGCTCTCGCGGATGCCGGCATTCTCGCGGATGGCGGCTTCAATTTGCGAATCGAGTTCGGCTCGCGCGTGATCGGTCAGCAGGCGCTTGGTATAGAGAAGCGAGAGCGGACTGTTCTCCGCCAATTGCGCGGCCAGTTCGCGGGCACGGTCAAGCAACTTTTCTGCAGGTACGATTTCGTTGATCAGGCCCAGCTTCAGAGCTTCCGCGGCGTCGAAGATGCGGCCGGTGAGCAGCAGGTCGCGGGCGATTTTTTCGCCGACCTGGCGCAGCAGAAAAGTCGAGACGATGGCGGGCACGAATCCGATGCGAACCTCGGTGTAGCCAAACTTCGCATCCGGAACGGCGAGAGTGAAATCGCAGAGCAGGGCGAGTCCCGTGCCGCCGGCAATGGCCGCGCCGTTGACCGCGGCGATCGTCGGCTTGGGAAATTCATAGAGCGAACGAAACAGGCCGACCATGGTTCGCGAGTCTTCGACATTTTGCTCGGGCGTACGGCCGATCAGGCCTTTAAGAGTGTCGAGGTCCATGCCGGAGCAGAAGGCTTTCCCTGCTCCGGTAAGAATCAGGATGCCGGCGGAGGAGCTTCTTACTTCTTCCAGAGCGCGGATCAGATCGGCAATGAGTTCGTAGCTGACGGCATTGCGCTTGTCGGGGCGGTCGAGGGTGAGGGTGGCGATATTGGAGTCGAAGGCGAGTTGGAGTGTTTTGTAGTTCATGGGGAGCAATCAGTCCGCGGCCGTCGAGGATTTGTATCTGGCGCCGATTTCAGCAGTCGCTCTCAGCAAAGCGTCCAACGATTTCAGTGGCGGCAACTGCGCACCGCGACCACGCAAGGTTTCGATTACCCTTTCCGTTGGAATATTCCCAACCAGATCATCCTGCGCGAAGGGGCATCCGCCGAGGCCGCCGATGGCGGAGTCGAAGCGGCGGCAACCGGCTTCAAAGGCTGCGACGATTTTGGCGGCGGCCTGGTCGGGGCGGCTGTGCAGATGGACTCCGATTTCGAGGTAGTCGTACTTCGCCATTACCGCGGAGACGACTTCCTCAATTTTCTCCGGCGGCGCTACGCCTACGGTGTCGGCGAGCGAGATCGTACGAATCTCCTGCAACTCAAGTAAGCCCACGGCTTCGACAATTTCATCGACGCTCCAAGGGTCGCCGTAGGGATTGCCGAAGGCCATCGAGATGTAGACGACGGTGTCGAGACCGGCTTCGTCGGCTTTCTTCTCNNCGCTGCGCGCCTTTTTCATTGACCACGATGCCGATGATTTCCACGTCGTCGGGCGGATCGAGTTCTTTCAGAACCGCTTCGGAGTCGGCCATCTGAGGCACTGCGTTAGGAGAGACGAAGCTGACGGCGTCGATGTGCTTGAATCCGGCAGAGATCAGGGCCTGGAGATAGTTGGTCTTGAGCTCGGCAGGGATCTGGCCCTTGAGGCCTTGCCAGGCATCGCGGGGACACTCGATCAACTTGATGGCTTCGCTCATGGCTACCTGCAATCAGGTCATCGGAGGTTCTTTAGATCACCGGATGATCCGATCACGCGATTCTATGTTTGCAAGACTCCCACCTTGAACTCCGGAACATCCGGGTTCAGCGACGCCGCTTCCAGCGCCTGCGTGATCGCCTGGCGCGTTTCCATGGGGTCGATGATCTTATCGATCCAGAGGCGCGCGGCGCCATAGCGGGGGTCAGTCTGCTCGTCGTAGGTCTTCTTGGTTGAGTCGAATAGTTCTTTTCTTTCTTCTTCGCTCAATTTCTTGCCGCTGCGCTCCAGTTGCTTCACTTTGATTTCCACCAGCGTGCCGGCGGCGGCGTCTCCGCTCATGACCGCGTATTTCGCAGTCGGCCAGGCGAAGACGAAGCGCGGATCATAAGCTTTGCCGCACATGGCGTAGTGTCC
>PKXK01000141.1:24828-29691 GCA_003132325.1 Acidobacteriaceae bacterium
TCGTGGAAAAAGACGAGCGGGATCAGGTTCTGGTTGCAGTCCATGATGAAGCGGGCGGCTTTTTCGGCGGACTCCGTATAGATAACGCCGCCGAACTCGATGCGCTTGTGGCCTTCGTGGTCGGTCTGATGGGCGTGGAGCTTCTGGTTGGCTACGATGCCTACGGCGAAGCCTCCGATGCGCGCGTATCCGCAGAGCAGGGTTTTGCCGTACTCGGGCTTGTACTCGTCGAAACGGCTTTCATCGACGATGCGGGCGAGAATTTCTTTCATGTCGTAGGGGCGCGCGGACGAAGCGTCGTAGGCGCCGTAGATTTCTTCCGCCGGCATCGCCGGATCCGCGGGCTGTTTGCGATCCCAGACGGATTGGCGGCGGTATCCCCACTTTTCTATGAGCGAGCGGATACGGGCGAGACAGGCTTCGTCGTTCGGTTCGCGAAAGTCGACGGTGCCGCTGATGGCGGAGTGCATGGCGGCTCCGCCTAATTCTTCGGCGGAAACTTTCTGCCCGATGGCGGCTTGCACCAGCGCGGGGCCGGCGAGGAACAGGCCGCTGCCATCGGTCATGAGAACGTGGTCGCACATCACCGGGAGATATCCGCCACCGGCGACGCACATGCCCATGATGGCGGCGATTTGCGGNNACCGCATTGTTGCGGAAGACGCGGCCAAAATCGTCGGTGTCGGGAAAGACGTCTTCTTGCAGCGGAAGGAAGACTCCGGCGGAGTCGACGAGGTAAATCGTCGGGATGCGATTTTCGATGGCGATGTTTTGCGCGCGGATGACTTTCTTCGTGGTCATGGGAAAGAAGGCGCCGGCTTTGACGGTGGCGTCGTTCACGATCAGCATGACCATGCGGCTCTGGATGCGGGCGAGTCCGGTGATGACGCCGGCGGCGGGGGCGCCTCCCCATTCTTCATACATTTTGTGCGCCGCATAGACGCTGAGTTCGAAAAAAGACCCGGGGTCGGCGAGCAGATGGATGCGCTCGCGGGCGGTGAGGCGCGATTTGGCGTGCTGGCTCTCGATGGCTTTTGGGCCTCCGCCTTCGCGGATTTTTTCCTCCTCGTTGCGGACCTGGGCGACCAGGTCGGCGAGCGCGCGCATGTTCGATTCGAAGCGCAGCGAGCTGGCGTCAAGCTTGGTGGGGATGACGTTGTCGATCGAGAGAGCCGTGGAATCGGTACGTTCGAGCATGAGGGCTGAGTTCCAAACTCCTTGCGAAACTACTTACTATACCAGCGAGGTGAAGGGCCGGGCGCGTTGATTAAGAGCGCGCCGGAGGGCCTCCGCAACGGGATCGTCGGCGATTGCATCCACCAATCCAATTTGCTGGGCTCGGGCAGCGGAGACTTTTTCCGCGGCGGTGAAAAGCTCCAGCGCTCTTCCCTTTCCGATCAGGCGCGGCAAGCGTTGCGTTCCTCCCCATCCGGTCATGAGGCCAAGAGCGGCGCCGCGATGTCCGAAGACGGCGTGGGGAGCGGCGATTCTTCGGTGACAGGCGAGCGCGAGATCGAGGCCTCCGCCCATGCAGTGGCCTTCGACGGCGGCGATGGCGGGCGCGGGATAGCTGGCGATTGCGTTCATTAGCGTTTGTCCCATGACCGAGAACTCGTAGGCTTCAGGTCCACTCAGTGCGGCAATTTCGTTCAGGTCGGCGCCTACCGAAAAGAATTGGCGATTGCCTGCGATGATCAGGGGGCAGGGTTGCTTTTTCATTTTGTCGTTCAGTTCATCATTCAGATGGTTGACGGCGGCGGTCAGCGCGAGCACGCAGGCGTGGGTGAGGCGGTTGGTGCCGTCTGGCGAAATGAGACGGAGGATGCATACCGGGCCGTCGGACTCGATTCGAAAGAAGGGCGAAGTCACCGAAACATCTTACGCGAGGCTTGCGTGGGGACCGCCGCCCTCGGCTGTCCGTTGGGGCGCAGCACCGCTACGATCTTGGTTGCATGGATGAATCAGACCAAACCCTGGCGAGCTGCGCTCGCCCGGACAGCCGGGGCGGCTGTCCCTACACAAGACTTAAACGGCTGGCACGCTCTGCGGTTTCACGTGCTCGCGGATGAACTTCACGATGTTGTCCATGGAGGTGCCGGGCTGGAAGATGGCGGCTACACCGATTTTCTTGAGGCCTTCGATATCCTGATCGGGAATGATGCCGCCGACCAGCACCAGCACGTCATCCATTTTGTTTTGCTTCAGCAAGTCCATCACGCGCGGAACAATTGCGTTGTGCGCACCCGAAAGAATCGAGAGTCCGATGACCTGCACGTCTTCCTGCAGCGAGGCGCTGACGACCATCTCCGGCGTCTGGCGCAGGCCGGTGTAGATGACCTCCATACCGGCATCGCGGAGGGCGCGAGCGATAACCTTGGCGCCTCGGTCGTGGCCGTCGAGGCCGGGCTTCGCTACCAGGACGCGGATTTTGGGCTCAGTGGACATCGAGAACATTTAACCACAGAGGGCACCGAGGAGCACAGGGGAAACCAGATACATTCGAAAAGCCTGCCGAACTGCGCTCGGTTGGACGGGCGGGACGCCCGTCCCCGCACGATCACGGCTTCACTCCAAGCTGCCAGAACAGGAACGAATACACGTCGGTGCTCTCTTCGATCTGCTTGGTCACGGGTTTACCCTGGCCGTGTCCGGCTTTGGTTTCGATGCGCAACAGTATCGGCTTGTCTTTGCTGGAGCCATTCTTGGCTTCGGCCTGCATGAGCGCCGCCATCTTTTTCGCGTGCATGGGGTCGACGCGCGTATCGGTATCTCCCGTCGCAAATAGGATGGCGGGATACTCCTGCCCCGGCTTTACGTGATGATACGGCGAGTACGCGTAGAGCCATTCGAACTGCTTGGCGTCATCCGCGGAGCCGTATTCCGGAATCCAAAGTTTTGCGATTTGGAAGTTCTGATAGCGCAGCATATCGAGCAGCGGTACCTGGCAGACGACCGCACGGAACAGATCCGGCCGCTGCGTGATCATCGCGCCCATGAGCAGGCCGCCGTTGGAACCGCCTTGGATGGCGAGGTGACCCTTGTCGGTGTATTTTTGCGCGATGAGATACTCGCCGGCAGCAATGAAGTCGTCAAATACGTTCTGCTTCTTCTCCAACATGCCGGCGCGATGCCAATCTTCACCGAACTCGGCCCCGCCGCGCAGGTTGGCAACCGCGAAAATGCCGCCGTGCTCCATCCAGAGATAAGCGCTGCGGTTGAAACTTGGCGTCTCCGAGATGTTAAAACCGCCGTAGCCGGTCAGCAGGGTTGGGTTCTTGCCGTTCTTCTCGATTCCCTTTTTGCTGACGATAAACATCGGGACCTTCGTGCCATCTTTCGAGCTGTACCAGACCTGCTGCACGTCATAAGCGGCAGGATCGATGGAGGGCGCGTCAACCTTGGCCCAGAGCGCGCTGTTTACGCCGGTCCCATCGACTTTGGTCAAGTCAACGCGATAAATCGAAGGTGGCACGGTGAAGGACTGGAATCCGAAGAAGATCTCGTTGCGGTCATACCGGCCGGAGGCGCTGAAAACAGTTCCGATGGCGGGCAGAGGAATGTCGGCGAGCTTCTTGCCGTCGAGCCCGAACACTTTAAGTTCAGAAGTCGCATTGTGCTCGTACTCCGCCAGGAGCTTGCCGCCGGTCACGCTCGCGTTCTGCAAGACGGCGTCCGACTGGGGGATAATTTCCTTCCAATTCTCGCGCTTGGCATGGGCCGCGTCGGCGACAAAGACGCGATAGTGGGGCGCGTCTTCGTTGGTGGTGATGTAGAGTTTGCCGGCAAAGAAGTCGGCGCCGTAAAGAAAATCTTTGCCGGTAGTGATCTCGACCGGAGGATCTTTCGACTGCAGATCTTTCAAATACATTTCCGACTTGGTCCAGCCTTCGCCAACATCAATCAGCAGCCAGCGGTCATCTTCGGAGAGAGTGACGTTCGGAGTGTCCTGCGGATTGCGGCCTTCACCGAATATGAGTGGATCCTTGGCGGGATCGGTTCCGAGCTGGTGGTAGAAAACCTTGACGTGGTAAACCTCTTCTCCATCCGGCACCTCGCCTTTCTTGGGATTGCGAGTGTAGTAGAAGGCGGAGCTGTCCTTCATCCAGGCCAGGCTGGCGAAGCGTGTGCGCTCGATGGTATCGGGCAGCAATTTACCGGTCGCGCTTTCGATGATATGGAGCGTGCTCTCTTCCGATCCGCTGGCCGACGTCCCATAAGCAATGTACTTTCCGTCTTCCGCCGCATACCACCAGTCGAGGGCAATGGTCCCGTCGGCCGCGAGTTGGTTGACGTCGAGGAGCACGCGGTCGTCATTGTTGAAGGCGCCGTTCAATCCCTCGCGCACATAAAGGACAGGCTGGTTCTGGCCGCCTTCGCGGCGGGTATGGAAATCGTACTTACCCCCCATCTGCGGAACTCCGACGGTGCCAATCTCAAGCAGTTGCGAGAGGCGCGCATTGATCTTGTCGCGCCCGGGCAGCGGGTCGAGAACGGAGCGCGTGTAGCGGAGTTCCTGCTCGACGTAGAGCTTGGTGTCGGGATCATTCGGATTCTCGAGATAGCGGTAGGGATCGACGATCTTGTGACCCTGCACCATGTCCTCGACCGGGACAACTTTGGCTTTCGGCGGACCGGCCGGGGTGGAAGGAGCGGAGGAATCGCCGGGCCGGGGATCCTCCGCCGAGACCATGGCAACGACGCCGATGAGAAGAATCAGGGGAAAACTCAGCAAACGCGAACCTCCCGGCATAAACACCTCGCTCTGGTTGTGGACGACACGCCGAGGATTAGGTTAGCAGAACCGTAGGCGCACGCTGCCGACGCGAGGTGCCCGACGCGCGAGAGTCTTTTCCAATCGAAGGA
>PKXK01000256.1 GCA_003132325.1 Acidobacteriaceae bacterium
TCCTTATCGAAAACGCCTCGGTTCGATATCCCGCTCCGCCCCAAAAGTCTGCCCCGAGGCGTTTCCGATCAAGGCTAGCGACAATTCACCACCTGACGGATCGGGCCGGTAAAGGCTGGCCATCAGGTGGGATCTAACCAGTTCGATGCAGGCCCATCTCCGGTTTGCTGTTCTGTGTCCACCGGTAGCCAGGCCGATCCGTGGGACTATAATGGCGCGCACATGGCTCTCAACCCCGGTACCAAGCTCGGACCGTACGAGGTGGTCGCGCCGGCTGGCGCGGGTGGGATGGGCGAAGTCTACCGGGCGCGGGACGCACGGCTCAACCGCGAAGTTGCTGTGAAAGTCTTGCCCACTGAGTTCTCTCGCGATCATGACCGTTTGCATCGGTTCCAACAGGAAGCCCAGGCCGTCGCGTCGCTCAACCACCCCAACATCATGGCCATTCATGATTTCGGTGAGCACGAACGTTCTCCCTACATTGTGGCGGAATTGCTAGAGGGTGAAACCCTCCGCGAGCGCTTGCGTGGTGGCGCGCTGCCCGCGCGCAAGGCAACCGATTATGCGGAACAGATTGCGCGAGGCTTGGCGGCGGCCCATGAGAAGGGGATTGTTCACCGCGATTTGAAACCGGAGAACATTTTCATCACTCGCGATGGTCGCGTGAAGATCCTCGACTTCGGTCTGGCGAAACTCGCCCGTCCCGAAGGAATTCCGGCGACGGACGCGGCGACCTTAGTCTCGCAAACGGAACCTGGCGTCGTGATGGGCACAGTCGGTTATATGTCTCCGGAACAGGTGAAGGGGCAAACCGCTGATCATCGCTCCGACCTGTTCAGTTTCGGAGCCATCCTTTACGAGATGCTTTCCGGCCGGCGCGCCTTTCGGGGCGAGACTTCGGTGGAGACCATGAGCGCCATCCTGAAAGAAGATCCGCCGGAACTTACGGAAACCAATCGCAGTGTGCCTCCGGCCATGGAAGGCATAGTGCGGCACTGCCTGGAGAAAAACCCGGAAGAACGCTTCCAATCAGCGCGCGACGTAGCCTTCAATCTGCAGAGTCTCTCGGGAAGCACAAGCCAGGTCGCGGCGATTGCGCCCGTGCGGCGGTCGGCCGCGCGGGTGGGCCGCATTGCCGCAATCGCGGTCTTGTCGTTGGGCGCAATGGCTGCGGTCTTCTGGGCTGGCCGGTCGCTGAGGCCAGCTCCTTCGCCCTCGTTCAAGCCGCTTACCTTTCGGCGCGGCACCGTTACGGCAGCGCGTTTTGCGCCCGACGGACAGAACGTGATTTATTCCGCGGCCTGGGAAGGCAGCCCGCATCCCGAGCTGTTTTCCACTCGCATCGATGGTGTGGCTTCGCGTCCACTCGACGTCAGCGACGCTGACTTGCTCGCGATCTCGCCGCAAGGAGAAATGGCGCTGCTCCAGCACTGGCGCCGCACCATCGCCTGGCAGCGGACGGGCATGCTGGCGCGCCTGCCGCTCAGTGGTGGTGCGCCCAAGGAAATGCTTGACGGAGTGCAGGATGCCGATTGGGCTGGTGACGGCGCTCGCCTCGCCGTCATTCGCAGCGGCCCCCAGTACCAGCTTGAATTTCCATTGGGTCACGTGCTCGCGACCGTATCGTCAGGGTGGTTCAGCTATCCACGAATTTCCCCCGATCAGCAGCACATCGCATTTTTTGAACATCCGGTGGGCGACGATCGCGGGGATGTGTGCGTGGTTGACTTAGTTGGCCATAAACGAGTGCTCTCCGCCGGCTGGTCGTCACTGGACGGGCTCGCCTGGACTCCTTCCGGTAGCGAGGTCTGGTTTGCCGGCAGCAACACCGGGAGCAGCCGCGCGCTCTACGCCGTTAGCCTTTCCGGACGGGTGCGGCCGGTGCTGCGGGTGCCTGGCTCGCTATTACTCCACGACATCGCCCCCGATGGCCGCGTGCTGCTGCAGCAAGACGATAGTCGCCGTCTGATTGTGGGAGTCACACCGGGCAGTTCCCAGGAGCGCGATCTTTCGTGGCTGGACTGGTCGATTGCGCGCGACCTCACCCCGGACGGCCGCTCGCTGCTGATTGATGAGCAAGGAGAAGGAGGCGGACCCAACTATTCCGTTTACCTTCGCAAGACGGACGGTTCACCCGCGGTTCGACTCGGCGACAACGACGCCTTCTCTATCTCAGACGACGGGAAATGGGTGCTGGCCACGACGAACGCCGAAGGTGGATCGCTGGTGTTACTGCCGACCGGGGCCGGCGAATCGCGCCCCATCAAGACGGGCAACCTGCGCAATCCGCTTGGCCATTTCCTGCCTGACGGAAAGCACATACTCGTCGTTCCCGACGACTTTCGCGTATACGTGCAATCGCTAGAGGGGGACACGCCTCGCCTGGTCACGCCTCCCGGCGTCACTAGTTTCGGAATCTTCACGGCGGATGGCAAGTACGTGCTGGGGCAGGATGCGCGCCAGAACTGGGCCTTGTACCCGATCGAAGGCGGTCAACCAATTCCGTTACCGAAGTTGACGGCGGGTGATGTGCCGATCAATCACACCACCGACAACCACAGCTTCTTTGTTGGCAACGGCGACATTCCTGTGAAAGTCTATCGCTTCGATTTTCTCACCGGCACCCGCCAGTTTGTGCGCCAGTTGCAGCCGCCTGATGCCACGGGGATCGAGCACGTCTCGGAGGTGTTGATGACGCCGGACGGAAAGTACTACGTGTACGGGGGCCCCCGCCGGCTCAGCAATCTCTTTGTGGTTACGGGCCTGAAGTAGTTTCTCCGCGGCTCCACTCGTTTCTACAACTCTAGAACCGAAGTTGAAGCCGAGGGCAGCAATCACGTTATAGGGATCATCCGCGCCCACAATCGCCAGGATGTCACTGGGAAGTGCACTGTCGGCAAGACGCGGATGTGGCCCGCGGCAAATCTGCAGATTCTGCCCGAGTCACGGGCAGACCTTCCATAATCCGGTAAGGGAAGGCTTGCCGACAATCCGGGAGTTGGCCCTACTGTGGTTTGCGTTTCAGCGGCTTG
>PKXK01000039.1 GCA_003132325.1 Acidobacteriaceae bacterium
CGAGCGCCGGACCCGGAGCGGCTACTGCTGCGGGGCTAGTCGGATTCTCGATCGGCAGTGAGACTGAAGGCAGCATCGTGAGTCCGTCGATGCGCTGCGGGGTGACGGGGCTGCGACCGACCTACGGGCGCGTGCCGCGCAGCGGAGCGATGACGCTCTGCTGGTCGTTGGACAAGCTGGGTCCGATGACGCGCTCGGTCGAAGATACGCTGCTGGTATTACATGCCATTTCCGGTCTAGATGCGGGCGACCTGGCCAGCGTACCCAGCCATCTCGACTTCGACGCCAACGCCAGCGTCAAGGGTCTATGCGTCGGCTACTTCCCGAAGTGGATGCAGGAAGCTCCCGCCACCGAGGTCGATCGCGCGGCACTCAAGGCAGTGGAGCAAGCCGGGATGAAGCCGGTGGAGGTCTCCATACCGGATTGGCCGTACGATTCGCTCAACCTTATTCTTTTCGCGGAATCGGCGGCGGCCTTCGAAGATTTGACGCTCAGCGGAGGCGTAAACGAACTCAAAGCGCAGGTCCCCGATGCGTGGCCGAACATTTTTCGCCAGTCGCGCTTCTTATCGGCAGTCGATTTCGTGCAGGCAGATCGCTTCCGCCGTAAGGTCGCCGAGGAGATGGCGCACGTCTTTTCGCATGTCGATCTGCTCCTGGTACCGTCACTGCGCGACGAAATGCTCGTTATCACCAACTTCACCGGGCACCCGTCGTTGACCTTGCGCGCCGGCTTTGTGGAAGTATCGGAGGCGCGGAGCGACTGGGCGCCGGACCCGCAGCATCCGTTGCCCAAGTTATCACCGCCGCAACGGGTGCCGCACGGGGTGACGCTGATCGGGCGGCTGTTCGATGAGGGGACGCTGGGCAGCGCGGGGTTGGCGCTGGAGAAAATCTTCGGCGTTCGAGAGCAGAGGCCGGCGGGGTTTTGAGGGGGCAGTTCGCCGAATCCTGACTCCCAGGAAGTCGGCTTCGAGGAGATGGGCCCGACGCTCCCCACTCCGCTGCGATCGAGCTGCGACATCTCCCTGAAGCCCGTTTCGCGGATTCCGGTTGGCCCAAGCGCCGGGAGTTGGCCCTACTGTGGTTTTCGCTTCAGCGGCTTGCCAATTGCGAGCAGGAAGATGGCACTCTTGTCTTTTGCGTGGGGTGAAAAGAAGTTGATCACATCATCGTCGAAGAAGGTCAACCCGGTCGCACCCAGGTGATCGGCGTATGCAGCCAGGTAGATCCTGCCGCCGATGGCACCTGCCTCCAGCTGGACGGCGCGGTAGCCGCGGTTCCCGTATCGCTCCAGAATGCGTTTTAAATCGGCGAGAAAGAAGATGTCCATGCAGGCATCCGCGTGCAGTTCCTGCTCCAGACCAAGATGGTGGGCCTCGGCACGGAATTTCCCTTCCTTCAAAAGCTCCAGGGAGTTCTGCTCACGCCCGAAGAAGTATGCGCCCGGCTTGAGCCCCTGCACGGAATGCACGATCAGGTAAAGATCGTTAAGCTGCGCGCCGGGAGGCTCAAGGAAGTCAGCCGGAAGACCTCGTGTGGCGTAGTCGAGAATGGTAGAAAGTTCTGCCAGTGTAATGGATGCCGCCTTATCGAACGTTCGGGTAGAGCCGCGGCGCAGAATTACCTCCTCGGTCGTGTCCTTCGGTTGTTCATCTTCCGGCAGGTGCGGGAGGCGAACGGCCTCGCCCGCCGGAGCGGAAGATGGAAGGACTGGAGACTTTCCGCGCCACTGATTTACTTCCTCTACAGACTCAAGCGAAGACGCGTCGTGCATCTCAAGCATGGCGGGATATTCGACCTCGTGCTGCGAAAGCGGGATTGTCTCCAAGACAAGCACCGGAGCCTCTCTCGGTGCCGGCAGCGAACTTTCCTGCGAACTCCCCGATGTGCGCCCGATCGGTACGAGGCACAAGGAAACCTCACGCCGCGTATCCAGATCGAGCAGGCGGTTCACTTCGGCGTCCACGAACCCGAGCACGATCTCTGCCGGCAGCCCCGAAGCCGCAGACACGGCCAGCATATTTGCCAGCAGGGTGCCGTTGTCCCAACCGAAATGACGATAGGTGCGCGCCTGGTACTTCCAGGCGTTCCGCCAGTACGTTCCGGTGCAGATGATCGTCGCGGGCGCGTGAGTTACCGCGGACTCCATTGCCTTCGCTTGGGCCAGGTTTCCGCGAAAATCACCTTTTCGCAGAAGTCGTAGCGATACATCCGCCGGATTGAAGTGATACACGCCGGCATCCAAACCCGGAAGATCGCTACTCACGATGTACAGTTCGATCTCGTAGAGAGCTCCAGTGCAGGCCGCGGCGCGAAAGTAGATTTCTCCACCTGGATATGCACGCTGTTTGGTAATCCCTGCCGAGAAATAGAGGAGGCGCGCCAGATCCTGAAGGGCAGGGATCGAATCAGCCCCTGTAGAAGGCACTGCTTCTGAGATTGCGGAGAGCGCGGCCACTCCTGTTTGCGGCACGTCCCGCGGCAGTGGAAGAGGCTCTATCTGGGGGTAGATTTTGAAAGGCAACGGCCGATTCGCCCAGTCCAGGGAGTGAGGATGGTTACGAATACTCCAGTAGGAGTGCTTCGTGCCATCGTGATATTTCCAAGCTGCCTGGATTTCACGGTTGTTCATCGGCTGCTACGCCAGACTAGCACCTGCCGGGACCACGGGCGCAATGGGGCTTTGTGACCGCAGATTGTCCTTGGATGACGGGCAACCCGGAGTGCGCCGGGCTAAACCGGCATGTTGTAGGGGATGCAAGAGCCCTACAGGAAAGGAAATAGCTGGACTGGACCCCTCGGCTG
>PKXK01000095.1:0-214 GCA_003132325.1 Acidobacteriaceae bacterium
ACCGGCTGGATCTTTCCGACGGAGTGTTGATCAAGGGCAATCACATTGCGCTGGCCGGGGGCCCGATTCCGGCGCTGGAGCGGGCAATCCGCAACCGGCGCGGGCGGCAGCCGATCGAGATTGAGGTGCGGTCGCTCGAAGAACTGCAACAGGCGCTGGACCACGGGGCGGAGGCGATCCTGCTCGACAATATGAGCGTTGAGGATGTGCGCAA
>PKXK01000095.1:291-5670 GCA_003132325.1 Acidobacteriaceae bacterium
GTTCGCGAGCCAAGGCAGACGATCGCCGCCTCTTCATTTACCCGGATTCAATTTCCCAACGACTAACGACTATCGACCAGCGACTGGTTATAATTCCCTCCATCTCCACTTCCACCAAAACTCGCAGGCCGCCATCGGTGCACAAGGCGACCGATGTTCGCCTGGGCCGCATCGTGCGCCTGCTCATGGACCACGCGATCGTTGTGGTCAGCGGCACGAAGATTGCCGAGGANNGTCCCAGACTTGCTGCTGCCGGAGATGCTGTTGCCGTCGTTGAAGGGCACGATCTTTGGGGGCGGGCCGGGCGGCGCCAAGCAGGTTCATCACTATTACAAAATCGGCTCGACCAATTCAGAAGCCATGCGAGCCGCAGCGGAGGGCGCGCCAGAAGGCAGCGTGTTTCTCGCCGAAGAACAGCTCGCCGGGCGGGGACGCGGCGCGCACACCTGGCATTCGGCGCGGTCGGCGGGAATCTATTGCTCGGTGATCCTGCGTCCGGCGATGCCGCCCTCGGATGCGCTCATCTTTTCGCTGGCCGCGGGGCTGGCGGTGCGCGCAGCGGTGGCGGAGATTGCGCCGCAGCTGTCAATAGATCTGAAATGGCCTAACGACCTGCTGCTGGGGGGCAAAAAGTTCTGCGGCATTCTTACGGAGATGAATGCCGAAGTGACGCGAGTGCGCCACCTGGTCGTGGGCGTCGGGATCAACGTGAACCAGGTGAAGTTTCCGGCCGAGCTGCGCGAGATTGCGACTTCGTTGCGGATCGAGACCGGCACGGAGTGGTCGCGCGTGGAGCTCTGCGCCGCTTTGCTAAAATCGCTCGACCGGGAGTATCGGGGCCTGGTTGCAGATGCGGGAGCGCGAGCGGGGATCCTGCGCCGGTTCGAGGAGAGTTCTTCGTCGGTGCGCGGGAGAAATGTGACGATCGAGGAGAACGGGGGCCTGGCAGGCGTTACCGAAGGATTGGACGAGCGCGGATTCTTGCGGGTCAGGACAGCGGAGGGGTTGAGAACGGCGCTGAGTGGAACGGTGAGAATCGCGTAGGGACAGCCGCCCTCGGCTGTCCAGTCGAGCGAAGCTCGACAGCATTCGCAGAGACCGCGGCTCTTCGAGCCGCTGGACAGCCGAGGGCGGCTGTCCCTACGTGAATCTTATGCTTCTGGTTATCGATGTCGGAAACACGAATACGGTGCTGGGCGTTTTTGCGGCGGTAGCGCATCGTCCGGGCGAGGACGTGACTGCGGAGGCGGCACGTTACGAGCGACTGGTGGCGAACTGGCGGGTCGGTTCGCACCTGACCCGCACCGTCGACGAGTACGGAGTGATCTTCCGCAACCTGTTTTCCATGGACAACCTGGAAGTTTCGGACGTGCACGGGATCGTGATTTCATCGGTGGTGCCGCCGCTTGATGCGGTGCTGCGACAGGTGTGCGAGCGCTATTTCAACATCAAGCCGCTGTTCATCGAGCCCGGGGTTAAGACGGGCATGCAGGTACTGTATGACAACCCGGCGGAAGTGGGCGCCGACCGGATCGTCAACGCGGTGGCGGCGTTTGAGAAATATGGCGGGCCGTGCGTGATTGTGGACTTTGGCACAGCGACGACCTTTGACTGTATTTCCAAGAAGGGCGAGTATATGGGCGGCGTGATCTGTCCCGGGATTGGGATTTCCGCGGACGCGCTGTTTCAGCGGACGGCACGGCTGCCGCGGGTGGAGATTCGCAAACCGGCGCGCGTGATTGGATCGAACACCGTCGGCAGTTTGCAGTCGGGACTTTACTACGGGTATCTCGGGCTGGTCGACGGCATCCTGGAGCGACTGGTGGATGAGTTGGGGCCGGAAACTCATGTGCTGGCGACGGGCGGCCTGGGATCGCTGCTGGGCACCGCTTCACACTTTATTAAAGATGTGGACGAGTTTCTTACGCTCGAGGGGCTGCGCATTCTGTGGGATCGGAACCAGTCGTCATCCCTCCGCCGCGAAGTCTCGCCGAAGGCGGCAAAGGTGGCCGCCAAGGCCTTGGATCCCGATGCGAAACCGTGGCCCTCGCCGAAGTCGCCTAAAACGAGGTGAGAGGTCAGAAGTCAGATTGCAGAGGTGAAATCGTTGGTTCTAACCTCTGCAATCTAACCTCTGCAATCTGACTTCTGACCTTTGACCTCTCTAGAGCCGTCGTGGAAAATTACTTCAATTACTTCACGGAAATCGAAGAGCACTATCTGAGAAGGCGTGGCAGTCATCTACTGCTTTCGACGCTTGATTGGGCTCTGATTGAGACTTGGAAGAGCGCTGGCGTCCCCTTGGAAGCTGTGCTCCGCGGGGTGGATGACGCGTTTGACAAGTACGATCAGCGTCCCTCGAAATCGAAAAAAGTAAACAGCCTGGCGTATTGCTCGCAGGCGGTGCTGGCGGCGGCTGAGGATATGAAGGAAGCTGCGGTCGGGGCTGGCGGCGCAGAAAAGGCTCAGCGAGAGCCGGGATTTGAAGCGGCGCAAATTGCAGCGTTCTTGCGCGAGAGTGCTGAGAAGCTTGAGAAAGCGAAGCTGCCAGAGCGCGCGGGATTCGCAACTGTAGCGCTGGCGCGGGAAGAAGCGAGTTCGTTGCGTGAGATGGCGGAGTTCATCGAGAGCTCGGGGAAACTTCCGCGTCTGGAAGATTTGGAGCGGCGGTTGACCGTGCTGGAGGAAAAACTGTTCGCGGTGTTGATGGCGGCGGCTCCGGACGACGATCTGGAGAATGTGCGGGCGGAAGCGGATCGGGATATTGCTCCCTACCGGCGGAACATGACGGCCGCGCAGGTTGAACAGCTGCACAAGCAGTATGTGCGTAAGCGGCTGCTGGAGCGGTGCGGCGTGCCGCGGCTGAGTTTGTTCTATATGCATTAGAGTCGCGCACGTAGGGACAGCCGCCCTCGGGTGTCCAAGCGGGGCGAAGCCCTCGCAGCACTCTGGATTGAGAGGATGAACAAGCGAAACCCTGGCGAGCTGCGCTCGTCTGGACAGCCGAGGGCGGCTGTCCCTACGCAGGCGCGTCAAGTCCACGTTTCATGGCAACCCCATGCTTCTTTCCATCGAAAAGCTGATCTACGGCGGCGACGGGTTGGCGCGCACGCCGCCTGGCGCCGACGGCCGCGGCATGGCGGTGTTTGTGCCGTTTGTTTTTCCGGGAGAAAAAGTTGAGGCCGAGATCAGGCAAGAGAAGCCTGGGTTCGCGCGCGGCTCAGTTGCTCAGTTGATCGAAGCGTCGCCCGATCGCGTCGAAGCTCGTTGCCCGTACTTTCGCCAATGCGGCGGATGCCACTACCAGCACATTCCCTATGAGCGGCAACTGGAGTTCAAAGCTGGCATTCTGCGCGAGACACTACGGCGGATCGCGAAGATTGAACTGACGGCTGAGATTCGGTTGCACCCTTCTCCTCCGTGGAATTATCGCAACCGGACGCGGCTGCAGGTGCGAAGTGCGCCGGAGTTTACGCCCCAGCCCGCGCCCGGATTTGCGCTGGGGTACTTCCGGTTCGGCTCGCACGAATTTCTTCCGGTCGGCGAATGTCCGATCAGCTCGCCGCTGCTCAATCGAGTGATGGCGCGCCTCGTTGAGCTCCGCGGATTGAACTGTCCGGCGGCGGTCGAAGAAGCTGAGCTGTTCTCGGACGCTGCCGATGAGCGTTTGCTGGCCTGGGCATTCTGCGGGCGCGAGGCAGACAAGAGAGACCTGTTGCGCTGGGCGGAGGCGCTTCAGCGCGAGTTGCCGGAAATCAGCGGCGTGAAGTTCTTCGCTTCGCGGCGGCGATCTTCCGAGCAAGGATCTTCCTGGGAACGCTCCACGCAAGAACGATGGGAAGATGACGCGCCCCTGGACGCGAAACCGCTGGCGCAATTGGGCGCGAAGGCGATCCGCTATCGAACCATTGGCTATCAAACCAGGGAGCACGAATATCAGGTCAACGCGGGAGCCTTCTTTCAAGTGAACCGCTATCTGATCGACGAACTGGTTTCGGTCGTGACCGGCAACGCTTGCGGAGACCTCGCACTCGACCTGTATGCCGGTGTGGGATTATTTTCGGTGGCCTTAGCTGGCAGTTTTCATCACATTTTTGCTGTAGAGGCGTCACAGACATCGCATGGGGACCTGATGCAGAATGTGCCTGCGAACGTGAAAGCGGTCGGCGCGCGAACCGAGGATTACCTTGGGAACGATTGCCTGAGGAGCGATGACCTGAGACGCCGGCCAGTGCGAAATAGGCCCGACTTGATCGTCCTGGACCCTCCCCGCGCTGGCGCCGGCAAGGCGGTGATCCGTTCTCTGGTGGAACTCGGAGCGCCCCGAGTCCGATATGTTTCGTGCGATCCGGCAACGCTGGCCAGGGATCTCGCCCCCCTGCTGGCGGCCGGCTACCACATCGAGGAAGCACACTTATTCGATCTCTTCCCCCAGACGTTTCACATCGAATCGGTGATGCTGCTGGCGCGCTGACCGCTTTCACGTCGTCCAAGTTCCTCCTGGAAGACGGGTGGCCGGGGGCCCGCGCAAGTTCGACCCGCGCGGGCCCCGCTCGTCTCCAGCGCTTGCCCTAAGGGAACTTTCATTCAGTACCACCGAAGAGCTTGAACCACAGGGTACACGGGGGTGCACGGAGGACCCAAGAACCTTAGGCAGTAGCTCCCTAACTCTTTGCAGCCGAGTTTGGCCCGAGACGTGGCCGCTCCACGAGTCGCAATTTCTGCCCCGGAGATCGCTGCTATGACGCACGACCGGAAGCCGCCGCGGCAGCCGTTGTTCTGGGCGGCACTGGTATTTTCACTCGGCCTCTGGACAGGCGTGCGCGCCTGGCGGCCGCCGTCGTGGTGGGTGATCGCGGTCGTGGCGTTCGTCTTGGCGTCGTCATTCTTCCTTGCGAGGCGAGCCTGGCTGGCCAAGGCGCTCTCTTTGGGCGCATGGTTTCTACTGGGCGCGCTTCTAATTCAGATACGCGGTCAACGGCCGGTCGACGCTCACATTCTTAGCCTGGCCGATGGCCGGGCCGTCACGCTTACCGGGCACGTGCTGCGCGAGGGATATGCACGGGCGGCGGGCCCACGGTCGAATCGCGAATCCATTGATGTGGAAACGGAAACGATCGCGAGCCAGGGCGAGACATGGCCGGTGCGGGCTGGGGTGCGGCTTGCGATTTACGAGAAGGTGGAAAGTAGTGAGGCGGTGGAGCGCCGGGCGCCCTCGCCCGGCCTCGATGCTCCTGGTGCACACGGGACGGGCGGGGCGCCCGTCTCTCCACTTGCGCTCACCTACGGCACGCGGGTGCGCATACTGGCGAAGCTGCATCCGGCGCGCAATTACCGCAATCCTGGAGCCTTCGATTATGAAGGCTATCTGCGCGACAA
>PKXK01000095.1:5682-27203 GCA_003132325.1 Acidobacteriaceae bacterium
TTCTCGGCGAAGAATCGTTCCTGCGCAACGCAACCCGCACCGAATACCAGCGCTCGGGCACGTATCACGTGCTGGTGGTTTCCGGAATGAACCTGAGCATTCTGGCGTTCGCTATTTTCTGGGCGTTGCGCCAGGTTCGCGTGGATCCCGCAGTGGCGGCCATCACGACCGTGGTGGTCTCGTTCGCCTATGCGTTCGTGGTGGGAGTCGGCCCACCGGTGTGGCGCGCCGCCCTGATGCTGGCGACCTACTTAGGTGCGCGTCTCTTGTATCGCGGACGCAACATGATGAACGCGATTGGAGCGGCGGCGCTGGGGGTTCTGATCGCCGATCCCCACGCCCTGTTTGGGGCCAGCTTTCAGCTGACGTTTCTTGCCGTCTTCATCATCGCGGGCATCGGCTCGCCGATTCTGGAGCGGACAACGTTGCCCTACGCGCGCGGTCTGCGGCTGCTGCGCGCTTCAAGCTATGATCTGCATGTCGCTCCCGAGGTGGCGCAGTTCCGGCTCGATCTGCGGATGATCGCGGGGCGGCTCACGAGATTCATCGGGGAGCGCCTCGGCGTCACTCTGCCCGCGATCTTTGTGCGAGTGGCGATTGGTGCGGGCGAGCTGATCTTCATCTCGGCGCTGATGCAGGCGGGGCTGGCGCTGCTCATGGCCTACCACTTTCATCGCGCGACCACCATGGGAATGCCGGCCAACCTGGCGGTGATTCCGCTCACCCAGGTGCTGATGCCCACCGCCGCCGCCGCCGTCGGCCTGGGATACATCTCGACCACCCTCGCCAAGCCCGCGGTTTGGATTTCCGGCCTCGCGCTCGAGGGCATCGCGGGAACCGTGCACTGGCTCGGCAAGTCCCAGGTCGTCGGAACCCCGGGTTTCTTAACATCGATCGCCGACCTGCGCGTGGCCATGCCCTCACTCGCAATGATCTTGGCCTCGATCGCCGCGCTTGGGCTCGCCATGCTGGCGGCTCGGCGCGCGCGCTTGGCCGCGTTCGCTTCCGTGGCGTTGCTGTTCGGCGTTGCCGGCTGGATCGCGTTTGTCCCCTCTCGCCCTCACCTTCGCGCGGGCGTGATGGAGATGACAGCCATTGACGTTGGGCAAGGCGATTCCATTCTACTGGTCACGCCCGAAGGCCGCGCGCTGCTCATCGATGCCGGAGGCATTCCACAGTGGATGCATTCGGATTTCGATATCGGTGAACAGGTGGTCTCTTCTTATCTTTGGAATCGAGGCATCGATCATCTGGACGTGGTCGTCATCACGCATCCTCATGCCGACCACCTCGGCGGAATGCCCGCGGTGATGGCAAATTTCCACCCTCGAGAACTCTGGCTGGGTATCGATAAGCCCGTAGGCGAACTCGCGCCGATCGTTGCGCAAGCCCAGAGAGAGGGAATGAACGTTTCCGTTAAGAAGGACGGCGATGCATTCGATTACGGCGGAGCGCATTTCCACATGCTCGCTCCCGGGCGCGACCAAATCACCGGGTCAATGCGGCCGAACGACGATTGCCTGGTGTTCACGGCCACTTTTGGCGGGACGACCGCTCTGCTCGAGGGAGACGCGGAACGTCCGGCGGAACGGCGGGTGGTGGAAGAGCACCCGGAAGCAATGCTGCTGAAGGTCGCTCATCACGGAAGCGCGAGTGGAACTTCCGCCGATCTGCTCGCGACGGTGCATCCGCGCTTTGCGGTCATTTCTGTCGGCGTGCGAAATGTGTATGGACATCCGCGACGCGAAGTGCTGGAACGGCTACAGAAGGCCGGTGTGAAAACCTACCGCACCGACGCGGAGGGCGCGGTCAGCTTTTACCTGGATGGCAAGTCGGTGACGCCGGACGTGGCGATGCTGCACTAGAGAAACGTCTATCCAGTGCCATCGAAGAGCTTGGACCACAGGGTACACGGGGGTGCACAGAGGACACCTCAGTGTGCGGGGTGCGATTCGAGCCAGGATTGAAGAATTAAGACGGCGGCCATCCGGTCAACCGCTTGCCCACGCTTTTTGATCGAAAGATCGGTTTCGCGCAGCAGGCGGTTGGCTTGGGTTGAGGTCCAACGCTCGTCCCATAGATGGACGGTCAGGCCGAAGTGAGCGTGCAGATCGTCGGCGAAACGGCGCATCTTTTCCGATTGCGTGCCTTCCGCGCCGCTTAAACGCAGGGGCAGGCCGACCACAATCTCCCGGACTTCGTATTTCGCCAGCACTTGTCCCAGGGCTTCCATATCGCGGCGTTTGTTCTGACGCTGGATCGTATCCAACCCTTGCGCAGTGATGCCCAAGGGGTCGGTGACGGCGACCCCGATTCTCTTCGAGCCGACATCGAGGGCCAGAATACGGCTGTGGCGGGGCGGGGAGTGCATTTGTCAATTGTAGATGGCCACTGTTCCAAAATCACGGAGCCCCGATCAAACGTTCCCCTTTGAACCGCCGTGTCCGCTGTGGTGGATGAGAAAAGCTGAAAACCACAGGGGACCCTTCGGCTCCGCTCAGGGCAGGCTCCGGGTTTCACGGGGGAACCCTCGAGATGCCGACTCTGCGGATACGGTCTAACCAAAGGTCTAACCGCAATTCCGGTGATGCAATTCCCGCGGCGCTGAGGCAAAATTGTGGGCCAGTCGGGAGAGGGGTGAGTAAGCGCAAAGTATGGAGATCTCAGAAACACCCCGCGGGCATCACTGGTCGCTGACGCTGCTTGGCATCGGCTTGATCGTTCTGTTCGCGTACTACGGCGAATCGGTGCTGGCGGTGCTGTTCTTTGCCATCCTGCTGAGTTTTATGCTCTCTCCGGTGGTGCAGGCATTGGAGTATTTGCACGTTCCGCGAGCTCTCGGGGCGTTGATCAGCGTGGTCGTGCTGCTGGCGGCGTTCTATGGCATCACGGCGGCGTCCTACAATCAAGCCGCTATTTTCGCGGACAACGTTCCGAAGTATTCGCAGAAGATCCGTTCCATCCTGCAGCCCTTCCGGCAGCAGGCGGAGAACCTTGAAAGGACGGGCGAGGCGGTTGGCGAGCCCGAGCCCTCGAATGTGGTGCCGGTGCGGCAGGTGAAGAGCTGGACCGAGGTGCTCACCCACGGAGCCGGTACTTTGACCGACATCCTGCTGTCAGCGTCGTTCATCCCGTTCCTGGCTTATTTTCTGCTGACCTGGCAGAGCCACGCGCGGTCGGCCACGGTGATGCTGTTTCCTTTGCGTCACCGGAACACGGTTTTCGTGACCCTGGGGCTGATCGGGAAGATGTTGCAGAGTTTCATTGTGGGGAACCTGCTGATCGGGCTGCTGATTTCGGCCGTGAGCGTGGCGATTTTCGGGTTGCTGCACGTTCCCTTCTTCTACTTCGTCGGCTTTCTCAGCGGCTTTCTGAGCCTGGTTCCCTACCTCGGAATTGTACTGGCGATGGTGCCGCCGATCCTGGTCGGACTGGGGCAACTGGACGCCGGGGACCTGTTGATCGTGTTGTTTTGCGTAATCGGGCTGCATCTTTTCGCGCTGAATGTGCTCTATCCCAAGCTGCTGGGAAACCGCCTGCGACTCAATCCGCTGGCAGTCACGATCGCGTTGCTGTTCTGGGGAGCGGTCTGGGGCGCCATCGGATTGGTGCTCGCCATTCCGATCACGGGCGCGATCAAGATTGTGTTCGACCACGTCGAGTCGATGAAGCCGTATGCGGATTGGCTGGGCGAGTAGAAACCGTTTCACCGCCGAGACGCGGAGAGCGCCGAGAAAATCGTCAAGAGTGCTAGACAGTCCCTGTACTCTGGCCACTTTGTGGCAATCTGAAAAGGCCTCTACACTGGAACCTTGCGCACGCTGATCACACTGTTCTTGATTGTCGTTCTCGCCGTTGGCGGCTGGCTGGCTTGGCAGGTCTATGTGCCGATTATGCCTCCAGCCAATACTTCTCTGCTGCTGCATTCCGGGTATTCGACGCGGCGCATTGCGGCGGAGTTGAAGAAGGCGGGCGTGATTCGCAGCGAACTTGCTTTCCGGTTCTGGCACGCGTGGCATCGCAAGCCATCGTTGAAGGCGGGCGAGTATCTTTTCGAGCGCGCGGCTACTCTTCCACAAGTTCACGAGCGGATCGGGCGGGGCGATATCTACTTCCACACCGTCACCATTCCCGAGGGCTATACGGTGTTCGATATCGCCAAGGCGATGGAAGACGCGGGGCTCGGATCGGCGGCCGATTTTGTTCATATTGCCGAAACTCAGACCCAGATGATCTCGGATCTTGCGCCGGAGGCCAAGTCGCTTGAGGGGTATCTCTTCCCCAACACCTACGAGTTCACGCGGACCGAGACCTTAGAGGAAATGGCGGCGACGATGGTCCATCAGTTCCGGCAGGTGGCGCAGCAGATTGGGCTGAACTCGGACGTCCCGCGGATCGTGACCATGGCGTCGATCGTCGAAAAAGAAACTGCCGCTCCAGAGGAACGGCCGCGCGTGGCCAGCGTGTACTACAACCGGTTGGCGCAAAGGATGGCGCTCGACGCCGATCCGAGCGTGATCTACGCCGAACTGGTGACGGGCACCTATCTGGGAAGCCTGCATCACGCCGACTTGTCCGTGAAATCGCCCTACAACACGTATCGTTTTCCAGGGTTGCCGCCGGGACCAATCGCGAATCCGGGAAGAGGCGCGCTGGAAGCGGCGCTGCATCCCGAGAGCACAAAATTCCTTTACTTCGTCAGCGATGGCAACGGGCACCACCGCTTCGCCCGCAGCCTGGAAGAGCACAATCGGAACGTGGTCGCCTATCGGCGCGCACTTGGGCTGCGGTAAACAGCTAGTCCGCGGTACGACTGAAGCGGGCTGCGGAGAGAGTCGGATGTTCGGACACCCGGCCCCTAACAGCTCGCGGAAAAAGTCGTCCGTGCGCGAGAGCCGCTCCCTCGGCGGCTAAAGCCGGACTCAAGACAATGCGCTTACTGCAGCGCTGAAGCGCTGCTCCACCCAAAATCAAGGGCTACGCGGAGTATTTCCGCAGGCTGTCAAAGGGGGGTCTGATTTTGAAGACCTTAGTGGTATCGCTAAAGCGATACCCTGATACGAAGCCTGGCAGGATCCCTAAAGCGATCCCCTGATACGAAGCCAGAGTGTTTCCTGCTGAGCGCTGAACCGTTTGCTGCCTTATACTAATCAAATACCCAAGTGGCGAAAGGTTCTCAGGTACTGGCATAAGAATGTATCGTCCTCATCTGCGCTTGCTTTGTCTATTATTTCTGACGGCGGCCACTTTCCCGCTGAGCGGGTGTCTGTTCCGCACGCGGACTCTGGACCGTCAGTTCTCCAACCAGCCGCTGAAGACGGCGACTCAGCAGGATCTGATCGAATACGTCAACGCGCAGGCTGCCAAGATTCAGTCGATGCAGGCGACCGTGGATATTGACGCTTCGGCTGGGGACCAAAAGAACGGCCGCATCACCGATTACAAAGAAATTCGCGGTTACGTGCTGGCGCGCAAGCCGGCCATGCTCCGCATGAAGGGCCTCCTGCCGCTGGTGCGAAACACGGCTTTCGATATGGTGAGCGACGGGCAGGAATTCAAGCTCTGGATTCCTCCGAAGAACAAGTTCTTCGTGGGCCTGGACGATGGCGACAACTACCAGCCCGACAAGCGGCTGGAGAACATGCGGCCGCAGTACATTTACGACGCGCTGCTGATACCGCAAGTCGGGCGGGACGAGATTGCGGTGATGGAAAACGGTTATGAAACCGTGTTGGACGCGAAGAAGCATCGGGTCGAGCAGCCGAATTACGCGCTGGCCGTCATCCGCAAGGGGCCCCAGGGATGGTATTTGTGGCGCAAAATCGAGTTCAGCCGAACTGACCTGCTGCCGCGCCGGCAAAGGATCTACGACCAACAAGGAAACGTCGCGACCGACGCTCACTACCATGACTACAAAGACTACGCGGGGACTACCTTCCCGAGTACGATCGAGATCGAGCGGCCGCGAGAGAATTACGACATCATCCTGAGCATGGTCAAGCTGGAAATCAATCGCGCGCTGACCGACGATCAGTTTGCGCTGGAGCAGCCGCCGGGAGCTGAGGTGGTGCACCTCGATTCGTCCAACACCAGGGCGGCGGCGAAAGGGTCGGAAAGCCACAGGAGGTAGTTCTCCAGAAAAAGCATGATGAATCGCATGATCGTCGGGAACCTGGTGCATCGGCCGGTACGCTCGCTGATTAGCATTGTGGCGGTGGCGCTGGAAGTCGCGATGATTCTGCTGATTGTTGGGTTCTCGCTGGGGATGCTGCAGGATTCACGCACGCGGACCGCAGGCATCGGGGCGGATGTGATTGTGCTGCCTCCGGGATCGTCTTTCATTGCCGGGCTGACCGGCAGCCCGATGCCGATCAAGGTGGCGGGGGTTCTGGCCAAACTGCCGCACGTGGAACACGTCGCTCCGGTGATCACGCAGGTCTCAACCTCCGGCGCGCTGGAGATCATCGCGGGAATCGATCTGCCGAGTTACGAGAGCATGTCGGGCGGCTTTCACTATCTGCAGGGCGGTCCGTTTCAGGGTCCGAATGATGTGCTGGTCGACGATTTATTTGCCCAGTCCAAGCACTCCAAAGTCGGCGACACGATCGAGATCCTCAACAACCCCTTCCGCATTTGCGGCATTGTCGAGCGCGGTAAGGGTGGGCGGAAATTCCTTCCCCTGGGCACCTTGCAGGATCTTACCGGCGGCAAGGATAAGGCCTCGGTGATGTACCTCAAGCTCGACGATCCCGCCAACGCGGATGCGGTTGTCGACGAGATCAAACAGGTGCCGGGGATGGAACGCTACGTCGCCAGTTCGATGGCCACGTACCTTTCCATGATGACGCCGACCCACATTCCCGGCCTTTCGACCTTTATCGATGTGGTGATCGGGATTGCGGTGGTCATCGGGGTCCTGGTGATTTTTCAGGCGATGTATACGGCGGTAATGGAGCGGACGCGTGAAATCGGCATTCTGAAGTCGATGGGTGCGTCGAAGTCCTATATCGTGAACGTGGTGCTTCGGGAAACGGCGCTGCTGGCGGTGGGAGGCATTCTGCTGGGCATCTTGGCGAGCGTGGTGGCCCGGAGCCTGATTCACAATAGGCTGCCCCTCACGCCGATGGTCCTGGCCGGGGCATGGATTGCGCGGGCTGCCTTGATTGCTCTGGCCAGCGCGGTCGCCGGTGCGCTGTATCCGTCGTTCAAGGCGGCACAGAAAGATCCCATCGACGCGCTGGCGTACGAGTAGGGCGCCACTCCTCGATTTCGCTTTTAATTCTCCCCATGGATGGCGGCTCTTTCCTCTCGAATAATTTTGCTCGCAAATCGGCGGAGAATGCACGATACTGCCGGTGAAACTGCGCCGTGCTATAATCACGCGCCGTTACCAGAAAGCACTGCAGTTTCGCAGCCGTTGTCCTAATTCCTGGCCCTGCTCGTGAATACGCGCGGGTGACCGCAAATACGCAGGAGGAGATATGCGCTTTGATGATCCGACCCTCTATGGTCGGGACGATGAGACCGATGAATTCAGCGACAGCGGCGCCTATGGCGAATCGCTGGAAGAAGATCTAGACGAAGAAGAAGAAGAGGAAGAAGAACCAGCCCTGGTGGAGGAAGACGACGAGCTTCCCGCGCCTCCGGTACGGGAGCCTGTGGCAACACCCGCACCTGTAACGCCCTCGGGTGGCGGCGGCCAAGGTGGGCCGCCGAAGAAGAAGGCGCCTGCCAAGAAAGCTCCAGTCAAGAAGGCTCCGGCAAAGAAAAAGGCGGCCAAGAAGCCAGCCAAGAAAGCTGCCAAAAAGCCGGCCGCCAAGAAAAAGGCCAAACCCGCGAAGAAGAAGAAGAAAGCGGCGAAGAAGCCAGCCCGGAAAGCGGCAAAGAAAGTTGCCCGCAAGAAAGGCCGCCGTTAGCGGCTCACGCGATCCGCGAAAATGATGGCGGAAGCCCGCCTTTGCTACCGGCTTCCGCCATCTCACTCACTTTTCTTCGGGCACGATCGCTTCCGCTTCGATTTCCAGCAGCATTTCTGGAGAGACCAAGGCCGTGATCGCCATCATGGTGCTCGCGGGACGAATGTCGCGGAAAAACTCCCCGTGCGCTTTTCCTGCTTTTTCCCAATCCGCAATGTTGGTAAGGAACATGCGCGTGCGAACCACATCTTTCAATGAAGCTCCAGCCTGCTTCAGCGCGCGTTCAATGTTCTTGAGGGTCTGAACCGCCTGGGCGTACGCATCGCCCGCTCCGACGATTTTGCCGTCGGCTCCAGTTGCGGTTGTGCCCGCAACATGAATATGCGCGCCGACGCGAATCGCACGGGAGTAACCGACGATCGGCTCCCACGGCGCTCCGCTAGAAATGTTGATTCGCTCCACTCTGCCTCCGCGCTTCTTTGTGTTTCCTTGTGAATAGATTCCGGGAACCAAGTTTTCGATCCAGGCGATGCGGAAATTAGCAGCCGCCACCTTTGGCTGCCAACAGATAGCACCGAAACACCGCGCCCCGCACGGACGTCTAATGACATAGTGGCTCAATGGTCACTTGCATTGATCGTCGATTCACGGTATCTAATCCGCACGAGTTCTTGTTCCGATAGAAATGAGAGGGGCCAGGGTTCGAGGAGGAAGTAGGGGCCATGGAGATTCCGGAGACGCATCCGCTACAGCAGTTGTTTGTTGAACTGGTCGGACGTCATTACGCCCAGGAGATTGGGATTCGCGATCCGCAAGTCGTGAGTTACGTCGCGCATCTACTGTCCGAGTTTTGCGATGCCGAGCAGCTGTTGAAAATCCGCAACGCGGCGGGGAAGCCGTTAAACGATGTAGGCAAGATGCTGATCGAGTCGGACCCGATCTACGGGCCGGCGCCCTCGTTCGACCGCGAGCGTCAGGTCCGCAAACACATTGGCGACTTCACGCTGTTCTACGCTGGCATGTTTCCGGAGAGCATCAACCACTATCGCCTGCGCCGCCAGCGCGTCGAAAATTTCGTAGATTGGGTGAAAGCGGGAAGAGAAAGCTACTACATCGTCTCGAAGTTCGAAGATTTCGAATACGCGAAGGTGGCGCCGCTATTCGCGCAACTGTCGCAAAGATTTGAGCAGTGCGTGTATGGATTGAACCTGGTGAAGAACGAGCTTGAAGTGATGCAGCACCCGATCGCGCGCAGAACGAACGAATTGCTGATGTAGGAGAAGTAAGAGGTCAGAAGTCAAATTGAAGAAGTAAAACCCTTTGCCGTTCGGACGGACGCGACAAAGATAGCGACGAGTTCTTTGGCTTCCTGAACGATCCCACGCAACTTTGCCTCGGGGAAGATTCCAGCATCCCGCATCACCTCCAGCCAGAAAGCTGTTTCGAGGGCTTCTTCCAGTACAATACCGAGTTTCGCGACGAATTCCGCACGAGAGCGGGCTCGGCAAGCGGCGCGGTAGTTAGCCCCAATCGAAGTACCCGAGCGAAGGAGTTGCTTACCTAATATTCGAGCCTCGTCAGTCTTGGGCAGCGAGCGAAATAGTTTGATGATGCGTAGTGCAAAGTTTCTTGTCCGCTCCTGCAGTTTCTCAAAGTGTTCCACCCCTGAGATCTAACGCCTGCCCCGCTCAATTCGCAGTGCTCTTCTCACACCCAAATTGGTCGGTTTTACTTCTTCAATTTGACTTCTGACTTCTGACTTCTGACTTTTCACCATTCGCCGGCCGGCAATTTCAAATTTCCCTTCCAGCACGATCTTGATTGCTTCGATGTAGGCGATGTGTTCCTGCTCCAGAATTCGTACCGCCAGCGTGTGCTCGTCGTCGGAGTCGAGCACGGGGACCGTTTTCTGCACGATGATGGCGCCGTGATCGAGTTCCTCATCCACAAAATGCACCGTGCAGCCGGACACTCTCACACCATAGGCGAAGGCCTGCTGCTGGGCTTCGAGTCCCGGGAAGGAGGGCAGCAAGGACGGATGGATATTGAGAATTTTCGCGGGGAACTGCCGCACGAACCAGGGCGAAAGCAGGCGCATGTATCCGGCTAGGCAGATGAGATCGACTTTGTTGTCGAGGAGCGCAGCCACAACTTCGCGGTCGTGCTGCTCGCGCGGCTTACCTTTCGATGCAATGACGAGCGCGTTGAGGCCTCGCTGGCGGGCAGTTTCGACGCCGGGAGCATCGGCGCGATTTGAAATCACGACCGCAATGCGGGCATCAGGTATCCGGCCAGCCGCAATGCTGTCGGCGATGGCCACAAAATTGGAACCGCGTCCGGAAAGCAGAATGCCGAGATTTTTCATACCAGACAATGACCGGGCTTGTCATCCTTCGCTTGGCTCAGGATGACAATTCATAAAAGGGGTCGCTAAGAGCCAAAAGCTAAGAGCCAAAAGCTAGAAGCCCGTTCCTAGCTGAACACAACCTTGCGATCGCCCTTGACGATGCGGCCGACGCTATAAAACTTTTCTCCGGCGCGCTCCAGCAGGGTCTGCGCCTTCTTGAACTTCTTGGCGGGAACCACGATCAGCATGCCGAGGCCCATGTTGAAGGTGCGAAGCATTTCTTCCTCCGCGACGTTGCCAAGTTTCTGCAAATGTTCAAAGATGGGCAGAACCGGCCAGGTGCCGCGTTCGATCACGGCCGACGTGCCTTTGGGCAGCACTCGGGGCAGGTTCTCGGTGATGCCGCCGCCGGTGATATGCGCCAGCGCGGCAACACATTCGCCCGCGATCATCTTCCGAATGATCGACCAGTAGCTGCGGTGGGTGCGCATGAGTTCGTTGCCGACTTTGTTCTTGATCTCGCTGACAAAAGTTTCCAGAGAATAGCCGGCAACTTCAAAGAGCAGTTTGCGAGCCAGCGAGTATCCGTTGGTGTGCAGGCCGTTGGAGGGCAGGCCGAGAACGCAATCCCCCACTTGCACATCTTTGCCGCTGATGACGCGGTCGCGTTCGACTACTCCAACAATGAATCCGGCGAGGTCGTACTCGCCATCGGGATAAAACCCCGGCATTTCCGCGGTCTCGCCGCCGATCAGAGCGCAGCCGTTATGCTTGCAGGCTTCGGCCAGGCCGCCGACAACTCTTTCGGCGATCTCCGGATCCAGCGTTCCCGTGGCCAGGTAGTCCATGAAAAACAACGGCGCCGCACCTTGCACCGCGATGTCGTTGACGCAGTGATTAACCAGGTCGCCGCCGACGGTGTGATGCATGCTCATGTCGAAGGCGACTTTCAACTTGGTGCCCACGCCATCCACGCTTGAAACCAGCACCGGATCCAAATATTTCTTGTCGACCGAAAACAACCCGCCGAATCCGCCGATCTCGCTCAGCACTCCCTTGGTGAAGGTTTTGTGGGCCAGATACTTGATGCGTTGCTTGGTGCGGTTGCCACGATCGATGCTGACACCGGCATCGGCGTAGGTGATCGAGTCGTTTTGGACGTTGGGGTTCTGGGCCACTTTTTAGTCCGTCGCTGTCGGGATGGAGAGTTCTGGTGCGCCCCCGAGCCGGTGGAAGCATTTCAGGCGCAACAAATTTTAGCACGTCTGGAGTTGCCTCCGGCGGGACAGGGGTGGCTGCGAAAAAACCCCCCGACCAGAGCCGAACTCCCGGAGATTGCGATGGGATTGGGTCCAGCGGAATTGTGGACCTTTGGGCGAAGGTTTTCCAAGCGCAATAGTGAAGACCCTTTATAATGCTGGTCCAACTCTTTTCTCCGGAGACACGCATGAGGATTCTGACAGTTCTTCTTTTCGCGGTGCTAGCGATTCCGTTCACGGTTGCGCAGCAAAACCAGGACACCACGCCCGAGAGCGCGAAGCAGGCCGCATCCAAGAAAGATAAGAAGCAAACAACGCCTGCGAGTGCCGCAACTCCAGATAAGACGGCGGAGAGCGGCAAGCCCGCCGAGTCGGCCAAAACCGACGCGAGCGAAGCGGCTGACAAGGAAGAACATTACGATGTCGCGGAAGTTCCGACCGTAATCACGCATCACCAGATCACGCTCCACGGCAAGACTCTCAGCTATACGGCGACGGCCGGCCGGCTCCCCATCAAGCGCGACGACGGCAAGACGGAAGCGGAAATGTTTTTCGTCGCTTATACGCTCGACGGACAGGATGCGGCAAAGCGTCCGCTGACGTTCTCGTTCAACGGCGGCCCCGGATCCGCATCGGTGTGGCTGCACATGGGGGCGCTCGGGCCGAAGCGCGTGGTGCTGCAGGCGAATGGCTTCATGCCGGCCGCGCCTTACCGTCTGGAAGACAATCCCGACACGCTGCTCGACCGCAGTGACATTGTCATGGTGGACGCCATGGCGACCGGCTATTCGCGGGCCGCAAACGCCGAACTTACGAAGAAGTTTCTGGGCGTAAAAGGCGACGTACAGGCCTTTGGAGAGTTCATCCGTCTCTACATTTCCCGCTACGATCGTTGGAGTTCTCCGCTGTTCCTGCTAGGGGAAAGTTACGGCACGACGCGCGCCGCCGGCATTGCCGGATATCTGGCGGATCACGGCATCGCTTTCAACGGCGTGACCCTGCTTTCGATGGCGGTGGATTTCCAGACACTGGAATGGAACAAATCGAACGACCTGCCCTATTTTCTGCTGGTACCCACGTTCAACATGATCGCGGGCTATCATCACAAGCTGGCTGCCGATCTCACCGAGGACGTGGCGAAGACGCGCGAGGAAGTCGTACGCTGGTCGTCCAATGAATACGCGCTGGCTCTAGGCAAAGGCGACGCGATGACGCCGGAAGAACATCGCAAGATTGTCGAGCAACTCGCCCGCTACATTGGGCTGCGGCCAGAAGTGATCGAAGCGCACAACCTGAGAATTGACGTTCCCACGTTCACGCACGAACTGCTGCTCGATCAGAAACTGGTTGTGGGGCGCCTCGATGGCCGTTTCAGCAGCCCTGATCCCGGCGGTGACCATTTCTATGATCCGACGGGCTCCGCCATTCTGCCGCCTTACACCTCGGCGTTCAATAACTACCTGCGCACCGAATTGAACTACAAATCCGACATGCCCTACCGGGTGTTCGCCTACGACCAACCCGGTTTCCAGAAGTGGGAGTGGGGCAATGCCGTGGAAGGCTTTCCAGCACGGCGGGCGGACTGCGATCGGCGATGATCAAGAATCCGTATATGAAGATTCTGGTGATGGAAGGCTACTACGACCTGGCTACACCCTTTACCGCCGCCAACTGGACGATGGATCACCTGGACCTCAGCGCGCAGTCTCGCCAGAATATTTCCTACGCCACCTACGGCTCGGGACACATGGTTTATGTCGATCGCGGCGAGCATGACAAGATGAAGAAGGATCTGGTGGAATTCATGGAGAAGTGCCTGCCGAGGTGAGAAAGGTCGGGTCTCAGGTCTCAGGTCTTAGGTCTTAGGAAAACCAACCCGACCTCCGGGCGCCGAATTTCTGCACCGGATATGCTCTAATGCTGAACGCATGCGCGCTGCAGTCATCTTCGGGTTGGGAACCTCGCCGGCGGACTTGAAGCTGTTTCAAGCCGGCTCGACAACCGAGTGGTCGCAGGGACTGCCCACTTCTTCTGGCGACGCTGATGCCATCCTGATCTTTGGCGGGGACGGCACGATTCATCGTCATCTTCCGGCGCTGGTACGGCTGAAGCTTCCGGTGCTGATTGTTCCTTCCGGCAGTGGAAATGATTTTGCGCGCGCGCTGAAATTGCGCTCGATGCGAGACTCGTTGCGCGTCTGGCGTGATTTTGAATCGGGGAAATTGAGTGCGCGGCCAGTCGATCTTGGGGTCATCGTACCGTTCGCTTCGCCGGAGCGCACACACTATTTCTGCTGTGTGGCCGGGTGCGGCCTGGACTCTGCCGCGGCTCGGAGCGCCAATCGGATGCCGCGCTGGCTGCGCGGACATGGTGGCTATGCCCTGGCGCTATTGCCGCTGCTGCTCAAACTCCCAGCCTTTTCCATGCGGCTGACACAGATCAATGGCGCCGATCGCGCCGAGGCCGGAAAGCTCACTTTGCTCGCCGCATTCGCCAACACCCAGTTTTATGGAGACGGCATGCGCATTGCGCCGCAAGCGGATTTTGCGGACGGTAAGCTCGACGTTTGCCGGATCAGCAAGTTGAGCCCGCTTAAGCTGCTTAGCTTGTTTCCGACGGTGTACTTCGGGAGGCATCTCCTTGTGCCTGAAGTTGAATACTCGCGGACGGAGCGCGTGCACGTGCAGACCGAAACTCCGATCGAGATCTACGCTGACGGAGAGTACGTGTGCGAGACGCCCGCCGAGATTTCCGTGGCCGCGGGCGCGCTAAGCGTGATTCATTCGCCGCGCTAAGAACGGCCTACTTCTATTAAATTCGCCCGTAGCGCGCATCGAGCGCGATGTTTAGTTCGAGGACGTTGACGCGCGGCTCCCCCAGGAATCCCCATTGCCGGTTCTCGGAGTGCTCAAGGACCAGGCGTGCGACCTCAGCTTCCGGAATCTTACGTTCCGCGGCCACACGCCGAATCTGGAACTGGGCCGCCGCTGGCGTGATGTCCGGGTCGAGTCCCGATCCCGATGTCGTCACCAGATCGACCGGGATGGGAACGCCGGGATTTTCGGCTTGCAGCTTGGCAACGTCTCCACTGACGCGAGTCGTCAACTGCGCGTTGGTCGGACCCAGGTTCGAACCTCCCGAGGCGGTTGCATCATAGCCCGCGGCACCCGCGGCGGATGGCCGTGAATGGAAGTATCCCGGCCCCGAAAATGGCTGCCCAATCAGCCGCGAACCAATCACCGCTCCATCCTTCGCGTGGATGAGCTGGCCGTTGGCCTGCTTGGGGAAGATCAACTGCGCGAGTCCGGTCACCAGCAGGGGATATAGAATTCCCAACAGCACCGTCGTCGCAATCGTCATGAGTATTGCCGTAATGAGATTCTTTTTCATTGTATTTCTCTGTTAGTGAGCGACTTTCATTTGTAATTGCGACTTGTAAGTTGTAATTTGAGAACTAAGCTCAACATATCGGCAGCGATGCTTCTAAATTGCAAATCACAAATCACAAATTACAAATTCCTAAATCAGCCTGATGCCAGTGATCAACATGTCAATCGCCTTGATGCCGATGAATGGAACCACCAGTCCTCCGAATCCATACACCAGCAGGTTCTGCCGCAGCAGAGATTCGGCGCTCATCGCCTTGTACTTGACCCCTCGCAGCGCCAGCGGAATCAGGGCAACGATGATGAGCGCGTTGAAAATAACGGCAGAAAGTATTGCCGAGTGCGGCGACTGAAGGCGCATGACATTCAGCGCATTCAGCACGGGAAAGGTTCCGGCGAACATGGCCGGAATGATCGCGAAATACTTGGCCACGTCGTTCGCAATCGAGAAGGTGGTGAGCGCTCCGCGCGTCATGAGCAACTGTTTGCCGATCGCCACCACCTCGATGAGCTTGGTGGGATTCGAATCGAGGTCCACCATGTTGCCGGCCTCTTTTGCCGCTTGCGTGCCGGTATTCATGGCCACCCCAACATCGGCCTGCGCCAGCGCGGGAGCATCGTTGGTGCCGTCGCCGGTCATGGCCACCAGTTTGCCGTCGGCCTGTTCGCGGCGAATCAGATCCATCTTGTCTTTCGGGGTCGCTTCGGCGAGAAAATCGTCCACGCCGGCCTCGCGCGCGATTGCCGCCGCCGTCAGCGGATTGTCTCCGGTGATCATGACGGTCTTGATCCCCATGGCACGCAGTTGATTGAAACGCTCGTGCATCCCGCCTTTGACGATGTCCTTCAGGTAGATCACGCCCAGGGCGCGTTGATTTTCCGCGACCACCAGCGGAGTTCCTCCGGAGCGAGCGATCTGTTCCACGCTCGCCTGAATCTCGCGCGGCAGCGAGGTGCCGAACTGATGCAGGTACTTGGTGATGGCGTCGACCGCTCCTTTGCGAATCTCACGGCCGTCGAGGTTCACGCCCGACATGCGGGTTTGCGCGGTGAAAGGGACGAACACCGCTTCGTGAGAAGCCAACTCGCGTCCGCGCAGGCTGTACTTCTCTTTCGCCAACACAACAATCGACCGGCCTTCGGGCGTCTCATCGGCGAGAGAAGAGAGCTGCGCGGCATCGGCCATCTCCGCCGTGGTGATCCCCGGCGCGGGGATGAACTCGGCGGCCTGGCGGTTGCCGAGCGTGATCGTTCCCGTCTTATCGAGCAGCAGCGTGTTCACGTCCCCGGCCGCTTCCACGGCGCGCCCGGACATCGCCAGCACATTGTGCTGCACCAGGCGGTCCATGCCCGCAATGCCGATCGCCGAAAGCAGGCCGCCGATCGTAGTTGGAATGAGACAGACCAGCAGCGAGACCAGCACAAATACCGTCTGCGGCGATCCTGAGTAAATCGCGAAAGGCTGCAGCGTGACCACAGCGAGCAGAAAAATGATGGTCAGGCCGGCCAGCAGAATNNACGCGCGTGCCTCCGGTAACCGCCGACCGGTCTCCTCCGGCTTCGCGGATGACGGGCGCGGATTCTCCCGTGATCGCGGACTCGTCCACCGAGGCGACGCCTTCGATGACTTCGCCATCGCCCGGGACGAGTTCGCCCGCGGTTACCATCACGATATCGCCTGAGCGCAGCTTGGCACTCGGAATCGTTTCTGTCGTCCCATTCGCCAGCAAGCGCTTGGCTTCGGTTTCAGATCGGGCTTTGCGCAGCGTGTCCGCCTGCGCTTTGCCGCGTCCTTCGGCCATGGCTTCGGCGAAGTTCGCGAACAACACGGTGAACCAGAGCCAAAGTGTGATCTGCAGGTTGAATGCGAAGCTCTGCTTCCCGCGGAATAACAGGATGGTCGTCACCAGGCTGCCAACCTCGACCACGAACATGACCGGATTCTTCATCATGGTGCGGGGATCGAGTTTGACCACGGCATCGCCCAGCGCTCGCCGGATGATTTTCGCGTCCCACAAACTCTTGCTTTTCTTTTCTGCCATGTCTTGCCTCAGGAAGTTCCGCCTCAGAAAGTTTTCCCTGCCATCATCTGCAGGTGTTCAAGTACGGGCCCCAAACTAAGGGCCGGGAAAAATGTCAGCGCTCCCACGATCACAATCACCGACACCAGCAGAACGGTAAACAGGGGCGTAGTCACTGGGAACGTACCCGCCGAAGCAGGCACCGTTTTCTTCTTCGCCAGGTTGCCGGCAATCGCCAGCATGGGAATGATCATGAAGTACCGTCCCACCAGCATCGTGATCCCGCCCGCGGTGTTGTACCACAGCGTGTTGGCGTTCAATCCGCCGAAAGCGGAACCGTTGTTCCCCGCCATGGACGTGAACGCGTAAAGGATTTGCGTCAGGCCGTGTGGACCCGCATTGCTGATGCTCGATGTGCCAAATCCCTCGACCGATGAAATGGCCGTGAGCACGAGAATGATCAGCGGGAAAACCAGCGTGACCAGCATCGCCATCTTCACGTCGTAGGCTTCAATCTTCTTGCCCAGATACTCTGGCGTTCGCCCGACCATGAGCCCGGCAATGAACACCGACAGCACCACATAAATCAAAATGCCGTACAGTCCAGCGCCTACGCCGCCAAAAACGGTCTCGCTGAGCATGATGTTGACCAGCGGTACCATTCCGCCCAGCGGAGTAAACGAATCGTGTTGGCCGTTGATGGCTCCACAACTCGCGTCGGTGGTGACGGTGGCGAACAACGCGGAGTTAGCGATGCCAAAGCGCACTTCCTTGCCTTCCATGTTGCCGCCCGGCTGCATCGCGGTGGCGTGTTGGCCGACTCCGTGCAGCAGAGGATTGCCTCGGGACTCGGCCCAGTAAGCCGTCGTAACCCCGCACAAGAACAGAAGCGCCATCGCCGCCCAAACCGCCCAGCCGTGACGCTGCGACCCCGTCATTCGGCCCAGGGTGTACGTGAGACCTGCCGGGATGGCGAAGATGGAAAGCATTTGCAGAAGGTTGCTGAGCGGTGTGGGATTCTCAAAGGGATGGGCGCTGTTGGCGTTGAAAAATCCGCCGCCGTTCGTACCCAGCATCTTGATCGCCTCTTGAGAAGCAACCGGCCCTTGCGCAATGGTCTGGTCGGTGACGGTGTCCATCACCGCTTTGCCATCCGGCCCAACCATCGGTTTGCCGTCCGTTCCAGTTTTCTGGACCTGTTGCGGCTCGATCAGCTTCGCGGTGTCATACGGCCTGAGGTTTTGCACGGCTCCCTGCGAAACCAGGGCCAGGGCATAGACGATGCAGATCGGCAGCAGCACCCATAGGGCGGAGCGGGTCATATCGACCCAGAAATTTCCGATGGTCTCCTTTTCCTTGCGCGCGATGCCGCGAACGAATGCGATCGCCAGCGCAATCCCCACCGCCGCCGACCCGAAGTTATCGCGGGCCAAGCCAGCCATTTGCGTGAGATAGCTCATGGTGGACTCGCCCGAATAGGCCTGCCAATTGGTGTTGGTGTTGAAGGACGCGGCGGTGTTAAAAGCCAGTGCCTGAGCGACGGCCCCGAACTTCTGCGGATTCCACGGCAGAAACTGCTGCACCCGCTGGATCAAATAAAGCAGCAGCATGGAGGCGCCGCAGAACAGCAGCATGGAGAAAGCGTATTCGGTCCAGCGCATCTCGTGCTCTTCATCGACGCCGGTCACGCGATAAAGCAAGCGCTCGATCGGCCGAGCCACGGGGTCGAGAAAGGTGCGCTCACGGCTAAACACTCTTGCCATGTACACGCCGAGCGGCTTCGTGATCGCCAGGATCAGAGCCAGAAATACGCCGATCTGTATCCAGCCATTGATTGTCATTTCAGAATTTCTCCGGTCTCAGCAACGCATAGAGCAGGTAGACCATCAAACCTGCGCTCACAATCAGCATGATGATCGATTCCAAGTTCATTTCGTTCTCCTCACTTCATGCGCTCGCAAAATCGCACGTAAGTAATTGCAATCACAAAGAACGCGATTGTAACTGCTGTCCACACAATGTCCTGCATGATCGCCCTCCCCAATAATCACTCCATATCCACGAAACCGCTGCAATTGACCTTAAAACAGGAAGCCCACTTCAATTACACCACGGGGCTGGTTTTGGTTCATGCCCGTAGGACCGAAGACGTCACCCGGCGTGTAGCTGGTCGCCCGAACAAAGGAAAGGTCCCCGCGAGTGAAGAAGCGCTGGTATTGAAAAGTGGGTGTCAGCGTGATCGACCAGCCCGCGCTGCCCGGACCGAACAACAGATTGACGGTTTGTTCAGCGGCACTCCCCGTGCTTGCGATGTATTCCCCGCGCCCCGAGAGCGAGAACCCGTGTTTGAAGGTGTGATTCACTAACACCGCACCGCCTCGGGTCGACGCTCCCTGCACCACACCGATTTTCCGATTGGTCGGCACGTTGCCGAATTGAAAGTATGGTTGAACGATCCAGTTCCCTTTTGTGTAAGTATATATTAGGGCATACATACTGCCGTTGTTTTGCACAGGTGTGGCCAGAGTTTGAAAGGCTGTCTGCCCGAGGTTCCCCATACCGACGAACGCCAAGCCATGGGGCCCGTTGGTATAAGTTAAGGAGCCGCTCAGCCACGAGTAACGGTTGGAATAGTAGCCGTCGTTCCAACTCATCGAGGCGGTGAATTTACCTAAGGTCTGATTCACCTGGATTCCGCGATTCACGGCGTTTTCCTGGTTCCACAACAGGCCGCGCTCGATGTTCATGTTTTCGAAGTCGAAGGTGTACTCATCGCCCATTAATGTAGGCAGCGCACCGACCAAAATGGAGGTGTTCTTTCCCGGCGCTAGCTTCAGGTAAGCGACCGGCACCGGGCCGTAGAGGTCGGTGATCGCCTTTTCTGTGGAGAGAAACGGCGTCCCAAGGGCCAGAATGTTATAGGCACCCGCCTGGACGTAGAACTGCCACCAGCCGGTGGTCTTCTGAATGAAGACCTGGCCATTACTCAGAGCCGGTTGCGTAGGGTTATCACCGGGAATGTGATTTCCCTGCCATAGGCCCATCCCGCTGACAATTCCATCCAAGTCGAGCTTGCCCAAAGGTCCGCCATCAAAAATGACGGGGGCGGAAGCCTGAAGCGGGCCCGTGATCGAAGGCGTAGAGAGCGGACTTGGGGCCGAAGGCGCGTCAGAAACGGTCTGCTGCCCGTGCAGTGGAAGCGTGAACAGCAGCGCGCCCAGCACCATGAGTACCGTGCGCTTCCCTATTGTCTTGCCCATGCTCTTGTCTCGAGTTGTTCCAGGATTCATAAAGATCAGTCTCCACGTCGGCTGACCGGTCCGCCTCGGGGTCGTGCAGCGTTCCCCCCACGTGGCCGGAGTTGTCGGCTTTCTCGGATAAGCGCCGCCAGGAACCACAACAAAAAGGCCAGAGCCAGCGCAATTAACGTGAGCAAGAAATAGATCATTCCGGTGCGTTCGGATATTCTTCCGTGCCATCTCGATTAGATTCTGGGTGCCGTAAGAGGGGAGTAAGGAGTTCGTAAGGAAGTCATAAAGAAAGGCAGGTGGGCCGGTCCGACCCGATGCGCTTGGCGCTGGCGACTGCCGAGCGTTGCTCGGCTTGGACAGCCGGGAGCGGCTGTCCCTACGTGAGTTCTAGCGGGTCAATCGCCCGGCTCGAAGCGGTAACCCACCCAGGGATCGGTCACAATATAGCGCGGGGAATTTGGCGAGGGCTCAAGNNCGAGCAAGTCAAATTCTTTCGGCGTTAGGTGAACTGCACGGTCATTTACCAAAACGCTGCGGGCTCCAGGATCGATTTTAAAGTCGCCCGTTTCTATTGGCTCGAGGTCCGACTCTTCCGTGCGCGAGCGGCGGAAACTGGCACGGACGCGCGCCAGGAGTTCCTCCATGCCGAACGGCTTGGTGACGTAATCGTCGGCGCCCGCATCCAGGGCCTGAACCTTGGTCCGCTCCTCACCCCGCACCGAGAGCACGATGATGGGAATCTGCGTTTTCGTCCGCAGGCGCCGGCACAATTCCAGGCCGTCCATGTTGGGCATGGCCAGGTCGGTGATGACCATATCCGGCGCCCAGTCTTTCATGATCTCGAGCGCCGTTTCGCCGTCGTTGGCAACGCGGATGTCGTATCCGTGGCTGGACAGAGAAGTCCGCAGCACCCGCGTGATCTGGGATTCATCGTCGACTACGAGAATGTGTTTATGGTCGGGCATGACGGTTAGCCGGGTTCCTGGGTCACAATGTGCACGTCCACCGCCGGGGCGTCGCGCAAAAACTGATGGATCGCGGAAAGATAGAAATACCGCTTCCAGCCCCGCGTCGCGGAGCGCCCAAAGACTACCTGCGTGATGTGTTTCTGGTTGACGAATTCCGCGACGGCATGGGCCACGCTCTTGCCTTTCAGCCGCACCACCGCTGCCCCAACGTTTTCGGCGAAGCGCACATTGGCGGCGAGAGTCCGCTGATTGGCTTCGCTCGAGTCCTGCCCCAGGTCGGTATAGACGACAAAGAGCTCGGCATTCATCGCCTGGGCCATGCGCGCCCCGCGCGCCACCAGATACTGCGCGGCTGGGTTCGAACTGATGCAGA
>PKXK01000025.1 GCA_003132325.1 Acidobacteriaceae bacterium
GTGCACTTGCGAAAGCTCGGAGGCTTGCGCCATGCGCGACGCGACTCTTCGAACATGGGGTGGCGTAATAGCTCGTTTCGTGGATTTGCCGACTACATGCAGACCTCGGAATTCGACGCAGGGTTGCAGAGGCTGATCAAGTTAGCTGGGCAAAAACGGAGCGCATTGATGTGCGCAGAAGCGGTGCCTTGGCGTTGCCACCGTTCCCTCATCGCTGATGCGTTAACTGTGCTCGGAATCCGGGTTGAGGACATCATGAGCAAGAACCGTTCCCATGTGCACTCACTGACTTCTTTTGGGCGCGTGCGACAAAGTCGCATCACATACCCTAATAGCAAGAGCAGCCGCTTCTTATCGTCACACGTTCGCACATCTCGGAAAGAAAAAGGACCTGGCGCTGAAGGTTAAAAGTCGCGTCGTTTTTCTCAGGGGGCGCCGATGGATCAGGCATTGTTGTAGCCCTATGCCCGAAGTAGTGTCCTAATTTGAATCTCAGCGTTCGGGCAATTGAACAATTTCGACCGTAACTAACTGAAAACACGCGGCACGGATGGCGCTACAGAAACGTTTTAGTACGGCTCGGGAACAATTCGTGGACTGTTAATGGACCATAATTTCTGGTGTGCTTTCCCACGGCAGTGATCACTCAAACCTGACGCTTGATCGGCGATGTCTCCATCGAATTGAGAGTGCCCAACCAGCGTTTCCTAGAAAGAAGGACTTCTGGCCCGAATCGTTGAGAGTACGTCCCCCGGGGCGTAACTTCCGCTTAGCCCGTCAGAACGAAGCCGCTCGCGCGACGGACGCTACCGCGTGGGTGAGGTCGGCAGTGGTGGTGCTCACCGTCAGATAAATTGTGGGTCACAAGGAGGTCCCTGTGACCCATCTACGCAAAATCATGCTGGAGGAACTCCAGCGTCGTCATTACTCCGAGGCTACCGTAAAGCGTTACATCCGCAGCATCGAACGATTCGCTCGACATTTTCAGTGTCCTCCGGATCGCTTGGGCCCGCGGCACATCCGGGAATACCAAGCCCAGCTCTTCACCCAGAGGAAGCTGTCACCCGGCTCCGTAACGAACCATCTCTCTGCGCTGCGGTTTTTCTACATCCAGACGCTCAAAAAACCGTGGAGCATTGCTGACACTCCCTATCCGAAGAAAGCCCATCGCCTGCCGACGATTCTCAGCCAAGAAGAAGTGGCGCAGCTCATCGACGCGGCTTGCACTCCCTTCCATCGCACCCTGCTCATGACGCTTTACGCCACCGGAGTCCGCAATGCCGAGTTGACCCATCTGAAGATCAGCGATGTGGATAGCCAACGAATGGTGATTCACGTCCAAGGCGGGAAGGGTCGCCAAGATCGGGATGTGATGCTCAGCCCGATCCTGCTCGACGAACTCCGCGCGCACTGGCGGCGGTTGCGGAAAAGATCCGGTATCTGGCTCTTTCCCGGCAACCGCTGGCACAGCGGCGATCAGCCTATCGATACCAAGACCCCACGCCATGCGTGCCAGTACGCTGCGCGTCGCGCCGATATCAAGAAGAAGGTTTATCCCCACGTGCTCCGCCACTGCTTCGCCACTCACCTGCTGGAAGCCGGGGCCGACCTGCACACCATTCAGATCCTGTTAGGCCATCACGATCTGAAAGAAACCGCCATCTACCTCCACCTTTCGCAACGTCACCTTCACGCCACCGCCAGTCCTCTGGATTCGCTGGTGCTGAAACGCAGGTCACCCCAGGAGGAGTAGATGAGTCGGCCGCTCTTGGAGGTGGCCGACCTGATCCGCACGGCAGGAACTGCTTTCATCGAGCGCAACCGTCAGTGGATTCGCTGGACGCATATCAAGGTCCTGCTCGCCATTGCAAGGTGTCGCACCGCCGCACTCGGCGGCCATATCGATGAGTGTTCCCGCTGTGGACATCGTGCCACCATCTCGTATAACAGCTGTCGCAATCGCCATTGCCCGAAGTGTCAGACCGGCGCCCGGGAACGGTGGCTCGCAGCACGTCGAGGCGAACTTCTTCCCTCGCGTTACGTCCACGTCGTTTTCACTCTGCCTCCGCAACTGGCGACTTTGGCTCTGCAAAACAAAAAAATCATCTATGGTCTCCTGCTCCGGGCCAGTGCAGAAACTCTCCTGGAAGTCGCCCGCGATCCCAGGCATCTCGGGGCCGAAATCGGTTTCTTCAGTGTGCTCCACACCTGGAACCAGAAACTCGGGCTCCATCCCCACGTCCACTGTGTCGTCGCCGCCGGTGGGCTCTCACTCGATCACACCCGCTGGATCCGGTCCCGATCTCGCTTCTTTCTTCCCATCTGGGTGCTCCGTCGTGTTTTTCGCGGCAAGTTCGTGGCGGGTCTCAGGTCTGCCTTTCAATACGATCAACTCCACTTTGCGGGAAATCTGACACTGCTCGCCCACCCCAAGATCTTCGCTGCCTGGCTGCGGCCGCTGTTCCGTAAGGATTGGGTGGTTTACTCGAAACCACCCTTCGGCGGCCCCGAGTATGTGCTCCAGTATCTTGGCCGCTACACCCATCGCGTCGCCATCTCCAACCATCGGCTCGTCTCTTGCGTGGACCAGAAGGTCACCTTTCGTTGGCGTGACTCCGCCGACAACAACCAACATAAGTTGATGACCCTGTCGCTCGATGAGTTCCTGCGCCGCTTCTTGCTGCACCTGCTCCCCAAAGGCTTCGTGCGCATCCGGAACTTCGGCTTCCTTGCCAACCGGCGGCGCTCCACTCTGCTGCCGCTGTGCCGTCAATTACTCGGCGCGGTACCGCAGCCACAGATCGAACCAGGAATCTCCGGTGCCCAGCAACCGAGCCCGCTTTGGCTTTGTCCCCACTGTGGCGCGCCCATGATCGTCGTCGAGAGGTGGACCGCTGCCCAGATCCAACTCCGTTCCCCACCGCCCCGGCTCACGGCTGCCGCATGAAACCGCTCTCTCCATCTCAGAAACCTTGCGTGCTTGGCCGCGCCCAGTCCTCGTGTGTCTCGTCCACCAACTCATCGGTTCTGCCCGCTGTTTCCCACTCGCCCGGTACCACCGTTCTGCCCTTTTGCCCGCTCTCACGCCCCCACGATCCTCGTCGTCGCACCAGGCGCACACCTCGTACACTCCTCGACACCTCTCCTTCACTCCATTCAATTTGCATAATCACCGCGTCCGTCGTGCGAGCGGCTTCCTTCTGACGGCTTTATCGAACGCGCGCCCCTCGCTTTGTTTCTCTCCACTCTTATGGTGTGGGCGCGCCTCCGATAAAGCACTAGCGTCAACCGCCCGAAATCGGAGCCAAGCGCCCAGGGTGATTCCAACTTCCTAGCAACGGGACTTCCGGATCCCTTCAGAGCATTCACTTGTACGCATAAACCGTACTACGGAAAGTGTCTCTCACTTGCCCGCGAGACTTGGAGCGCAGCTTGATTAAAATAGTGCTGCTGGTAAGCGCTGCGGTTTGTCATGCGGTAACGATGACGCCAGTGCACGGACTTCTGCTAGCACGGTGATAGCTGTGACGCACTCCCGAATCAAAGTACACGGCGTCCCCTGTTTCGAGGTTCAACGTCTCGGAGCCGATTGTGAGATCCAGTTTCCCGGAAATTACATAAAGCAACTCCACGCCCGGATGCTGGTGAGGCCGCGACTTGTCAGAGGCAATGGGTTCGAATTCCGCGTAGAAAGCATTTAGCTTGCGTTCTGTAGCCTTGAAGTCCAGGCTCTCAAAGTTGTACGCGATGCTCCCTCCGCCCGGACTGTCCGGAAATCGCAAGCGTTCTTTCTTGCGCGCAACCGCCACTACATGACGCTTACGCTCATCAGTAAAGAAGTATTCGAGCCCCACCCCGAACACCAAAGCGATACGCAGCAGCGTGGGGAGTGTGGGGAACAGTTTGCCCCGCTCCAGTTTGGAGAGCATCGCCGCCGAAAGGCCGGTGTGCTTGCCCAATTCCACCAGACCCATGCTCTTGCGCAGCCGTAGGCCCCGCAGTTTCTCGCCCAGGGCATAGGGCCGAAGCCCTTCGACAATTGTTTGATTGACCACTCGACACTCCTCTTTTCCCACCAGTACAACCACGGGTCGGACTTTTGACTGGCACTCACACGAATTGCAACATCTCGTTGCTTTTCGTGTTGCGCAAATAATTATTCTCTATAGTTAATACAGCAAAGGGCAAGACTGCAACAAGAAAGAGATAGAACACGAAAATGAAAATAAGGAGAGATAACGTGAAAGCAGCGAGTGTTGCATTGATTCTCAGCGTCCTGGCAACTGCGATGCCGGCGGTAGCCGGCTCCAAGAAACAGGACATCGTTGACACCGCGGTCGCCGCAGGCAGCTTCAAAACGCTGGCCACCGCACTTCAAGCAGCCGACCTGGCTGACACCCTGAAAGGCAAAGGACCTTTCACCGTGTTTGCTCCGACCGACGAGGCCTTCAGTAAGCTGCCGGCGGGCACAATCGAATCGCTTCTCAAGCCCGAAAACAAGGACAAGTTGAAGGCCATCCTGCTCTACCACGTGGTATCGGGTGACGTGACAGCGGCGCAGGTGGTGAAACTCTCTTCGGCGAAAACGGTCAATGGCCAGGACGTGAAAATCACGGTCAATGACGGCAGCGTCATGGTCGATGACGCCAAGGTGGTGAAGGTCGATGTTTTGGCTTCTAACGGCGTGATCCACGTGATCGACACCGTGCTTCTCCCCAAAGACTAAAGAAGAATGGAGGAAAACAATGAAAACGTTAGATGTGATCGCAGCGGTACTTTTGGTGGTTGGCGGACTGAACTGGGGTCTGGTGAGCGTTGCGCACTTCGACCTGGTGGCCGCTATTTTCGATATGAAATTCGGCGAAACTTCGGCACTCAGTTCCGTCGTCTACGCTCTGGTTGGCCTGGCGGCGCTGTACCAAGCCGTCTCTTTCAAGGCCATTCAGCATCGATGGGGACACGAGTCGGCGCCGGCTCGCGCTCGTTAGAGTGAGGACACGGAAGGCGGGGGAGAGCACCTCTGCGTTCTCCCCCACTTCACTTGTGATGGAAATCAAAACCATCAGTCTCGATCCCCGCATCACCGTGCGGAAACCCGGAACGCCGAATCCAGAAGGAGAGTGCGTGGTCTACTGGATGCAGCGCGCCCAACGAGCATTGGATAACCCAGCTTTGGATGTGGCGGTCGAGCTTGGCAACGAACTCGGCAAACCGGTCGTGGCTTTCCTCGCTCCTGTGCCTTTTTATCCGCACGCTAATCTGCGTCACTACCGCTTTCTCGCCTCTGGGATTCCGGACATCGCGGAGGAGCTCTCCAAGCACAATGTCGGTTTTGTACTGCGGACCTATCCTGATGACAGCCTAATCAAGTTTTGTAAACAGGTCAGCCCGGCCATCGTAATTGGCGACGAAAATCCTTTGAGTGAACCGGAGCAGTGGCGAGTCCGCGCCGCCCAACACTTGAAGGTACCTTTCTGGACCGTTGATGCCGACGTCGTGGTGCCCTCACGGCTGCTGGGTAAAGAGCACTATGGCGCCCGCACGATCCGCCCGCGGCTCCAGGCACTGTTGCCCCAATTCCTTATTCCAACGAAGCTCATCAAGGCGCGAACCCCATGGAACAAGCCACGAGATCTGCATTCACTTTCGCCGCATGAGGATTTCACGGCAGGCTGGTCGCTCGATCGCTCCGTTTCGCCGGTGGAGAACTGGCAGGGCGGAACCAGGCGTGCCATCAGCATACTCGCTGACTTTGCTAAGAGCGGCTTGCGAAATTATCCCAAAGACCGGAATCATCCGGAACTTTCTGGAACCAGCCGCCTCTCGCCGTACCTGCACTTTGGCCACATCGGCCCGCTCACTATCGCGCACGCGGTGCAGGCAGCTTCGGCGCCGGCAGCCGCAAAACGGGCCTTTCTAGAGCAATTGATAGTCCGACGGGAACTAGCGGTGAATTTCGTCCGTTACAACTCATACTATGATTCCTTCGAATGCCTCGAGCCATGGGCGGATCGTTCTTTTGCCCAACACTCGGGCGACCGTCGCCCTATTGTTTACGACGAGGAACAGCTCGAGCAGGCTGAAACTCACGATCCTCTGTGGAACGCTGCTCAGAAACAAATGGTCCTGACGGGCTGGATGCACAACTACATGCGGATGTACTGGGCCAAGAAGATCCTGGAGTGGAGTCCGTCGGTTGCTACCGCTTACCAACGTGCGGTTTGGCTCAATGACCGTTATGAACTCGACGGCCGCGACCCCAACGGGTACGCGGGCATTGCGTGGGCGATCGTAGGCAAGCACGATCGCCCTTGGTTCGAGCGTCCCGTGTTTGGACAGGTGCGATATATGTCGCTCGCCAGCACCGGAGGGAAGTTCGACTCAAAGAGTTACATTGCGCAGATCGGCAAGCTGGAGCGGGCACATGTCTAGGGACTGGATTGCGCTCCTGATCTTCTTCGGGATTTGTTTCGCGGTGGGTGCGAGCGGATCGGTATTCACGGCAAGCTCGGTGAAAACATGGTATGCCGGTCTGCTCAAGCCCGCGGGCACTCCGCCGCCGTGGGTCTTCGGTCCAGTCTGGTCAATCCTTTACCTGCTGATGGCGGCGGCCTGGCTAGTGTGGCGGCAGCGAATTCACGAAGATGTGTGGCTGGCATTGGCCCTGTTCATGGTGCAATTGATCCTCAATGGACTTTGGTCTTTTGTCTTCTTCGGTCTGCGAAGGCCCGGGGCGGCCCTGGTCGAAATCATCGTCCTGTTGGCCGCCATCGCCATGACCGCCATGCGATTCGCGGAACTCTCACGCCTGGCATTTTGGCTGATGACACCCTACGGCGCCTGGGTCCTATATGCTTCCTACCTGAACTTCGGAATCTGGCGCCTGAATAAAGGCAAAGTATGAAGGTCCTGGTTACTGGTGCGTCCGGCTACATCGGCCGGCAACTGGCAGAAAAACTCTCGGAAGCGGGTCACGACGTCACCTGTATGGTCCGTAATGCAGCTCGGGCCCCCCAACTTCGCTGCCCGCAGATCAAGTTCGTCGAGGCGGATGCGTTGCAAGCCGAGACACTTCCGCCGGCGCTAAACGGAATCGATGTCGCCTACTACCTCATTCACTCGATGTCCGGGCGAGTTGAAGGGTTTGAATTGCGGGACCGGCAAGCCGCCCACAACTTCGCCATAGCAGCGAAGCAGTGCGGCGTGCGGCTTGTGATCTACCTCGGTGGACTGGCGGCGACTGGAGCCACGGTTTCAGCGCATCTCAAGAGCCGGCACGAAACGGGCGCGGTGTTGCGAAAATTTGGGCCGCCTCTGGTCGAACTGCGGGCCGGCATCATCGTTGGGAATGGCAGTACGTCTTTCGAAATCATTCGCTGCCTGACAGAACGGCTGCCGGTCATGATCTGTCCTCGTTGGGTAGTGACAAGAACTCAGCCGATAGCGGTTAGCGACGTACTCGAATACCTCGAAGCCGCGCTTGACCTGCGCGAGGCGGTGAAAGAACCCATCGAGGTCGGCGGTTCGACAATCGAGACCTATCGCAGCATGATGCTTGCGTATGCGCGGCATCGTGGGCTCCGCCGATTGATGATGCGCGTGCCGGTGCTGACCCCGCGGTTGTCGTCCTATTGGCTGGACTTGGTTACGCCGGTGCCGCCAGCCGTATCTCGCCCGCTCATCGAGGGTCTCCGAAGCGAATCCGTTTGCACCAATGCGCTGGCCGCCAGACTATTTCCTTCGATCCGTCCGATCTCGTACGCCGCCGCCGTCCAAAGAGCACTGGAGAGGCCCGCACCTTTGATGCCGCTGCCGCACATGGGTGGAGCGTCGCACCGGACATTTCGCGCCGAGGGGATCATCTGCGACGTAAGGGAAACGATCGTCGACGCTCCACCCGAACGCGTGTTTGAGTTGATCGGGAACGTCGGAGGGAAGAACGGGTGGTTCTACGCGAACTTTCTGTGGTCTGTACGCGGTTGGATCGATCGACTCATCGGCGGCGTAGGCATGAAACGTGGCCGGCCACGAGCGTCCGGTATCGAAACCGGCGATGTCATCGACTTCTGGCAGGTCGAACGCGCCGACGCGGCGAGCGCTGTGCTGCTTCGGGCAGAAATGAAGCTGCCCGGCGAAGCATGGCTGCAATTCAACCTCACACCCCAACACCATGACCGCACCCTTCTGCGGTGCTGCGCATGGTTCCAGCCACGCGGTTTGGCCGGAGAGATCTATTGGTGTGGGTTGTACCCAGTTCACGCGATAATCTTTTCCGGCATGCTTCGGACGATCAGGAGCCACGCGGAACAGAGCTCATAGGCAGGGGGCGCAGCCGGTTCGTAGACGGAATCCCGCACGTGGTCATTTAGCCGCAAGGCTTTTTTAGGGGTAAGAACCTGGGCATCTTTGTGGGTCAGATTCCTTTGCGGACGAGTGGTCGGC
>PKXK01000037.1 GCA_003132325.1 Acidobacteriaceae bacterium
AGAAAGTTCGCCAATGCTGCCATGCGCACCTCCAGGCACTCATGCAGTACTCTCCCTGCCCCGAAGTCCAGCGTTCCTTAAATCCTTCCCTCAAGCGGCAGTTCCGATCTTGTTCTGGGCAGCTGTGGGGAGTTCAAATTTCAGCACTCCCCCCTGCAATTCGACGACTGCGCACTCCGGCATCACCTCCGTTGCAAGGTCGACGACTTCCAGGATTTGGTCAGGATTCGTGCTGGTCCGCCCGATTGTTCCGCCCTTGGCTTTCGTCCCACTCGTCTTNNTCTTCGGATTCCGACATGGAAATCGATGCCGGACACAGCAGCTCAGATTCCGCTAGGAACCAGTCTTCCTGATCGTGACCATGCTCCTGGCCACGAGCTTCGAACAACTCATGTGCACGCCGCGAAATCGCAAGCTGCACCTTTTGCACCTTCCGTTGGACATCTGCAGGATTTGATGGGTTTAGCAGCACCACGGGTCGATCAGACTTGGGTTTCGCTGCCCTTTGAGACTTCATAACACCCTCCTTCGAATGTAGCAGTGAAGGAGCATCGCTCGGCCTTTTGTCGCGAGCGGCACAGGCTTGGGCGAGGCCGTCAGGAACCCTCCTGTGCAGCGGCACAGGACACACTTACACATTTTCCATTCTCATCCGAGGTTCCCCCGTATGCCGTGATGCGCGTCACCCATGCATGTGTTCCTGCGCGAACTGGGGAGGGAGGGTTGACCCGAGATGATCAGAAGGCAGAGGCGTCTGCATCAGCGCGGGTTGATCCCCTGCCAGGAGGAAACCAATCCCGTTAACTGGGTGGAGCAGTCCGGCAAGAGTCACTACAAGGCCGTGATCGTCACTCCGGAGCAAGCCTTCAAAATCCTGATGGCGCTGCCCGAGGCGGAAAGGACGCTCACGTTGCTCGTTTCCGGCACTGGCCTGCGCATCTCCGAGGCTTTGGGTCTTCAATGGCAGGACCTGGACTATGCCAATCAGAGGATCAATCTCCGTCGCGTATGGGTGGACAACAAAGTTGTGGAGCGCATGAAGACCGAGCAGTCCGAAGCTCCTGCCACGATGAGTCCCACGTTGGCGGAGGTCTTGAAGTGTTGGCACCAACAAACCTCGTATGCTCAACCGAGCGACTGGATTTTTGCATCCTCCAGGCTTAAGGGGCGCCAACCTCGAACGGCCAGCATTCTTGCAGCAGATCACCTTCGTCCCGCTGCTATCGCGGCTGGCGTTGTGCTCAAGTCGGGACAGCGTTTTGGTTTCCATAATTTGCGGCACAGCCTCGCAACTTTCCTCATAAATAAGGAGCAGGACACGAAGACAGTGCAAGGTCTGCTGCGGCACGCCAACGTATCCACCACACTCGGGCTGTATGCGCAGAGCGTAAATTCATCCATGGTGAAAGCGCAGGAATCGATGCTGAAGGCGATTTTACGGAACGGTTCGAACGCGGTAAACTGAGCAGCCGACGACCAGAGGCTGCACAGCAATATCACTCGCAGAATTGTTTTGGGTTTCGTTGCAGTTGGAATAGCAGCATTTGGGTGGATACTTTGGCCCTATTCGTTGAACGTCAGTCCGACCAACGTCAGATTTGCAAACGGAGGTCCTGCTGGTCAGACTTATAGTTTTTGGTTCACTAATCGATCTAACAAAGACCTTTATGCTTCTCAACTGAAGTTTCGTATCCATAGTCGGACGCTGTCCGGCAAGGATTTCCTGATAAATATCCCAACTGCAAGTCGTAAAGCATACGGCGAGGGTGTTGTCGGGGCGCAACGTTTCGCCGACATTCAGGGTTTTCTTTGCCACGACAGTTATCAGCTGGCTCATGAGAAGGGCGGCATGGAGACGAAGGTCGAGACCTACGATGGCTGCCAGCAGGGCGCGCAGGTAGTTTCGTACAGCGTGAAGGGTGGGGGCAACACCTGGCCAGGGGGCGAACAATACGAAGTGGAGAAGCAAGTCGGGAAAACCAGCCAGGATCTGAATGCCAACGAAACCATATGGAGCTTCCTGGCGAGCAAGAAGATCGCCGCGAAGAGCGGGACGGACAGTGGCCCGAGTGCGAAGTAGTTTATCGTTTTCTGATTTCCCGGGAACGATCTACGGCAAATTTATGTGGAGTTTCGCTATAGTTTCACGACTGAAGCTGCCAGCAATGAAATCCGCAACCATGATCAGACATAATAAACAGAAGACGAAGTATGGCCACTAATCTGAATTCATCATCGTCACGTATTGCACTTTTCTGCCTGTGTGCCCTGCTCGCATTCTCCGCGGCCTGCAACCGCGGAAAGTCGCAGCCCGATGCCGCGAACGCTCAGGCCGGTGCCAAGCGCTATTCCCTCAAGGGAAAAGTCATCTCTGTGGAGAAGAGCGCGGGAACGGCCAACATAGATAATGAGCCCATCGCCGGCTTCATGGACGCCATGATCATGCCGTACACCATCAAGCCTCCTTCCACGCTCGACCAACTGCAACCCGGCGACCCCATCACTGCTGACGTCGTCGTCGAGTCAGATAAATACTGGCTGGAAAACGTGAAAGTGACCGGGCACTCCCAATCTCGCACCGCCAAGCCGACAGCAAGCGTGCACATCCCCACGCCCGGCGATCCGGTGCCGGACTTCAAGCTGATCAATCAAAACGGCAAGAATATTTCCTTGCATCAGTATCGCGGCCAGACCCTGCTTCTAACTCTGATCTACACGCGTTGCCCGTTTCCCGACTTCTGCCCACGCGTCAGCCACGAGTTTGCTGCGATAGACCGGCAGGTGCGGGCTGATCCCGCCCGCTACGGAAAAACGCACCTGCTGAGCGTCAGCTTCGACCCCGTGCATGACACGCCCAAGGTTTTGCGTGCGTACGGCTTCTCCTGCGCCGGAAGCAAAGACCCTGCGCTATTTGAGCACTGGGAGTTCTCCGCGATTCCGGCATCCGAGCTGCCTGCGTTCGCTGGCTATTTCGCTCTGACCTACAAAGAAGAAGCGGACTGATTACCCATTCGCTCAGCACCGTAGTCATCTCTCCCGATGGAAAAATCTTCAGGTGGTACCACGGCGCCGACTGGCGAGCTTCCGACTTGTTACAGGATGTGGCGGCTGCTTCGCACCCTGTCAGTTGACTGCGTGCGGCATGTCGCGATAATTCCGGCAATTTTCGCAGAAAGGCAATTGGGTGCATGGGTGCAACTGAGTTCGCACCGAAATTCGTAAGCGATACCAGACCAATGAGTTAGCTGTTGACTCTACTGAGTTCGGGACCAGGGGGTCGGAGGTTCAAGTCCTCTCTCCCCGACCAACTCATTTAAAATTAGATAATTACAGGCACAAGAGATTCGCTTTAGACGCCTGTTTCATTGGCTCAGGTTTCATTCTCCAAGTAGTATGCTGTTTATAATCAGTGACTTAGAAGCTTCAATGAGTCCCTGAGGGAAAACCAGGTGGTCAGACAGGGGATTGATTTCGGTAGTGTGATCTGGGTTCTTCCGCACATTTGGTGAAGGGCATCCGCTCTTGTGCTGTTACCGCATGGCGTCAGGTTTCATCACGCCGCGTGCAACACGCGGATTCGTAGCAAGTCGAGTTTGGCACGCCCGTACATTTGACGTTTGATTAACTTCAATCGGTGGATATGACCTTCCACTGGCCCCGTGCTCCAAGGCAGGGTGAGCGCGGCCCGCACTGCGGGCTCATCGCGTTGCAACTGGACC
>PKXK01000181.1 GCA_003132325.1 Acidobacteriaceae bacterium
AAATAGTTCACGTAACCAGGCCGCGGGTGGGCCACCTTAAAGGGGAATGCGGGGTTGTCCTTAAAGATTGAGCGAAACAACTGGGGGTGCGCCCCTTCTCGCGCTTTTCGAGAAGGGGCCCTGCCGAACTGCCGACACATAAGCTGCATTGAGTGCCCCTATGCCAGTTGCTCCCAGCCCACATCAAGCGCCGCCCCCAGCTTCTTCCATGTGCTGACGGACCCCGCCTTGCGCTTGGTCTCAATCGCCGCGATCAGCGCACGCGATACCTTCGCCTTCTTCGCCAGCCGCTCCTGAGTAAGCTTCCGGTGCTCCCGCCAGATGCGGAGCGCGGGCTCTCCCCTCAGTCGGCGCTCGGTGATCTCCAGCGGAATGAGTTCGTCCTCGCCATCCTCCAGACGCGCCTTGGCGACATCGTAGGCCTTCACGTCGGCGAGCATTTCCGCATCTTCCATCAGCTTTTGCAAGGCGCCATCACGGCGAATTCCCTGTGGGTGTTCATCACACAAATTGCCGGAGCAACAATCCCATTTAACATTACTGTATAAACTTAGACCTGGTGTCATAAATCGTTCTCCGGGTAGGCTCTCCGGCCCCCAGGGGCTAAAGCCCTAGTTTTGTTGGCTGGTGGCGGCACGGCTGAAGCCGTGCCCTTCCCAAAACCATTTATGAGACTAGAGCGTGTTTCATAAATGGGTTTGCGGGAAAACAGGCCGTTCCCTCAGGGGCTAAAGCCCGCATTTTTCCAGGCCTAAACGGCACGGCTAAAGCCGTGCCCTACCCAAAACCGATTTATGAAACACGCTCTAGTTCTGGAACTGAGAACTCACATGCCAACTGTCACCTATCTCGAAGCCATCCGTCAGGGAATCTGGGAGGAAATGGAGCGTGACCCGACCGTCTTTTGCCTGGGCGAAGACATCGGCGTCTACGGCGGCGCTTTCAAAGTCACCGAAGGCCTCATTGGCCGCTTCGGCCCCGAGCGCGTGATTGATACGCCGATTGCGGAATCGGCCATCATGGGCGCTGCTTTCGGCGCGGCTCTTACCGGATTGCGTCCCGTGGCCGAGTTCCAGTTCATGGACTTCATGGGCTGCGCTTTCAATCAGATCGTCAATATGGCCGCGAAATCGCACTACCGTTGGGGAGCTCCGGCCCCGCTGGTGCTGCGCGGTCCCAGCGGCGGGAACGTGCATGGCGGGCCCTTCCATTCGCAAAATCCGGAGATGTGGTTCGTGCACGCCCCCGGCCTGAAAGTAGTCTGCCCGGCGACGGCTTACGATGCCAAGGGACTGATCAAGGCGGCGATCCGCGATCACAACCCGGTAATCTTTTTCGAGCACAAGTATCTTTACCGAAGAATCAAAGAAGAAATTCCAGATGACGACTACGTGGTTCCGCTCGGCAAGGCGCGGGTGGCGCGCGAGGGCCATCATCTCAGCGTGATCACCTACGCCGCCATGTTGTACACGGCGCTCGAAGCCGCGGAAATCCTGAGCAAAGAGGGAATCGAGATCGAGATTCTCGATCTGCGCACGGTCTCGCCGCTCGATCGCGAGGCGATTGCCGCCACCGTGAAGAAGACCAACAAAGTCATCGTTCTTCATGAACATGCGCGCACGGGCGGACTGGCCGGAGAAATTTCCGCGATTATCAACGAAGAAGCATTCGACGATCTCGATGGCCCCATTGTCCGGCTAACGTCTCCCGACACGCCGGTTCCGTTTTCTCCGCCGCAGGAGGCATTTTTTCTTCCGAAAGTTTCCGACTTGGTGCGCGAGGCTCGCCGCCTGCGGGCTTACTGAGTTCCGCTGTTTTAGATGAAGTCCTGTTATAAATAGGGAGCGGACGAAATTGGAGGCTGGACCTCAGCCCCTGAAGGGGCATGGGATTTCGAAGCGCTTACGGCATCGCTAAAGCGATGCCCTGATACGAAGCGCAACGTCGCCACAGTGGCGCCGTGATACGCAACACGAGTACTTTCGCAACTGGCTGGGCTCTCCGAGGATTTGAAATGCGCAACTTCGTTCTGGGGATTGTCATCACCATTCTGGTTCTGTTGATCGGCGGACTTGGCCTTGCCCTGCTCGGCTTTTTGCCCACGCGGGCCAACACCGCTCCCCCTCCAATGGAAGTCCACATCGCCATGAGCGCGCTCGATAATTCGGTGGAGCGCCATGCTCCGCGCTTGAACAATCCCGTGCCTCCCACGGACGAAAATCTGATCGAGGGTCTGAAGATCTACACCATGAATTGCGCGCTTTGCCATGGTGGCATCGACCGCCAGCCTTCGACGCTGGCGAAATCCTTGTATCCCCCGCCTCCGAGCCTCATCCTCAGGCCGCTGGATGATCCGGAATGGCGCGTCTTCTACGTGATTCGAACTGGCATCCGTTATACGGGCATGCCCGCCTGGGACAAGACGCTCCCTGAGTCTGACATTTGGAAACTGACAGCGTTCCTCACCCGCGTAGATAAGCTGCCACCCGCCGTGCAGGACTATTGGAAGAAGTCCAGTGGCGTGAACCCTGCCACCGGAGGGCAGGAAGGACACGCCGACCACAAGTAGAAGGTTGTGTGGTGAAGTAGAAGCTTGTGCGGTGGCGGGCCCCGTCCCCCCACTGACGCTATCCCGGCGGATAGCTGAAATTGATGGTGATCACGGTTTGAGTAGCGGAGGCGTGGCCGTTGGCGCTGTAGGGCTGGAACCGCCACTGCTTGACGGCGGCAATCGCCGCCCGGCCCAAAACAAAATATCCACGAACCAGTTTCAGATCCTCGACGGCGCCATCGCGCCCAATCACCGCCTGCAGCACGACCGGTCCGTGAAGTTTCTGCGCCAAGGCCTCGGGAGGATATACCGGATTTACAGTGTGAACCAGCAAGGCTCGGGCTGCCTGTTCGCTCATCACCACCGGTTCATTGGATTGCCGAATTGCTGGCTGCGGCGGCGCCACCGAGACCGGCAGCAGTGCCGGATTCACCGCAACCACCACGGGCCGTTCCATCGGCTCGGAGTTTCTCATGCTTTCTGGAATCGCCCCTCGTTCCCTGCGGATTGGCGCCGCGCCTTGACGCTCCAAGACCGGCACGGGCAGCGGTAAGTCCGGAGCCTTGGGCAAGGCTATGCGCGCTTCCGGCAGCGTGGACTCCGGGGCAACTACCGCCAGCGCCGGTGTCTGCGCATCGGAACTGGCGGCATCTCGGCTGAAGTACTCATCCTGCTTCGGGTAGTCGCTGGCGGAACCGGCGGGTGGCGCGCCCGTCTTGTTCGTAGGGAAGAGCGCTGCCACCGATTCCCGCAAAACCCGGAACCTTCCCTCCGGCGTCCGCAAAAATTCGATGGCCCCGCGCGACCGCCACAGGCAAAATGCTGCCGCCAGCACAAGCACTGCGGCACAGGCCGCGCGGAACCCTAAAACATGGCCGCGCCTTCGTGGTTCTTCTTGGTTTCTCTCAATGTTTCTCGCAATGTCTCTCTCAATTCCGCCGTTGCCCATGCCCTCCGCTACATGCACTTCCGGGAAATTGGCGGGCTGATCCCGCTGACTGCGCTCTGGCGCGTCACCGCCCACGGAAATTGTGCTTGGGCTTTCGCGGCTGGCGCTGGCTTCCCCTGCTGGCTCCGCCGCGTCCTCTGCGCGCAATGGTTGCATCTGCGCGGACGCTTTTGCCAGCACCGCGTTGGCTTCCTCGGGGGAAATTGGACGATAGATAAGAAAATCGAGCCGGTTGTCACGCAGTTCCGTTGGCCTCGGCTCATGATCGACGATGGCGATCGCTACGGTGTCGCCGTTCGACGCCGACTCGCGAGTACGCTTCAACAGGAAGCTCGCCTCCGGTTGGTCGGCCCAGTCCACGATCACGCTCGAAAAGTTCTGCTTCGTCCCTTTTTCGATGGCCGAAAAAATGTCCGCACCGACTTCAACGCGAATCCCTGCACCCTCGCAGGCCGCCGTGATGGCGGCGTTCGTCTCGGTGCTTTTTGAGAACAATAGGGCGCGGAAAGCCATCGCGGCCATAGCTTATCCGGTTTCTCATTCCCACAACAGGTAACCAGCGTGTAGTCGGCGGGCGGAATCTGGCCATCGCTCCGATAAGCGACGGGTGACTTTCGTAACCAGCCGTCTCTACCACCGGGCAATGTCAGATTTCGGTCCACTCTCCGGACAGCTCACGGCGAAGCTTCTGCTGCATTTCCTGCTGACGGTCCTGCATCTTGCGCTGCAGATCCTGCAGTTTTTTATCGATGTCTGTCAAGTCCATGTCTCTCGAGTGCAATGTCAATGTCAATGTCTGCTGCACCTTCTCCATGATGGCCGGAGTTATGCGAGCGATCTCGTCTCCGGCTCGGTTGATGGCCTGCTCGGTCTCGGCCGTGATGTCGGGAACGTCAAAACTGTCTTCCATCAGGCTGCCGGAATCCTTCTTCTCGGGAAGAGTCAGGGTCAGGTTCTGCTCTCTCTTCTCCCGCATAACGGTCACAGCCGCCGCGCGGCTCGGCGATGACCGCAGAGCATGCGTGAAGTCGGAAGTATCGTGCACCGGCTGGCCGTTAACTTTGACGACCACATCTCCGGCGTGGAACCCGGCCTTTTCCCCGCGACTGCCCTTCTCCACCGAGCGCACCAGCACGCCGTTGCCGCCCTTGACGCCAAAAAATTCTCCCAGTTGCGGAGTGATGTTTTCCACCATCAGCCCGCTGTGCAGCCCTGAGTGCACGACGACCACGGAGACGGGGAGGTCGAAGTCGGGCAGGGTCGGCATCTGCGGTGGCTTCGGCATCTCCGGCATCTGCCATGTCATCGACTTGTGCCGGTCGGCAAGTTGCACTTTGATGGTCATGGGCTGGCCGTCGCGGCTGATGCCGAGATTCACCACTCGGCCCGGAGGAGTTTCCTTAATCATCCGGCGCAATTGGGCAGCACTCTCTACCGCCGTACCGTTGAGGCTCACGATGACGTCATGCTCGTGCAGCCCGGCTTTTCCGGCGGGAGCGTCCTGATCGACCATGGTGACCTCGGCTCCGTGCTCTTCCTTGAGNNCCGCCGCCCTCCTCTGAACCGTAACCCCAACTCCAGCTTTCGCCCGTGTCCCCGTGCGGCGACTCCGCGGGTTGCGCCCTGGCGGCCAGCGTCAAAAGAAACATGCAAAGCAGGAAGCGATGAATCATAAGCCCCTCCCGAATAGAGCCGTTCGTCATTAGTCAATCGTCGTTGGTCAATAGTCGTTGGTCGTTGGCAAACGCTCGTAACTGACTGCGATTTCCGAACGACCAGCGACTGACGACCAACGACCGTTCCTAGCGACTGATGCGGCGAAAGTTGACATTCCCAGAATTCGTGCGGACCGTTAGCACCGGGCCGCCGCCGTTGAGTTGGCCTTCGGCGGTCACTGTTTTCGGTCCCCACGGTCCGCCCTCACTTGACACATGAATATCGGAGAAGTCGCTGCGGATCGTGTGGCCATTGGCGATTTCGACCTCCGCCCTTATGGAGATCGCCAGATCGTTCGCAAGATAGACGGTGACGTCGCCGGCTGAGGTTTCAAGCGTGGAATTGTTGCGACCGCCGTTCGAGGACAGTAGTTTCACGATGATTCCCCCCGCCGCAGTTTCCGCCTGCACCGAGGTTGCGCCGTCCAATTGAATGCTGCCTCCACCGGTCTGGGCCCGAACCCGTCCTTTGGCGGAAGCCAAGCGGATGCTGCCCGCGCCCGTCTCAATTTCCGCCGGCCCTCCGATCTCGCCCAGGTCTACGCTCCCGCCGCCGGTCGTGGCTTTCACCGTTCCGCTGCACTTGTCCACGCGAATACTGCCCGCGCTCGTCTCCAGCACCGCGCCTTGCAACCCGGAAAGAACGACTACGCTTCCCCCGCCGCTTTCCGCCTTGATGTCGCCCTTGGCGGACGCAATCTTGATGTTTCCTCCGCCCGTCTGCAGAGTTACGTTGCCTTGCACGCTCCCGACTTCAATCGTGCCCCCACCCGTCTCCGCCGTCACCTCGCCGCCGATATCATCCAGGTGAAGATTCCCGCCGCCACTGCTGAGTTCCGCACGTCCGGCAATTCCGGTTGCGGTTACGTTGCCGCCTCCGGTCTCAATCTTGGCCGAGTCCAGGTTCCGCGGCACATTGATGACGAACTCATCCGAGCACCTGCGATCGCGCCCGCCCGACTCCGCCACCATCCACGCTGTGTCTCCTTTTACAGACGTGCTGACTCTATAGGACTCAAATTCGCGGCGGGCCTTCTCTTCTGAAGACGTATAAGCTCGACGATGAATGACGTATGTGATCCCCGCTTGCGATCTGCCCTGGACCTTTACCGAACCCGAGGCAAGCTTTACCCGGAGGTTCTTCGCCGTACCCATGGTCCCGGTCATTTCCTGCACCCAGTTGTTGCCTTCGCGATAGACCCGAGCTTCCTGGCACAGAGCCAGAGATGCCAGCACGACCACCGATACTGCGATGCTGGCGACTTTGATTGCTTGCTTCAAATGAATGTTCTCCTGTACCGCATAAGTCGATAGTCGTTGGGCGTTAGTCGTTCGGCATTCCTCTCGCGGATCATGAGCGTTTGCCGACGACCAACGACTGACGACCAACGACCGTTCTTAATCCATCTCCGGCATCTGCGCCAGCATCGTACGAGCCTGCGAGCGGATCGAGACGTTCTGATCCGTCTGCGACAACCGGGTCAGCACCGATCGAACATTGCTGTCCGTCTTCATCGGTTCCACTAGTCGCAAGGCCTGCATCCGAACGCCGGANNCTGCTCAGCCCATCCAGCGCCTTCAAACGCACACCCGGATTGGTATCGTTCTGCAAGGCATACATCAGCGCTTCGCGCACGCGCGTATCGTCGGGCGCTTGCGTCAGCAAATCCACTGAGTCCATTCGCACTCCCGAGTTGTAATTGTTGCGCGCCGCGAACAACAGCAACTGCTGGATGCGCTGGTCGTTCAGCGAACCTTGCGCTTCCTGGGTCAGAACCGTGTCGTACTTGATGCTCACCTGATTCGATCCCGGCTCTTGCGTCACCGAGCGGATGCCCGCGATCGACGACTCCACCGGTTGGGTAAGGGGCAAATTTCCGCTGCCCGTGTCGACCGAGCCCGTCAACGCGGCATTGCCGCCGCGTAGGAAGTTGTAAGTGGCGCCAATGCCTCCGCCAAATCCCACAATAAAAATCGCCGCCGCCAGCGCCGGCGCCATGCGAATCTGCCGCAGCCACGCTCCCGGCTCAAAAATCACCCGCTGCCAGAACCCTCCCGGCTGCGTCGTTTCCAGCGCTTCCTGCAGCCGCATCCGCGACGCCGCCAGCAGGTTCGGAGCCGGGTCCGCCACCGGCATTTCCGAAAGCGTGGCGTGGAACTTGCGCGTCGCTTTCAACTCGGTGGCGCATTCCGGACACCGCGCCAGGTGCTGTTCCACCTCGTACCGGGCGTCATCCTCCAGCTCGTTGTAAACGTAGAACAGAATGTTTTGCCGTACCCAATCACATTTCATCTTCGTATCCCTTCGCAGAGACAGGAGCCCACGTGAAATGCTGTTCTCCGGCCCCCAGCGCCTGAAGGCGTTTCCATAGCGCAGCATATCCGGCATGCCTGAAGGCATGCCCTGATACGAACCGTACTTGCACCACGGTTCAATCTCATCGCATCTCCGCCAGCGCGCTGCGCAGTTTTTGCGTGGCGCGAAACAACGTATTCTTTGCCGTCTCTTCCGTCGTATTCAGCATCTCGCCCACGGTGCGCAATTTCAGCCCGTGATAGTGCTTCAACTCGAATACCATCCGCTCGCGAGGCGTAAGCCTGGACAATGCCGCTCCGATCTTCCGCCCCAACTCTCGCCGCATCAAATCGCGTTCCGGATTGGCTCCCGAGCGCGCGTCGGCGAACTGCTCCAGCCGGCTGTACTCTTCGCCCGACGCGTCCACCGCTACAGGAGCGTCTTCCTTGCGCACATTCCGTTTTCGCAGATGATCGAGGCAGAGATTGGTAACGATGCGGTAGATCCAGGTGTAGAAAGAACACTCAAACCGGAAACTGCCCAGGTTCTTGTAGGCCTTGAGGAAGGCCTCCTGATAAACATCCTGGGCGTCCGACTCCGATCCCGTCAGGTGCAGCGCCAGACGCAGCACCGGTTGATCGTAATGACGCACCAAAACCTCGAAGGCTGCGCGGTTGCCCTGTTGCGCCTCCCGGATCAGACTCGTGTCGTCAATGCGGTTGCTCTGCGCTGCCAAGGAGCCCCTCATATTCCAATACGACGTGGGGTTCTGGTTGCCGCTGTCTCTATTATTTGCCGCCCGCCTCGGACGGGAAATCTCGCCAACCGGAATTGCGACTGCGTAAGAATCGGCCGGCATCGTCTATCTCTATCCCCTACAAGTGTCCTGTCCTTGCCGTGCAGGGAAATAGACGGGGCAGCAACCCGAACGTTAGCAGATTATCAGGAGTTGGCCCTTGGTTTGCTTGACAGTGGAAGACAGTGGGAAGAACAACACCTTCCCAACACGCATCGGCCCTGGCGACTGTCCGTTGCGCCTTAGGCCAAGCTGGGCGTAGAGTGCGGATGTGGCCGGCAGGGTCCGCCGCTCATTCTGGAAGGCTGATAAATGAAAAACGCGGCCAAAGTTATAGGAATCATCTGTGTCGCCGGAGCCTTCGCGACGTTCTTTTTCGGGATTTCTTTCTACTATCGCGGGTTCCCAAGCAGGCCGCAGCCAGAACTTGGTAGAACATACCCTATTAACAACCATGGTTTCCCGCTGTACCTAACCAAGCAAGAGGGCCTCGAGCAGACGTGGTCGTTCGTTCTTGCTGGGATGCTTGCTGTGTCCGCTGCAGTCCTCGACCGTTTCTTCGACGCGTTCGGCAATCGCAGCCGGGAGGCTTTTCGGAAGAGAAGACAGCCTTGGAATCATCGCTGGGGTCCCTAGCAAAGCAACCGAGACTCATAGCTGTTTCGGCCCATCAAACCTCAGCCGCATTTCGTTCGTAGCCTCAAACCCCAGCTCTTCATACAAGGGCCGTCCCTCGGCGCTGGCGTGCAGATTAACGCCGCGAAAGCCCCGCTGCTTGAGCCACTTCAAAATTGTCACCATGACTTGCCGCGCAATTCCCCGCTTGCGGAATTCCGGCTCCGTGTAGACGTTCAGGATCACCGCCCGCTCGGTGCATGGGTCCCTGGGATTCGCCGGCCATGGACCGAGCAGCACCCCGCCGCCGCCAGCGACGCGACCCGAGCCATCCAGCGCCAGCCAATGGCGATACGAGCCATCCGCCAGAGCCCGCGCCAGCCACGGACCCGCAACTTCCACCATGCGATCGAGTTCCTCGANNTGTCTCCGAGGGCCTCAAAAGGTACAATAAACGCAGGTCACCGCCGAGGCTAGCTGGATTTCATGTACGAATTAACCGTCGAAGACACATTCGCCGCGGGCCACTACCTGCGCAACTACAAGGGCAAGTGCGAGAACCCGCACGGCCACAATTATAAGATTCGTGTGACCCTCGCCGGCGCGGAACTGGACAAGGCCGGACTGCTGCTCGATTTCAAAGACCTGAAAGAAGTCATGAAGCACGCCATCGATCGTCTCGACCATCAGATGATCAACGACATCGCGCCCTTCACCGTCCTCAATCCGTCCGCCGAAAATCTCGCGAAATATTTCTACGACGAGGCCAACACACGCTTAGGCACCGTGACCAACGGCCGGGTGAGAGTGAAGGACGTGACGGTGTTTGAGACCGATACCACCACCGCGCGCTACAGCGAGTAGCAGTTGCCGGTTGCCAGTTGCCAGTTCAGAACCCGTCAATCAAGCTGGAGGGCCAACCATGGGGCGATCATACAAAGACCTAGTCGCTTGGCAAAAAGCGATGGATCTTGTGGCGGCAACCTATCGGTCGACCGCGCGCTTCCCGAAAGAAGAGCAGTTTGGGCTCACGTCGCAACTAAGACGCGCCGCAGTTTCCATTCCGAGTAACATAGCGGAAGGTCAAGGCCGGCTGTCTGAAAAGGAGTTTCGCTATTTTCTAGGTCAAGCCCGCGGATCCCTGATGGAGGTGGAAACCCAGCTCCAGATCGCTAAGAATTTAGGATATATGGAAGCAGAACAAACGAAGGAACTGCTCGAGTCCTGCGCAGAGGTAGGTCGAATCCTAAACGGACTGATGGCTTCCATCTGCAAGCCGGAGTGAGTGGCAACTGGTGGCTGGCAACTGGCAACTGACCTATGCAGGTAACCGAAATCTATAAGTCGCTGCAAGGTGAATCCACCCACGCTGGCCTGTCCTGCGTTTTCGTGCGCCTTACTGGATGCAACCTGCGCTGCTCCTGGTGCGACAGTGAGTTCAGTTTCCAGGGTGGGCAAAAGATGGAGCTACAGGAGGTGCTCATCGAAGTCGCCCGTCTGAGCCCTGGCGGCGGACTAGTCGAAATCACCGGCGGCGAACCCATGTTGCAGGAGCGCGAAGTCATCCCGCTGATGGAGCAACTTCTAGACGCCGACTACCAGGTGCTGCTCGAAACCAGCGGCGAGCGACCCCTGGCGCGGGTTCCGAAACAGGTCGTGAAGATCGTCGATGTGAAGTGTCCGCACTCCGGCGAACCCGACACCTTCGCGCTCGAGAACCTGAAGGCGCTGCGGCCGCACGATGAACTCAAGTTCGTTCTGACCGACCGCACCGACTATGAATTCGCCCGCGACTTCATCCTGAATCATGGGCTGGCCGAGCGCGTTCACGCCATTCTGTTTTCTCCCGCATTCGAAAAGACGGCTTCCGGCTCGCGAGACACTTCGCATTGCCAACTCGACCCGCAGGACCTCGCCCAATGGATCCTCGCTGACAACGTTCCTGCGCGGCTCAGCCTGCAAATTCACAAACTGATCTGGGATCCCGCCGCCAAGGGTGTGTAGTGGGCAAGCTTTTTCTGCGGGGCTTTCCTGATCGCCTTCCCGCGAGCCCGATGAAAGCAGAGATTTATGAAGCGGAACTTTGGAAACGGGAACTCACGCGGGTGTTGATGCCGATGCGGGAAAAATGTGCTAACAAGGACTAGAATTAGTCTGGTTGTATGTGCTCCTGGTTGTATGTGCTCAAGGAGGTGCAAGATGAACAGCATTCTAGTTCGTGTTTCTCTTGCCTTAGCGCTCCTGCTGGCTTCTCTCTTTATGTTGAGCTGTGGCGCGAGCTCCAACTCCCGTATGCTGCAGTCAATATCTGTTAGCCCGCAGACAGCGAATGGTCAGGTACAGTTCGTGGCTACGGGAACGTTTAACGCACCGCCTTTCACGGTAACTCCTCTGCCGGTGAACTGGTGCGTGCAGAATCCTAAGAGTGCACAAGCCGCGCTTTGCGGAGCCTTCTCTCCCGATGTGATCACAAGCCAGGGATTGGCAAACTGCGAAACGTTGGCGTTCAGCGTAACGGTGAATGCCGAGGCTCCTGCTGACCCGAAACTTCCGTTGAATACCCAGGCAGTTCCTGGGGTAGTCGGCAGCGCCACTCTAGTGTGTCCGTAAGGAGCTCGCTGGGCGGGTCATTCAGTAGCGCCTCAATCCACGGTCACCACACAAGCAAAACCCCTACGCTGTCCGCGCCCGCACCCGGTTCTCTGCCCGCAGATGCGCCACCACCAGCCGTATGTCTTCGAAGCTGATATAGGGCGGCAGGGCGTCCTTAATATCCTTCAGCCTCTCGATGCCCTGCTTCACGCAAGCCGCCTCAATCAGCGGCTGCGCATCGGGCGAAATCCACGTGGGATCCAATTTCACCTGCCCCGTCTCAATCAGGCTGGCCACGGTGCAGACAACAGTTGAAATCTGCCGCGCACGAATTCGCGCAATCTCCTCAAAATTGCGTCCTTCGTTCAGAAGCCGAAGCGTCTGTTCCGCCGGAGTCGATTCCCCGGGCACCGGCGGCGCAGCGCGCGCTCCGGCGCCAAAGTTCCGCAGAGCCTGAAGAATGTCCGCGCCATACACATCTGCTTTCTTTTCGCCAATGCCCGGCACCTGCTTCAACTCCGCAAAATTGGCGGGCCGCCGGCGGCACAACTCCTCCAGCGTGCTGTCGTGCAGAATAATGTACGCGGGCACTTTGTTCTCTCGCGCCATGGTTCGCCGCCATTCGCGCAGATACTCCGCCAGTGCCGGATCCGCCTCCGCCGGCCCTGAATCCCGGACCCGCGTTTTTTCGCGCATTTGTTCGGACGGCAGAAGCGGGGTGTAGAAGGACGGAGAAGGCGTGGGCAGAAAGAACCTCTTTCGCGCGGCCTCCGGCACGGCAACGCTCACGATTTCCTTCTTCAGCCACTCCAGCTTGGCGCCGCAATTGTCGCAGTTCCCGCAGCTCTCCCATTTCGGAGTCTCTCCAAAGTGCAGGCAAATCTGCCGGTGGCGGCAGCCGTGGGAATCCGCGAACCGGCCGATCACACGTTTCCGCTGGGACGCTCGCTCGCGCTCGGCGTCATCCGAAATCTGGCGGATGAAGTAATCCAACAAAACGTGGTCCTGCTTCTGCCAGAGAAGCACGCAGTCCGCCGGACGCCCGTCCCGCCCGGCGCGGCCCGCCTCCTGGTAGTACTGCTCAATCGACTTCGGCAGCGACAGATGAATCACCGCGCGCACCGCGGGTTTGTTGATGCCAAGGCCGAACGCGATCGTTCCCACCAGCACCCGCACTTCGTCTGACATCCATCGTTCCTGATTCTGCCGCCGCATGGGCGATTCCATCTTCGCGTGATAAGGAATCGCCGCAATCCCGCTCTCCTCCAGATATTCGACCGTCTCCTCGACCCGGCGGATCGTGGGCGAATACACGATCACGCTCTCCCCCGCGTAGTGCCGCAGCGCGCGGCCGAGCAATTCCATCTGCGTTCGCGCTTCGCACTCGTGCACCACGTAGCTCAAATTCTTGCGATGGAAGCTGGCGATGTAGAGATGCGGATCGCGCATCTGCAACTGCTTCAGAATGTCATGCCGCACCTGCCGCGTTGCGCTCGCCGTGAACGCCGCAATCGGAAGCTTCGGAAAGCTGGTGCGCAGGCGGCTCAGCTGCCGGTAATCCGGCCGAAATTCGTGTCCCCACTCGGAAATGCAGTGCGCCTCATCCACCGCAAAGAAGCCCACCGGAACTTTCGCCAGCCAATCGAAAGTATTTTCGGCGGCCAGCCGCTCCGGCGAAAGATAAAGCAGCCGATATTCCCCCCGTGCCGCTTTCTCCATCACCTGCCGCCGCTCCGACGAATTCTGAAAACTGTTGATCGCCGCCGACGGAATGCCCATCTGCGCCAGTTGCGCCGCCTGGTCCTGCATCAGCGCGATCAGCGGAGAAACCACCACCGCCGTCTTCCCGGAAATCACCGCCGGAAGCTGGTAGCACAGCGACTTCCCGCCCCCGGTCGGCATCACCACGCAAGTATCGTGCGCGGCCAGCAGACTCCGTATAACATTCTCCTGCTTGGGGCGAAACTCGTGGTATCCCCAATAGCGCCGCAGCGCTTCGGAAAGATCTGGAGCATCAGACATTGTTTGGAGTATAGCGTTAGAAGTAATCTCGGCGTCTGTGAGCAGCCGACAGCTAGTTTGTGATGAATCAGCACGAACCACGTCCGCCCGGCAGCGCCCGAGCACGGAGCGTGAGCGAGAAAACTGAACGACCAACAATTATCGGTGTGATCTCCGACACTCATGGCCTGCTGCGACCCGAAGCGGTTGAGGCTCTGCGCGGATCGGACTGCATTCTCCACGCCGGCGACGTAGGCACTCCTGAAATTCTGCAGGGACTCGCGAAAATCGCGGCCCTAATCGCGATCTGCGGCAATGTCGATACCGAGCCATGGGCGCAACGGCTGCCCATGACCGAAGTCATCGAAGCCGGAGGCATTTCGATTTACATGCTTCACGATCTCGCGCAACTCGACCTGAAGCCGGAAGCCGCCGGATTCCGCGTGGTCGTCTACGGTCACAGCCATCAGCCCAAGATCGAAGAGAAGAACGGCGTGTTGTATTTCAATCCAGGCAGCGCCGGCCCGCGCCGTTTCCACTTGCCAGTAAGCGTGGGGAGGCTGATGGTCGAAGGCGGAAAAGTGCGCGCCGAGTTGGTGGAGCTGTAGCGTTTGAAAAGGAAATCGAGTACGCAAGAAAAAGGGCCGGCTCTTAAGCCGGCCTTTTCTCACTTCCAACTTTTCGCGGACAGGAGTGTCCGCGCCACACACTACTTCTTCGGCGCGATCGCGTCTTTCGCGGCCTTCGCCACGCGGAACTTCACCACTGTCTTTGCCTTGATCTGAATCGGTTCGCCGGTCTGCGGGTTGCGTCCCATGCGGGCCTTGCGATGCGCCTTCACCAGGCGGCCGAGGCCGGGCACAACGAACACACCGTTCTTCTTCGTTTCTTTAACTGCAATGTCTGCCAGGTGCTCCAGAAAAGTCGCGGCAGTTTTGTTGTTGGAGCCGAGCTTCTCGGCCAGGTGACGTGTGAGTTGAGTCTTGGTCATACCAGAAGCCATGAATCCTCCTTCAGAACTTACAAGTTTGCGTGTATCCAGCGCATAATAACGCACTGCGCTGTGGAAAAGTAGCACTTTATGCAGATTTTATGCGGTTTCCAGTAAGGTACCCCCTTGAAATTCGGCATAAAATGAGGATCGGGCAGCCCAAGAACGCCAAAATGGCTGGGTTCACGGGGCAAAGGCGAAGGAGAAGACGATCCTGCCCTATGGCCAACCGGCCATCTCTAACACCTGCTCCGGCGTCATCCCGCTCTCCCGCAAATGACGGATGCTCAGCGCATCGTGCCGTTTCGCCAGGCGCACGCCCGCGGCGTCCCGCATCAGTTCGCAATGAAAATACTCGGGAGCGGCATAACCCAGCGCACGCAGCAACAGCAGTTGCCGCGCGGTCGATTTCAGCAGATCCGCGCCCCGCACGACTTCCGTAATCCGCATCGCCCGGTCGTCGACCACCACCGCGAGTTGATAGGCCGGAACATCGTCGCGCCGCCAGACTAGAAAATCGCCGAAGTCGAAATTACTGCCGGCGACGCAGCGCTGCCGCCCCAAATTCAAATCCGCAAATTCGATTGCCTCGCCCTCGGGAACGCGGAACCGCCAGTTCACGCCCGCAGGTTCCCGGAACTCGGCCACATCCTGGCGATCACGACACGTCCCCGGATACACGGGTTCATCATCTACATCATTTGGAGCGCTTGCGGCCTGCGCCAGATCCTTGCGCGAACAAACGCACGGATAGAGAAACCCGCCCTCCCGCAGCCGTCGCCAAGCCTCCAAATAGTGCGCCCGGCGCTCACTCTGCGAGTAAGGGCCATACGGGCCGCCATCATCCGGTCCCTCACTCCAACTAATTCCCAGCCAGCGCAAGTCTTCGGTCATGGCGCGGACAAACTCCGCCCGCGAGCGCTGCGGATCCAAGTCCTCATTCCGCAATATCAAGGTTCCTTGATTCTCGATCGCCCGTTGCGCCGCGATCCAGAACGTCCGCGCATGACCAACGTGCAACAGCCCCGTCGGCGAAGGCGCCAGGCGTCCGCGATAACCAGAAGGGGTCTTCGTCACAAAGGCATTCTAGCCGGACCGTGGGTACCCCACTCATCGCGTTCTTTGCGATGAGTGGGATTCTCGGAGATGAGCGGGTTTCTCAGAACGGCAACGAGTCCGCATGTATCTGCCCGAACACACCGTGTTCGCCCGTCACGCTCGCGCCGGAGATGATCGAACTAAGTCTCGCCAAATCAGCGCATTCTTGATTGGCCCTCCTCCTGCCCTTCTCCTTTCCGACTGCGCCCAGCCGCAGAGGAGGTGGCAAAATGACAACGATTTGGAAATCCGGTGACAAGAAATCCACGAATCAAGCAACGAGCAACAACACAATCTGCGGGACGATGCTGTCGTACTGGTCGCGCCAGCAGAAGCTGGCAATAGCAACGATGGCAGGCTTCGCGATCCTCGGGCTGTTACTCGCGATGAGCGCGTGCTCGAAGCAATCTCCAAAGCCGCCGCTGGCCGGCATCTCCAGCCCGGCCGCAAGTCCGGCAACGGTCGCGACAGCGCCAGTGGCCACCACAACCGCCATCGCCGCGCCCGCAAAGAAAACGCCCAAAAAGCGCCCCGCGAATGTAACCTACAGCGACCCCAACTTCGGTGTTTCGTTCCGCTATCCGCGGAAGTTCGTGCTGACCTCGGGCGACGAGGCCCTGCCGCAGTTTGCTGGCCTGGGGGATGCGTCGATGAACTTCGTACAGCCCGGCGGAGTTGCGGTCGCAACCGTCGAACTGCCCGGCGGTTCGTATCCGGGCACTGACTTTGCGTCCGGCTTCTTCAACGTGAACGTCCATCGCAGCGTCTCCGAGCAGGAGTGCGGGCACTTCGCCTTGGTCGATTCGCACCATGTCAACGGCGCGCCGCTGGACGCCGAAAAAGTGAAAGTCGGCTCCGCCGACATGGAGACGACTTCCGACTTTACTGCCAGCCCCTTGACGCAAACCGAAACGCAGTACTACCACAGCTATGAGAATGGCGCTTGTTACGAATACGTTTTGAGTGTGGGCACCGCCGGATATGGCACGAAAGACGGCGTTAAGCCCGTCAACCGCGACGAAGTCTTTGCCAAGCTGGAGAAGATCCTGGCCACGGTGAAGATCAATCCAGTCGAACAGGAGCAGGTTGCGAAACAAGCCACAGCCAGCATCACCGACCGCAAATAGCTCTCAGCGAGCGAAGAAGACCGGGGCCACGCGGACTGCACGCGTGGCCCTTGTCGTTGGCGTAAAAACGGTTCCCCGCGGCTGCCCCTAAGGAAAGTCTGATTAGGTACCCGGGTTCCTCCGTGCACCCCTGTGTACCCNNTACCCTGTGGTTCAAGGTTTCCGATGGTACTGAATCAGAGTTTCCCTAAGCCGGCGCCAACCCGGCCGCAAGCTGGGTAACGGGAGTACAATCTTCGACGAGTAACTTCGACGAGTAACGAGGAGAGTACGATGACCCAGAAAGTGATCGAAGTAGTCGGGACTTCAAAAGAAAGTTTTGCCAAGGCGGCGGAGCGTGCCGTAAAAGAAGCTGCGAAGACCGTTCGCGGCATCAAGTGGGCGCACGTCGATTCACTCGACATGCAACTGGATGGAGCAAAGGTCCTGGAATACCGCGCCACCACCAAGATCTATTTCGATATCGAGCACTAATGCCGGCCGCGCGGGCGGCGCGTCTATCGGCATCTTTGTCGGGTAATTCCAGGCCATCGGGTCATCGGGCGATCAAGAACTGCCCGCCGATCTTCAATGACCCGATGACCCGATCACCCGATGGCTCCGGTATTATCGAACCGTGGCGACCCATCGCATCGCAAAAAACAAACTACAACTCTTGCGTTCCGAGAAGCTGGGCACACTGGCTTGGCTGGTGCATGGCTTCTCGACGCGGCTGGGCGGGGTGTCGCGCGTCTACGGCGGACATGCGCTGAATCTTGGGTTCACGCAACATGACTCGCGCGCGGCGGTCGAGCGCAACCGCGCGCTTTTCCTTAAGGAACTGGGCGCAGCAACAACGACCGGGCGCAACCACTGGCCGCTGGTTACGCTGCGCCAGATTCATTCGGATCTGATCCATCGCATCGACCGCGTGCCGGAACAGCCCTTGGCCGCAGATGGAATGGTCACGGACACTCCGGGGCTGGTCTTAGCCGTGCTGACCGCCGATTGCCTGCCGATCATTCTGGCGGATCGGAAACGGCGGGCGGTCGGCGTTTTTCACGCCGGGTGGCGCGGCACCGTCAAGCGCATCGTCGAGAAGGGTGTCGGCGAGATGCGGAAACACTTCAAGAGCGATCCGCGGAACCTGGTGGCGGCGATTGGGCCGGGTGTGCGGGGATGCTGCTACGAAGTGGGCGAAGAAGTGCGCACCAGGTTTGAAGGTCAGTTTTCCTACGCCAGCAGCTTGTTCCGCGAGGTCAAGGAATCGGACCCGGTGCGAGAGAAATATCCGTTGCTGTTCCTGACGGCGCGCGCCCCGGGACACGGCGAATTGCCCGCGAAACTTTTTCTCGATCTGGTCGACGCGAACCGGCGGCAACTGCTGGATGCGGGCGTGCTGGCGAAGAACATCGACGCGGAGGCGCCGTGCACGGCGTGCCATCCCGAGCTGCTGTTCAGCTTCCGGGCGGAGAAGGGTGTGACCGGGAGGCTGATGGGCGCGGCAGGGATCAGGCGGGAATGAACGAGATCGGGCCATCGGGCGATCGAGAAACCCGCGCCGATTTTCGAGATTTTCAATGACCCGATAACCCGATCGCCAGATGACCCGATCTGTTCACGCCAGGTCGAACAGTAATACTTCCGCAGCCTCCGTGGCTTTGATGGTCAGCTGTTTTTCTTCGCTGATGGCCGCACCATCCCCCTGGTGCAATTTCCGGCCGTTCAGTTCGACGTTGCCCTTGGCAACCTGCAGCCAGGCGTGGCGCTGGTCATCGAGCGGTTGTGTAACCTCTTCTCCGGGTGCCAGCAGAGTGGCGAACAGCTTCGCGTCCTGATGGATCTTTACCGAACCCTCGGCTCCGTCGCTCGAAGCAATCAGCCGGAGCTTGCCGCGCTTCTCGACTTCGGGGAAACTTCTCTGCTCGTAACCGGGTTCAAGCCCCTGTTTCTCGGGAAGGATCCATATCTGCAGCAGGTGCACGGATTCGTTCGAGGACGGATTCGCCTCGCTGTGGCGGATGCCACGACCCGCGGTCATCCGTTGCCCGTCTCCCGGTAAGATCACCGAGCCAGTGCCCAGGCTGTCTTTGTGCTCAAGCTTGCCCGACAAGACATAGGTGATGATCTCCATATCGCGATGGGGATGCGTCGGGAAACCGCCGTTGGGCGCAACCCAATCTTCATTGATCACGCGCAGCGAGCGGAAGCCCATCCACTTGGGATCGGAGTAATCGTTAAAACTGAAAGTATGGCGCGTCTTCAGCCAGCCGTAGTCGCCGCCGCCACGCTCATTGCTCGGTCGGATGGTCATCATGGATGCTCGCTCCCGGTCAGTCGTTGTAACGACGATAGCAATCATTTAGATGTCCGGAAGAAGAAAGGGATTCCGCGGGAGAACTGCCGTTGGCCGGTAGTCGTTGGTCGTGCGCGGTTCGCCCACTGGCAAAGGCTGCTATGCTTCGTCTTCATGGTGGAGCGACGCCGCGCTCTCGCCCGTCGCCCCGTCCGACTTCAACTTATGCCTTATCGCGTTATCTCTTTCACCATGGCGCAAGTGCGGCAAGGAGCGCTTGGATTCCAGCGCCAACTGAGCGCGGTGCTGCGCGAACACGCCGGGATCAAAGTGTATTCGGTGAGCCCGTTCGACCTCGACGAACGCCGCCGGTTCAAGGATCGCTTTGGCGGAGACATCGTCTACTTTCTCAACGACGCGGCATGTCAGGAATGCGAGCGACTGGGCCTCAACCTGCAATTCGTGGGGGAAATCTCCAAAGATGAACTGCCTCGCCGGCGAAGTTTGGTGGTCGGGATGCCGGAACGAACCGGCGGTGTGGTCCTCGATGGCTAGAACCCACGCTTTGCGGCTCTGAGCGGACGCCTGAACAGGCTCCGAAAAGGGCTTCGTATCAGGTCATCGCTTTAGCGATGACACAAATTCTTTGAAATTCAGATGCCCCTTTAGGGGCCGGGCGTCGGATCAGGCCAGTTCTAGTCTTTCTTGTGTTTCTTCTGCGAGGTGTCGGCCTTGGGCTTGTCGTCTTTCCTGGTGTCTTTCGCGTCTTTGACGTCTTTGGTCTCTTTCGTTTCTTTCTTGGCGCTGTCGCCATCGGAAGAAGAAGAGGACGAGGACCCCGCGGAAGCAGCGCCTTTCTTCGGGTAGTCGTTCACGTACCAGCCCGAGCCCTTGAACTGCACGGCTGGAGCCGAGATCACTTGTTCGAGGACGCCACCGCATTCGGGGCACTTCTTCAGGTGCTTATCGGAAAATTTGCGGATTTGTTCAAAGCGATGTCCGCACTTCTTGCACAGGTATTCGTAGTTAGGCATGGGTGAAGTGATTCTAGAGGCCAAGATTCATGCGCGTCAATTTTGTGGAGCCGGTGTGGTGGCGAGGCGGAGCCTGCCCCGAGCGGAGCCGAAGGGCCCCGCCAGAAACGGGGCATAGCCCCGTCACCACACAAGAACTCAACGGTTCAACAAATCCACCGGCTCGCGCACNNGCGGGCGTAGTGCGCAACTCGGAGATGTACACGGCCTCGGCGAAGTCCATCTTAAACAGCGTGCGCTTGCGGAAAGCGAGCGGGATTGCGTACTGCGCGTTTTGCCGGGCTTCTGCACCGCCGGACGCGGAAAGCTTCTCGACCGCGGCTTCAGCGCGCTTCATGGCAGCTTCATAGTCGGAGCGGACTCCGGCGGCCTCGACTTCGGGCGGCGTGTCGAAGCCATGGACGGTCGAGAAATCCTGCATGATCTGCACGCAGCGCCGGTGGCGGTGCATGTCGCGGAAGCCGCCGATGTCCATGAGGATGTCGAAGCGAAACTGCTGGCCGGCGGAGAAGGGACGCGGCAGTTCGTCGTGGCCTCCGCGATGGCGCAGGCCAAGGTCGACGATTTCGCGGCGGCGCGCCTCGCCCGCACCTTCAACCGCTCGACGAAGCTGCCGGTAGGAGTAATGACAGTGGCTGTAGAGGAGCGTCGTGGCGAGATCGATCTCCAGCGGATCGGCATCAAGCAGATCGACGAGCGGTGCGGGCTCGATGGCAGCGTCTCGCATCAGTTCGGCGGCGGCCTGCTGCAATTCGCGGCGCGTCTCGATTTCGTAGGCATTCGGATCGGCGTACTTGACCAGCGTGGGCGCAACCCGCACCTCGCGCAGAAGTTCGCGTTCGGCGCGATCGGCGATTTCGGATGACACAGTGCGAATCTCGGCCACCAGCGCGCGCAGCGATTCTTCGTTGGCGTTGTAGGCCGGAGAAAGGGCGGCCTGTTTCAGCAGCGCTCCCAGATCGCGGACTTCTTTATGCGGCTGCGAGAGCAGGTGGGCGACTTGGCTTTCCAGCGTGCGGGCGTTGACGATCTCTCCGAGTGAAGTGTTGGTCGCGAGCGGCAACAGATAGCGCGAGACGTCGAAGGCGCGGGCGCGCAGCGTGCGCTCGTAAGCGTCCGGCTTCATTTCGGCGGGCCGGGGTGTGATGCTGGCGAGATATTCGAACGTCCGCTGTGAAACTTTTTCGTAAGTTGTAA
>PKXK01000209.1:0-9909 GCA_003132325.1 Acidobacteriaceae bacterium
ACTGACCGCTTCAAGACGCACCAAACGTGACCAACAGCTAAAGCGATTCCGCTACTTCATTCAAAGGAGGCCCCGAAATCGGGCGTGCGAACGAACAAAACTCTTCTGCGTATGTGCGATGCCCAACAGATCATCAAAATTGGCATGTGATATTAGTGCAATGGAGGAAACTAGGGGAGAAAATGACAAACCCAAAATGACAAACCCAATGACAGACCTAGACGCTTACACAGATGAGGAGCTGCAGCAGGCGCTGGCTCGCGTGCTCGCGTACGCTCGGGGAGAAGTGCTGAACGACGCTGAAGTGCAGAAATTCTGGCAGCTCTACAAAGAGATTCAGCGGCGTGTGCTCTCTGTGACCGCCGCGTAGTTAACTGACCCTGCGCAGGCCGGCAACAATCTCAGAATTAGCTGCGCATCTTGGCGATCCGTCTTCTGCTTGCGTATGGGATCCGACATGGTCATGGAAGCAATTACACTAAGTCACCAACAGTCGTGATGCCCGTCACGATACCGCGTGATGGCTTATGCGGCTCGTTTTCCGATTCGATCGTCCGGCCTTCTCGGCAATCCTCTGCCTATGTGTGATGCCCAACAAACCGCAAAATTGGCATGTGATATTACTGCAATGTGCGGAAACTAATGGGTCCCCGTGCGGCTAAGAAGGGACGCGATTTTGACCCCCTTGCATTCCTCGCAACCATCGGCGAGGGCAGGAAAGTTGTGCTTTTCCCGAGAAAACATACCATCTTCGCGCAAGGGGATCCCAGTGACGCAGTGTTTCATATCCAGACCGGCAAGGTAAGACTCACGGTCGTGTCCGATGATGGCAAGGAAGCAACCATTGGCATATTAGGGGACGGCGAGTTCTTCGGTGAAGGTGCGCTGGCAGGTCAGGCTCTTCGCATGGGGTCTGCGGCCGCGATAACAGATTGCGCTGTTCTGCGAATCGACAAGAAGGCCATGATGCAAGCGCTTCACCGGGAGCACACCTTTTCCGACTTGTTCGTGGCACATTTATTGGCGCGGAACATCCGATACGAAGAAGATCTGGTTGATCAGCTATTTAATTCCAGCGAAAAAAGGCTGGCCCGGATCCTTCTGCTGCTCGCTCATTTTGGCAAGGAAGGCAAACCCGAGACGGTAGTTCCCAAGATCAGTCAGGAGACGCTGGCGGAAATGGTCGGCACAACCCGGTCGCGGGTCAGTTTTTTCATGAATAGGTTCAGAAAGTTGGGCTTCGTCGACTATAGCGGGAGCGGGCTGCAAGTCCATAGCTCGCTGCTCAATATAGTTCTCCACGACTAGCGTGACATGGTTTATCGAGGCTGGGGATGTTCTATTCCATTTGGTTACTTGCCGCAGCGTTGGCCGGTTGGGCCGGTGGCAAGATCACAGGGGACGACGGATTCGGGACAGGGGCCAACATTCTCCTCGGACTCACGGGCGCTTTCGTGGTTCGGTGGTCCCTTGAGAACATCGGAATTTCTCTGAAAGATGTGTACCTGCTTCTGTTCTCGATCTTGGGAGCCGCCGCATTCCCAGCGGCTGTGAGGCTTGGGATCAGACGCCACAATCGGTCAAAAGCGCGATCCCGACTCCAAAGCGATTAGCCCATGATGCTCGCATCCAGCTCCCATCATGACAGTCGAATCTGCTGTCTGTTGGCCCTCCTGAGAATCCACAGCCCAGACTGTGAACATTATAATGCTCGCGAAACGTCCGGGGATGAGATGCGAAAGCGGCTGGAAGAGTTGAGTTGGCGGACGAAACCGCGTTCGCTCAAGAATGACGACCATGGAGAGGTAGTGGAGGAGCCCGATTCTAACCTGCCGAAGTTGTAGCAAGTCCGCCGGGGGACGCCGACGGAGAGAGCTTTCTCCTTATTGGTTCGGGTAATTGTCGTAATTGCATTATAAAAGGACGCCCCTTTAGGAGTAGGTGGTGAGCGCAAGCATCTTTGACGCTCTCCCCAGACCTCTAACGTCTCTCAAACACCACCGCAACTTTGTCTTCGTAGGCTATCCGCCAATCTTGCGGAAGTTCGCGGAGCAGGTTGGCGAGCGTCGATCCGGTGGGCAAGAGCGCCGTCCGAATCTGCCATTCTTTGAGCACGTTCTGCCATCCGGGCTCGGCCTGGGTGAGGATCAGGTACTGGCGAATCCGGCCCGAGCCGTAGAGATCGTGACGATCATCGACCACGACCTTGCGCTCGGGATACATGCAGTAGATGAGATAGCCTCCCCAGCCATCGATCGAGAAAACCGGCTCCGTGCTCGGCCGCTTCCCTTGGAATTCCTTCTGCAGGAAAGTCATCGCCTCGACCGGCATTTTCTTGGAATCAAATTGCGCATGAATCAACTGCCGCGAGCCGAGCCATCCACCTTGAAGACAGATCGCGAATGCAAGGAACACCGACACGACCGGCCATAGATGTCCCCGAAGCTGCATTTCCTGCGCGCCCATGCGGTCGGAGAACTCTGAAATTCGGGCGGCGCCATGGCGCACCCACGGCCAGGCGCCCGGCTTACCCGCCAGCGCAACGAAGTTTTCCCACAGCATGGGCCCCGCCACCAGCGCCAGCAGCATCGACGAAACCGGAAGATTGCGGGACGAATAGAATCCCGCGTAAGCCGCCAGCAGCGTGACCAGCAGGTGACTGAGCCGCAGCTTTCTATAACTGCCCGCGAACGCGATCAGCACCAGTACCAGGATGACCGCAAACGAGCGCTGCGCCCAACCGTGAAAGTCGGGCGATTTGAACTCGTCGATCCGGTTCATCAGATAGCGATCGCTCAAGTATCGATAGATGTGCGCGTGCAATCGCCAGCCAAACGGATTTCCGAGCGTCGCCACCGCCGAAGCGGCCCAAGTCAACGCCATGGCACGCGCCCTGTGAGCGGTGCGAATCGTGGCAAAGGCATCCTGTGTGCGCCAGTTCTCGACGAATGCCGCGAAGGTGTAGATCGCGAGCAGCGCGATTCCCAAAAGCCATCCACCATGCAGGTTTACCCAGAGCAACATCGAGGCGGGAAAGAACCAGCGTATCCAGCGCGGCAGCTGCCCGTGCTCCCAGCCTTCCCATCGATCCAGAACAACAAACCAGAGCAGAGAAAAGAGCCAGCTCACAATATGCGGACGCGCATAGAGATGAATCGTCGAAGCGGCCTCCGCCAGCAGCATCAGCACCACCGCCAAAAGCAGGCCGGTGCCGCGTTTGAGCAGTTGCGAAAGCAGCAGCATGAAAATCGCAGCTACCAGCAGAGCGCACAACCAAACCACTCCGTTCAGTCCGCAAGCCCGGTGCAGGATCCCGAGCGCCAGGTCGTACAACCATTCCCAGGCAAACCACGGCTGACCCTGCATGGTGGAAGAAAACGGATCGGTGCGAGGAATCGCGCGCGTCGCCAGAATCCGCTCGCCGGTTCGGATGTGCCATCCGATATCCGAGTCCGCCAGCGGCTGATTCGACAAAGGACCCACCAGCACCGACCAGAAAAGAAAAATGAAAATGATGTCGCGGACCGAAGGCAGCAGAAAACGCAGTGCTAGCGAATTGGGCTGCGACTTGGTCATCGGAGGGTGAAAAAGGAGTGTACAAGAGAAATCGTGTGATCGGGCCATCGGGTGATCTAAATTCAAGAACACCGGGCCATTTAGCGATCGGATGCTTTCAGATCACCCAATGGCCCGATCATCCGATCAAACAAGCCGAGACCGAAGGTGGCGATCGTCGGCGCCGGCTTCGCGGGCCTGACCGCCTCCCGCCGCATCGCACGGCTCCCCGTTCAAGTCACGGTCATTGACCGGAAATGATGCTCCTTCTCCTATGCCGATATAATCGACTTGTGGTGACACGCGCCGCTGTTTTCGTCTTTGTGGTTTCGCTGTTTTTCTGCCCTTCGCTTCGCGCCCAGGACATTCCCGGATCCGGCCGCAGTGTCGGCGGCCAGACCGTATTCGGCCAAGCCATATTCGGACACACCATGGTCGTGATTCCCTTCGAGAATGCTTCTCCGACGCCAGACCTGGAATGGCTCGGTGAATCCTTTCCAGAAACCTTCCACCAGCAACTCAATTCTCCGGTTTTGTATGTTGCTAGCCGTGACGAGCGCCTGCGCGCCTATGATCGCCAGGGCATTCCGGCGGGGGTTCATGCTTCGCGGGCTACTCTCTACCGCCTCGCCGAGCAGATGGATGTCGATTACGCGGTGCTCGGCTCCTATAAGTATGACGGCGCCCGCCTGACTGCAAGTGCGCAGTTGCTCGACATGCGCGCCGAAAAACTCTCGCCCGCGGTGACCGAGTCCGCGCCCCTGGCCGGTTTCGGAACGCTACAGTCCGCGCTGGCTTGGGATCTGCTTCGGATGATCCGCACCGACTTCTCCGTTCCTAAAGACAAGTACATCTCGAGCGTTGCTCCCGTGCGCCTGGACGCGCTGGAAAATTACATCCGCGGCATGTTGGCCTCTACTGCGGAAGAAAAAGTGCAGCACTATCGCGAGGCCGTCCGCCTGAATCCGGAGTATGCCCAAGCCTGGCTACAACTAGGCAGGACTTACTATGCGCAGCGCGCTTACGAACCGGCGATCGCGGCGCTCGGCCAAGTGCAACAATCTTCTGTCGTGTCCGGCTTAGTGTCCGACGCAGTCGCCCGCGAGGCGAATTTCTATCTCGGTCTCGCCGCCTTCGCTCACGGAGACTTCGCGAAATCCGAAAGCGCCTTCGCCTTCGTCGCCGCCCGCCTGCCTCTGGCCGAGGTCTATAACAACCTCGGGGTGGTCGCAACGCGCCGCGGCCAGAAAAAGGCCGCCGACTATTTCGAGAAAGCGATTCAGAACGATCCCAGCGACGCTGACTATCACTTCAACCTGGGAGTGACGCTTACCCAGTCTGGCGATCGCGCCGGCGCAGCCCGCGAACTGCATACCGCGCTCGATCGCCGCCCGAACGACTCCGAAGCGAAAATGTTGCTCGACTCCCTGACGCCTACGGCTGGCAGTGGCGGCATTGTGCCGAGCAGCGCGACGTCCAAGGCGCCCGTAGAGCGCATCAAGCGCAACTATGAAGAAGACGCCTTCCGCCAGATGACCACGCAAATGGGCAGTTGGGCGGAAGAGCGCTTTGCCCGATCCGACCCCCATGCCCACGCGCGCTTTCACGTCGAACTCGGCAAGGAACTTTTGGCCCACGGATTCACCGCCGAAGCGGAGGCCGAATTCCGGCACGCCGCCGCGGTCGATCCCTCAAGCACCGCGCCCCTCACCGCACTCGCCGCCGCTCTTGCCCAGGACCAAGACAGCGATGCGCGCGGCGATGCCCGTGAAGCCCGCGCCCTGGCCGAGGCCTCTCTCCGTATTCGCGAGTCGGCGGAGGCCTACCTGATTCTCGCGCGCCTCGATTTGAGAGAAAATAGAATGGAGGCAGCTGCCCAGAACATCGATCGGGCGCTGCAATTGGAGCCCGGCAACCAAGCCGGCCAGGACCTGAAGCGCACCTTAGCAGCCAAGCTCGCGGAGAAAGCGCAGCCATGAAATCAGCTCTCAGCTCTCAGCCCTCAGCTCTCAGCGATGTTTGTGTGGGGACGGGCGCCCTCGCCCGTCCAAGCCGAGCAAAGCTCGGCAGTCGCCCGCGCCCACGGCAACTCTGGATTCGCCACGTCGCCTGCTGGTTCGCACTGCTCCTTCTCTTCGCCGCGTTTTCGTCCGCTGAAGTCTTGAAGATCGAGGTCAACGACGCCATCCAGCCCGTCACCGCCGAATACATTGGCCGCGCCCTCGATTTAGCCGCGGCCAACCACGACCAAGCCGTCCTGATCGAGATCAACACTCCCGGCGGACTGGTCGATTCCACGCGCGACATCATCGAAAAAATCGTGGCCTCGCCGGTGCCGGTCATCATCTACGTGACGCCCAGCGGAAGCCGAGCCGCATCCGCCGGCTTCTTCATTCTCGAATCGGCGGACGTTGCGGCCATGGCGCCAGGAACCAATACCGGCGCCGCGCATCCCGTCATCTTAGGAGGCGGCAAGATGGATGACGTGATGAAACAGAAAATGGAAAACGACGCCGCGGCCCTGATGCGTTCGGTCGTTGCCAAGCGCGGCCGCAATGTCGAACTAGCCGAGAGTGCCGTGCGCGAGTCGAAGTCTTTTACCGACCAGGAAGCGCTCGACAAGAAACTGATCGAGTACATCGCTCCGAACTCGCAGGATCTCTTACACCAGTTGAGCGGGAAGAGTTTCAAACGATTTAACGGCACGACCGTCACGCTCAGCTTTGCCGGCGAACCGGTGCGCGATTACCCGATGACGCTCAAGCAGCGCATCCTCTCCTACATCATGGATCCGAACGTCGCGTTCATCCTGCTGGCCATTGGAGCGCTGGCGCTGTACGCCGAATTCAACCACCCCGGCGCGGTCATTCCCGGAACCGTGGGCGTGGTCTTCATCCTTCTGGCGGCGTTCGCCTTGAACCTGTTGCCCGTGCGCTTCGCGGCCATTGCCATGATCATCGGAGCCTTCGCCCTCTTCGCCGCCGAAGCCAAGTTCGCCAGCCACGGCGTGCTCACCACCGGCGGCATTGTCCTGCTGACCATGGGCGGCCTGTTTCTAGTCGACGCGCCCATCCCCGAAATGCGCGTCCACCCCCTGACCGCGCTCGCCGTCAGCATCCCGCTCGGACTTATTACGGCCTTTCTCATGAGCATCGCCGTGCGCGCCCGCCGCAACAAGGTTGTCACCGGCGAACAAGGAATGATTGGCGAAATCGGAATTGCGCAAACCACGCTCGCGCCTGCCGGAAAAGTTTTTGTCCACGGCGAGCTTTGGGACGCCGTCTCCACGGTCCCCGTTCCCGCCGGAGAACGCATCGTCGTGCGCCGGGTCGATGGGCTCACGCTCCGAGTCGACCCCGTAACAGCAGCGAGACCAGTAATGGCGTAAATGTACTGGTGGAGAGACGGGCGCCTCGCCCGTCCGCGTGGGGGGACAGCCGCCTCGATGTTGCACTTGATCTTGGGTGGCGCAGCGGTTCACCGCTGCGGTAAATAGCCTGGATACACGCAGCGCACAAAACCGTCCGCTCAACACGCTCATTCAGAGCTTCCGCAAGAGCGCGACGAGCGTGTCCATTGCCAGGTGGCTGGCGTGCGCCGAGGCCTGCGGCAGGCCACCGACTTTGAGCATCAACTCTTCCCTGCTCACTTGCCGCGCTTCCTCGACGCTCTTGCCTTGGATCAACTCCGTAATCGCTGACCCGCAAGCCATCGCCGGAACGCAGCCCTTGGCGCGAAAACGAATGTCGACGATGCGCTTCCCTTCCGATTTCGACTTTTCTAATCTGACGCTGAGTTCCAGGATGTCTCCGCAGGCGGGGTTCTCCAAGCGCGCGGTGGCGTCGGGAGTTGCAACCTCACCGGCGTTTCGTGGGTTCTGAAAATGGTCGAGGAGTTCGGCGGAATACACAAGGGCGATTGTAATGCGGCGGGCGCAATTCATCCCGACGAATTCGGTCCCGAGCTGGACTCCGTTCCTTTTCCGCTGCGAAGATGAAGGGCGCCCGCATGGTTTAGGATTAACCTCATGGCCTCCAGCTCAAATCCTCACGGGATCGAAGAAGTGCGCAAAGAAGCGGACCGCTTGAATTCCGAAGCGCGCGCGGCGGACCAGTTGATGAAAGACATCACGCTTCTCCTGAACCAACACATGCTGAAGTACAACTGGGTGGGCTTCTACATGCTCGAACCCGGAGCCAATCCGCCCATGCTGGTGTTGGGACACTACCAGGGAGCGATGACTCCGCACACGCGCATTCCTCTGAACCAGGGGATCTGCGGCGCGGCGGCATCGACCGGCAAGACCGTGGTGGTGGATGACGTAAACAACGATTCACGCTATCTTGCTTGCTCGCTCGAAACCAAGTCCGAGATTGTGGTTCCCGTCTTTGTGCGCGGCCAAGTGGCCGGCGAACTCGACATTGACAGTCATTTCCCGGCGGCATTCACGGTCGCGGACCGCGAACTTGTCGAGTATTGCGCTCAACTGGTTGGGCGGCGCCTGGAAAACGATTAAGCCATCGCCACGTCGCCCCGTATTTTTGAACATCATGAAACGAGTCGTAGCCGCGCTGATCGTGAAAGATGACTTGATCCTCGCCTGCCAGAGGACGCGGCACCAGCCTATGCCGCTCAAGTGGGAGTTTCCCGGAGGCAAGATCGAAGAAGGTGAGCAGCCTCGCGATGCCATGCGTCGCGAATTGCAGGAAGAACTGGGAATCGTGGCGGAGGTAGGCACCGAGGTCGCCCGTATCGTCCATGTTTACCCGGGCGGCGGGTCCGTGGAACTCCGGTTCTTCGAAGTGCGCAAGTACCAGGGTGAAATCGAGAACCGAATTTTTCGCGAAATCCGCTGGGTGACGCGGCAGGAACTGCCGGAACTGGATTTCCTCGAAGCCGACCTGGGACTGGTGAAGGATCTGGCGACGGGAAAAATCATCTGAGCGTCCAAGCATCCCACCGCAGAGATCACAGAGCACGCGGAGAACAACGGGGTTTCTTCTGAATTCCTCTGCGCGCTCGCCGATCTCTGCGGTTAAGGGTTCTTGAACTATCCTGCGCCGCCGCGCACCTGCCAGTACACATACGCCACCGTGAGCCCAATCATAATCACAGTGGTCGCCCAGGCGATGAAGTTGAACATGGGTTTATTCGCGTATTCGCCCATGAGTTCCTTCTTGTTGATGAGCAGCAACATGAAAATCAGCACGAAGGGCAAGACTGCGCCGTTGACCACCTGCGAAAATACAGCAATCTTTATATACGGAAGTCCGGGTATCAGGACCACAGCCGCTCCTGCCCCGATGAGCACCGTATAGAGCCAGTAAAAGACGGGGGCTTCAGAAAATTTGCGTTCTACTCCCGACTCGAAACCCAATCCTTCACAGACCGTGTAGGCCGTCGAAAGCGGCAGAATCGAAGCCGCGAACAGCGACGCATTGAAAAGCCCGAGCGCAAACAGGATGTACGCCCAGTCGCCCGCCAACGGACGCAACGACTGAGCAGCGTCGGCGGCGTCGCGAATGTCGTGATTCCCATGCAGGTAGAGCGTGGCCGCGCAGGCCACTATGATGAACCAGGCAACCACATCGGTGAAGATACAGCCCACAATCACGTCGAGCCGCGAGGTCTTGTACTGCCGCCGCGTGACCCCTTTCTCCACAATCGACGACTGCAAATAGAACTGCATCCAGGGCGCGATCGTAGTTCCGACAACGCCAATCACCATGTAGAGATACGGTCCGTGCTTGAAGGCCGCCATCCCCGGAGGCTTCATCGTGGCTTTGACCGCCTCAATCCACGCGGGCTTGGCCAGAACTCCGGCGAATATATAGGTGATATAGAAGAACGACGCCGCCAGGAAGACCTTCTCCACGCTCTTGTACTGCCCTTTGACCGCAATCAACCAAACGATCACCGCGCAGATCGGAACCGAATAGTACCTTGAGACGCCGAACAACTCCATGCTTCCCGCAATGCCGACAAACTCGCCCACGACGTTACCGAAATTTGTGATGAGAATACCGAGCATCATGAGGAACGTAATTCGCAGTCCGTATTCTTCCCGGATCAGATCGCTCAAACCCTTGCCGGTGACCGCTCCCATGCGAGCGCACATCTCCTGCACCACGATCAGGGCGATCGTCGTCGGGATCATCGTCCACAAGAGCAGGTAGCCGAACTGCGCGCCGNNGTCAAGATGCCGTTGGCATCGTTATCGACATTCGCGGTGATGAAGCCCGGCCCCACGACGGCAAAGAAGAGCAGGATCCGGAACTTCCAACTTCTCAGGAATTTCATGCGCACGGGCTACAGGGACGATTCGAATTGGCAAACAGAACGATCAGAATAAAT
>PKXK01000209.1:9954-10475 GCA_003132325.1 Acidobacteriaceae bacterium
GTCAGCAGGTTGTACTTGTCGAAAAGCTCGGCGAATTCCGTCTCTTTCGCGTCTTCGTGGCAGGAAATGAGAGGCTCCTGCGACAAAGCCAGCAGCGGCGTCGAGGAGGGCGCCAAAACGATCTTCACCAGCGGCACCGCGCCCGCCAGCGTCCCGTGAGAATCCGTAAGGTAAATGGTGCTCATGTTTTCCATGCGGCCCTCGAAAGTGCGCATGGCATCGATCGCGTGGTTGGCGGTGGCCGTCACGGGCAGTGCAATGTACTCGGTGGTCATGCGGCCGGCGGCTGTATTCTCTTTGAACTCGAGCAGCTCGGTGACTTCCTGGCGCTCTTCGGGCTGCATCTGCACCAGGATTTCCTCGCTCCGCTCATCCGAGAGGTCACCTAAAAGGTCGGCAGCCGCGTCGGGCTCCATCTCCTCGACAATGTCGGCGGCCCGGTCGGAATCGAGCGATTCCAGAACCGATTTCTGCACCTTGGGTTCGAGCTCTTCCAACGCGCCGGCGGCGACGCCCTCGTC
>PKXK01000209.1:10580-11550 GCA_003132325.1 Acidobacteriaceae bacterium
ACCTCGTGATGAAAATCCACGTCATTCACGCGCACAACTTTGCGGCCGTGCACGTCAATCACCTGCTGATCCAGCAGATCGCGGCTGAGCAACAACAGTCCTTCGGAGCCATCGGCCGCGGTCCATTCCGCAGCCGCGGTGGAGGCCCGCACGCCCCCATTGATCGCGGAAACGGCAGTCAAAGGTAATACGCGGTTCCCCGCAGGCGTTTTGACGATCAGCAGGGCAACATGGGAGCGGTCCTCCTGCGGGGCGAGGGCCACTTCGCGCACCCGGCCGCTGGCGGCGCCGGAGGCGTCATAGACGGTCGAGCCCAACAGTTCGCTCAACGAAACAGTGGCCATCACGAGAAGAATACTCAAGAGCGTCTGCGGATGCCAGATGAATGAGCGGGCCTGCTCGAAGTTGTAACCAGGGGACATTTCTAATGTGGTATGACACAGCCCACTGCACGGGTTGACACCCAACCATCGACTGACTAAACTCTGCCTTCCTCACTTCAAAGGCGCGCCCGCGGTTGGAGCATGCCGGCGGCAACGGGAGTCTATGGCAAATCGTCCTCGCATCGCGGTTGTGGGTAGTGCCAACGTTGATTTGACCACGTTCTCAGACCAGTTTCCCAAGCCGGGCGAAACCATCTTCGGCAATAAATTCGATCTGGGGTTTGGCGGGAAAGGCGCGAACCAGGCCGTTGCCGCCCGCCTCTGCGGCGCCGACGTCTTCATGGTGGCGCGAGTTGGGGACGATCTGTTTGGCCCGTCAACCATCAAGAACTTTGAAAACCTGGGTATCGATGCCACGCATGTGCGCCAGGTAAGCGGCGTCTCCAGCGGGGTGGCGCCGATCTTTGTCGATCCTTCCGGACAGAATCGAATCATCGTCGTCAAGGGCGCGAACGACGAATTGAAACCTGCCGACGTGGATGCCGCGGCGGCCACGCTGAAGAGCGCCGACTGCATCGTTCTCCAGT
>PKXK01000143.1 GCA_003132325.1 Acidobacteriaceae bacterium
CAAATCACGGGGGATGGGTTTCAGGTCAAGGTCGGAGCTTTGCAAAATGCTTTGGAATCCGCTCCACACCTGCAATTGGCGTTGAGCCGGTATGAAGTAGTTCGGGGTATGCAGGTTGCACAAACAGCCGCGTGTAATCGGCTGCACAATATTGAGCAGCGCCTGGCGCGGTGGTTGCTCATGACTCAGGACAGAGTGGATTCAGTGTCGCTGCCAATCACTCATGATTTTCTCGCAACGATGCTAGGGACAGATAGACCTACCGTGAGCTTGGCAGCTAGTGTTTTGCAGAAGAGGAAGGTCATCGAGTACACCCGTGGCGCAGTGGAGATCGTGAACCGCAAGAAACTTGAAGACTCCGCCTGCGAGTGCTACGGGGTTATCCGACAGTACGATGGCGAGCTGGGCTTGAAATACCGGAAGTGAAGACTCGCCCTGTGCTTGATTGCCCACCCGAAAACGTTGTTGTTGATAAATCGCCCTTGCACCAACAATCCGTGCCGCGAGTGGAATTGCCTGACTCCAACCGTGATCGCCTCCGACTGTGCGCGCGGCCCGGTTTTCGCCCCTCCGATTCGTGCTCCTCAGGAATATAATGTAGCGATTTCGCAGCTGGATTTCAGCCGCATTGGAGGCCCATTGCGCTTGTCGCTTGACACTCGCGAGGTTGGACGCGTCACCATCGTGCGCTGCAACGGACGGATTATTGCCGGCGGCGAGAGCGAATCTCTGCGCGCACACGTTGCCTGGTTGTTGCGCGACCGCCGCTCCATCGTTCTGCACCTGGGCGAAGTCGGATTCATTGACAGCAGCGGCCTCGGCACCATGGTCCGCGCCCTTACCAGCACGCGCCAGGCGCACGGAGACCTGAAGCTCTGCAACGTGCCGGAATTCGTGCGCAAAGTTTTGGAGATGTCGCGCTTGACGGCGGTGTTCGACTCGCACGAATCGGAGGAGAAGGCGGTCGCCGCCTTCTACCGCCCTGAAGCTCGCGCCGAGGCACCTGTCCCCACCGGCCGCAGCGTTCTGTGCCTCGACTCCAATGCCGACGTGCTCGCCTACTTGCGCGAACTGCTGCGCCGCGCCGGATACGACGTCCAGTCTAGTAGCCGGGTGAGCGACGCTCTGCTCCTGATGCGGGTTGCGCATTTCGATCTTCTGCTGGCGGGCCCCGGCATGACCGCCTCCCCGGCTTCGCCGCCAGCCTTCCAGGCCGCGTGCGCCAAGCTCCCGGTAATTGAACTGGGCAGCGAGTTTTCCACCAGCCATGCCGGTGAGGCCGGCGCCGGATTGCTGGAAACGATCCAAGCTCGGCTCCAAGCTTGAATTCCCCGTCACTCTCTGCAACTTGAGCGCGTCCGGATCATCTGATGTAGTTGAGTTTGGCGCCAGGCGCATGGGAAGTGCTACCTTTGGGAGCCCGCGACCATCCCTGCGCGGGCTTCGCCGAGAGTGAGAACGTATGTGGATCGCAGGAATACGCCGGTGTATCGAGCTATGTCCGGAGAGTTGCCGATGAAGGCGCAGTGTTTGCCATTCTCGCAGATTCCGCACAGCACACGTCTCTTCCTCGATTATCTTTCCTACACTGCTTCCGTTCGCGATTTTTATCCACGGTCACCGATTTTTTCCGAGTGGGTCAAGGACGAATCGCAGAGCGTCGTTTACGACGCCGCGCGTCGCGCCAAGGTGAGCGAAATTCTTGAGCGGCAAAATCGGGCGTGGGGGGTTTCTCCGAAGACGCTGGCCAATATTGACCGGCTCCGGCGAGGAGCGCTTGCGGCGGTTACGGGGCAGCAAGTCGGCCTCTTTGGCGGGCCGCTGTTTTCGATTTTCAAGGCGCTGACGGCGGTCAAACTGGCGGAACAGGCGACGCAGGCTGGAGTGGACTGTGTCCCGGTCTTCTGGTTGGCGACCGAGGATCACGATTTGGCCGAGGTCAACCATGTGGCGCTGGTTTCCGAGCAGGGCGTTCCGGAACCGTTTGCTGCGGAAAGCCACGCATTTGAAAGTGCGGTGACGGATGCGCCCGTAGGGACCGTCAAGTTCGGCCCGGAGATCGAGCGGCTGATCGAGCGCGCGGCCGCGCTGTTGGGGGATTCCGAAGTCACGAAGTGGCTGCGCCAAGCGTATCGTCCGGGTGAAACTCTGGGCAGTGCGTTTGCCCTGCTCTTCGCGCAGCTGTTTGCGGATTGGGGAGTCATCCTGCTCGATCCGGCGGACAAGGATTTCCATGATCTCGCAAAACCGCTGTTCCGCGCGGCGATCGAACGGGCCTCCGAACTCGACGAAGGGCTGCTGGCGCGGGGCAAGGCGCTTGAGGCGGCGGGATATCACCAGCAAGTAAAGGTAACTTCGGCGACCACGCTGCTCTTTGAAGTGAAGAATGGCGCGCGCACCGTCGTGCGGCGCAGGAATAATGGCAGCAACGGTGGTGAGTACGCCGTCGGTGAGGAGCGGATCTCTCACCGAGAGCTGCTCGACCGGATTGAAAAGGCTCCGGAGAGTTTCAACCCGAATGTGTTGCTTCGTCCCGTGGTGCAGGACTACCTGTTGCCGACGCTGGTTTATACCGGCGGAGCGGCTGAAGTCGCATACTTCGCGCAGGTGGCCGTCGTCTACGAGAAACTGCTGGGACGTGTGACGCCGATTCTGCCGCGGTATTCGGCGACGCTGGTCGAAGCCAAGCCCGAGCGGATTCTGACGCGCTACCAACTGAGCCTGCCCGATTTGTTCCACGGCCCGGAAAAAGTTCGGGAAGCCATTGCCGCCCGTTCGCTGCCTTCGGACTTGCAGACTCGCTTTTCGGAAGCCTATGCGAGCGTTGAGCAGTCCATGACCGCGCTTCGTGAATCCATTGGCAGACTGGATTCCACCCTCGTCGATACGGCTCAGAGTAGCCAAGAGAGCATGGCGCATCAGATCAACCGCCTGCAAGCACGGGTATCGCGGGCGGAAGGGCTACGGAATGAAGTCATCACGCGGCACGCGGATACATTGAACCACGCGCTATTTCCACACAAGGCGCTACAGGAGCGCGAAGTCGCAGGCGTGAGCTTTGTGGCGCGATACGGGCCGGAACTGCTCGCGAATCTCTATCACACGATCCATCCCGATTGCCACGATCACCAGTTGATTACGCTGTAGAGACGGGGCTTGCAACGTCTCCCGCCGCGAAAGAGGCGCGGCAAGCCGCGTCTCTACCGGGGATTATGTCGTTTCACGCATGACGATCTGTAATTCTTCGAGCGATTCCACTCGCGGCACTCCTTTGTCACGGTAGGCGCCAGGAACATCCATCAACACCGCCAACATGCCGGCGCCGGTTGCGCCGAGGTAATCCACCGAATAAACGTCACCGACGTAGAGGCTCTCTTCCGGCGCGGCATTCATGCTCTTCAGGGCCTGTCGGAAGATTTCCGGGTGCGGCTTCTCGTATCCAACTAACCCGGAGTCGGTGATGGTTCGAAAGCACTCCGCGATACCGCACTTGCGCAGCACATCTTCGATTCTTCCATCGGCATTGGAGATCACCGCGATCGGGTACCGCTTGCCGATTTCACGCAAGCACTCGGCAGTGCCCGGGCGAATCTGGTCCCAATTGCCGGAATTGCGGACGCCGATGACGAGCTGGTCGCGGATGGAGTCGGCGTTATTCTGAAGTCCAATTTCGGAAAGTAACTGAGAGTAGAACATCCACCAGAAGCTGTGGTCGGCGGCGCCGTCCGCGATCATCATGCCGTCGAACTTATTCTTGGTCCGGCATTCCAGATCGCGCAGGTGCTCGCCATCGGGCAGAATGCCGCGTTCGGCGAGCGGCGCGTGAATGCGCTCGCGATTGGGGAACAGCAGGGTGTTGCCCACGTCGAAGAAAATGACTTTGACTTTCGCGCTCATGCCGAGTGCCGCTCCCCCATTATCAGGCTTGTTGCGGGCGATTCCGCAGGGTAAACCTAGCCGGATGCATTAAACTGAAAAAGTTGCCGATGGATTAGGTGGAACCGGAAATCATGGCGCAACTGCGAGTGGTCGTTCTGTGGCACCAGCACCAGCCGTTCTACAAAGACCTGGTGACGGGACAGTACCGCCTGCCCTGGACGCGCCTCCATGCGCTGAAAGACTACTACGGGATGGTGAAGCTGCTGGACGAGTTTCCCCAAGTCCATCAGACGTTCAATCTCGTGCCCTCGCTGATCGCCCAGATTCAGGACTATGTTTCGGGCGAGGCCCAGGACCCTTTTCTGCAGGTCGCGGCGAAGCCCGCGAAAGACCTGACCCGGGAGGAGCGGCAGTTTGCGCTGCAATATTTGTTTCAGGCGAATCCGGTGAATGTGATCGGGCGCTATCCCCGGTACCGCGAGTTGTGGGAGAGATTTCACCTGGCGGGTGGATCGCCCGAGCGCGCGGAAAAATATTTCCAGGCTCAGGATTTCACCGACTTGCAGGTGCTCTCGCAGATTGGATGGTTCGACGAGTATTTTCTGGCGGAGAAAGACGTTGCCGAACTGATCCGCAAAGGCCGGAACTATACGCTCGAAGACCAGAGGTTTGTGATTGCGCGGGAGCGCGACCTGCTCGCCCGGGTTTTGCCGGTGCATGTCGAGGCGGCCAAGAAGGGTCGGATCGAGATTTCGACTTCGCCTTTTTATCATCCCATTCTGCCGCTGGTGTGTGACACGCAGATGGGGGCTGTGTCTTCGCCAGGGCTGACTTTGCCGCAGAATCGCTTTCGCCATCCGGAAGACGCTCGCGAGCAACTGCAGCGCGGACTGAACCTGCACGAAGAAGTGTTTGGGATGAGGCCGCGAGGGGTGTGGCCGTCGGAGGGCAGCGTTTCCGAGGAGGCGTTGGCCATCGCCCACCAACTGGGAGTGCAGTGGATGGCGACCGACGAAGGCGTGCTGATCCGCAGCCTCGGGGCGAGTTTTTCACGCGATGGTTATGGCCACTTGGATTCGGAATCGGCACGGCGGCTGTACACAATTTATCATTACGAGAATGGCAATACGCGGATGAATCTGCTCTTCCGCGATCACGCGCTCTCCGACTTGATCGGATTTGTGTATTCGGGAATGCCGCCGCGAGAGGCTGCGATTAACCTCATCCATAAGATTAAGGAAGCAGCGCAACCGATTGTGGCAAATGGACACGATGCCGTGCTCTCGATCATCCTGGACGGCGAGAATGCCTGGGAATACTACCCGCAGTCGGGGCGTGAATTCTTGCGCAGATTCTATGAGGCCTTGCAGAGCGACCCGGAGATCGAAGCGGTTACGGTGTCGGAGGCGATTGCGCGCCACAAGAACGTCAGTCCTTTGAAGTCGTTGGTGCCGGGGTCGTGGATCGGCGCGAACTTCAACGTTTGGATTGGAGCGCCGGAAGATAACAAAGCCTGGGACTACCTGTATCACGCGCGCAACTTCTACGCGCAGATGTCAGCGGACGCGACCGAGAAACAACGCAAGCTGGCGCTCGAAGAGATCTTGATTGCCGAGGGCAGCGACTGGAATTGGTGGTATGGACCGGAGCACCACTCCGCGAACGATCGCGACTTCGACGAACTCTACCGCAAGCACCTGTCGAATGTTTACCAGGCGCTCGGTGGAACTCCGCCGGATTATCTGGCGCAGCCGATCAGCGGGGGAGTGGCGCGGCCAACGTTTGCGCCGCAGCGCGCCTATATCCATCCCAGAGTCTCCGGCGACGTGGTGCGCTACTTCGAATGGCTGGGGGCGGCGTGTTATACGGCCGACCAGCGCTCGGGCTCCATGCACGGCAAACAGTTTTTGACCGATGAAGTCTTTGCCGGCATCGACGAGGAGTATGTCTACGGCCGGTTGGACTTCGTGGGCAAAGTGCCGGAAGGGGCATTCGAAGTGGTCGTGAATCTGGAGTCGCGGGCCAACCATGCCGCCAAACCCCGGCGCGAACTGCGGTTGGATGCGGCCGTGGATGGAGGCCGCTTGCAGTCGTGGAAAGTGACGGAGGGGGCCGGCAAGACGGTCGCCGATTCGACGGATGCAAGAGATCTGGCGCGGGTGGCGCTGGTGCGCAATTTTGAGTTTCGCCTGCCGCTGACATGGCTGCTCGCCGCTCCGCTGGCGATTGACAAAGTGCGCGGACCGACAAGCTCGGATGTTCTGACCACCCGGCTGCGTCTGCGCTTCAGTTTGTGGCAGAGCCATCTGCCGGTCGATGCATTGCCGGTGGAAGGATGGATCGATCTGGAGTTGCTGGCGGAAGAAGATCTGCTGGCCGTGAGCGGGTGAGGATAGAGCCAGGTCTCAAGCTTTCAAAGTTGCGAGGTTTCACACGAAGTGAAATCCTTGAAACCAGGACCTTCGTGGCACTTCGTGTCCCTGGTGGTTCATGGTCTTTCTGCGCCCTATCGAGAAATTGACTTGCTATTTTTGTAAAGCTCCCATGACGTCATCGAGCGGCGCGCGGTCGTACTGGTTGGCGCCGCGATAGATGTAGCGCACGATGCCGCCGCGATCATTGTCGCGACCAATGACGAGCGTGGCCGGATGCGCAATGTTGAGCGCGTCGGTGCCCAGCGCGTGATAGAGCCCGTAGGCTTTGGTCACGGCGCGATCCTCATCGAGCAGAAAGACGCCGGAGATGGGATGATTCTCCAGAAATTTTCCCGGCTTCCACACGCCGTCCCGCTTTTCGGCGGCAAGGAACGCTAACTGCGCTCCCGCTGCTTCAATTTCCGGTTTCCGCGACTCCAACTGAGTCATGCGCTTCACGCAGTTCGGTCACCAGGTGCCACGCAGAAACTCAAGAATCAGCGTGCCCTGGGCCAGCAAGCCAGCGAGAGTGAATGTGCCCTCACGGTTGGCCGCGCCCAAGGAAAAATCTGGGGCGCGCGATCCGATCGCCAGAGTTTCGGTGCGGTTCTTCACGTTGAGTTCGATTTTAAGCCAGGTGGAAATCGGGAACAATAACAGATGGGTACCGGGGACGGTCCGGGGCGAATCGATTGGGCAGTGTCCCAGCGCACGAACACCCGGAACTTCCCGGTCCGATATAATTCCACTTCGTACATAGCAGACGCGGCAATCCGCGTCTCGACGATAGCGACGACGTTTCTAAATTCATCAACCAAGAAAAGGACGCACTTATGCCTCTTACCACGATCGCTGAAATCCGCGGACGCCAGGTGCTTGACTCGCGTGGCAATCCAACTGTGGAAGCCGAAGTTTTTCTCGATGGCGGCGCCAGCGCGCGGGCCATTGTGCCCAGTGGCGCGTCCACCGGCCAGCATGAGGCCGTTGAATTGCGCGACGGCGACGAGCAGCGCTACAAGGGGAAGGGCGTGCTGAAGGCCGTCGAGAACGTGAACTCCGAGATCGCCGCGGCGCTCGTCGGTATGGATGCCGCCGACCAGCGCACGCTCGACGCCGAAATGATCGCGCTCGATGGCACGCCCAACAAGGGGCGGCTGGGAGCCAATGCCATCCTGGCGGTTTCGATGGCCGCTGCTCGCGCCTCGGCCAGAGCGTTTGAGCTCCCGCTCTACCGCTATCTCGGCGGCGCCGGCGCGAACACGTTGCCGGTGCCGATGATGAACATCCTGAACGGTGGCGCGCACGCTGATAGCAACGTCGACTTCCAGGAGTTCATGGTGATGCCGGTGGGAGCGCCGTCGTTTTCCGAGGCGCTGCGCTGGGGCGTCGAGGTCTTCCATACCCTCAAAGGCGTGCTGAAAAAGCGCGGATACAACACGGCAGTCGGCGACGAGGGTGGCTTTGCTCCGTCGGTGAAGTCAAATGTGGAAGCCATTGAAGTCGTGCTGGAGGCGATGCAGCAGGCGGGCTACAAGCCGGGTAAGGAGATCGCCATTGCGCTCGATCCCGCGGCCAGCGAGTTCTATCAGGACGGGAAGTATGTCTTCAAGAAATCCGATAAGTCGACGAAGAGCTCCGAGGATATGGTTCGTTTCTATGCAAAATGGGTGAAAGACTACCCCATCGTATCGCTCGAAGACGGCCTCGCCGAAGACGACTGGGACGGCTGGGCCCTGCTGACCAAGGAACTCGGCGGCAAGATTCAGCTCGTCGG
>PKXK01000301.1 GCA_003132325.1 Acidobacteriaceae bacterium
GCACCTTGGAGAACGGCACCTTTCGCGTGCCCGCGGCGGCGTCTTCCGGGTTGTTGACCGCATCCATCTCTTCGACTTGCCCCTCGGGGTAGTTATCGATCACCACTTTCAGCGGGCGCAGCACCGCCATGACGCGCGGCGCGCGCTTGTTCAGGTCTTCGCGGACGAAGTGTTCGAGCATCGCAAGTTCCAGCGTGCCATTGGTCTTCGAAACCCCGATGGCGGCGCAGAAATTGCGGATCGCCTCCGGGGTGTAGCCGCGACGCCGTATGCCCGAGAGCGTGGGCATGCGCGGATCGTNNAGCGTGTAGGTAAGGCTGAGGCGATCGAACTCCATCTGCTGCGACGGAAAAATACCGAGTTGCTGGATGAACCAGTTGTAGAGTGGGCGGTGATCTTCAAATTCGAGCGTGCATACGGAGTGGGTCACGTGTTCGATGGAATCGGACTGACCGTGCGCGTAGTCATACATGGGATAAATGCACCACTTGCCGCCGGTGCGGTTATGCTCGGCGTGCAAGATGCGGTACATGACCGGATCGCGCAGGTTCAGGTTGGGCGAGGCCATGTCGATTTTGGCGCGGAGCACGCGCGATCCATCGGGAAACTCGCCTTTGCGCATGCGCTCAAAAAGGTCAAGGTTCTCTTTGGCTTCGCGGTTGCGATGCGGACTATCTTTGCCGGGCTCGGTGAGCGTGCCGCGATGCTGGCGAATTTCCTCCGCGCTTAGATCGTCAACGTAGGCTTTGCCATCATTGATCAGCTTGATCGCCCACTCGTAGAGTTGATCGAAGTAGTCGGAAGCGTAGTAGAGACCGTCCCACTCGAAGCCCAGCCAACGGACGTCCTTTGTGATGGAGTCCACGTACTCCTGCTCTTCCTTTTCCGGATTGGTGTCGTCGAAGCGCAGGTTGGTCTTGCCGCCGAACTCGTCGGCTAATCCGAAGTTGAGGCAGATGGATTTGGCATGGCCGATGTGCAGGTAGCCGTTGGGCTCGGGAGGGAAACGGGTCTGGACCTGACCGTCGTATTTTTTCGTCTCCAGGTCCTTGATGACCTGGTCGCGGATAAAGTTCGAGGGGTGGGGCTCGGACGGCGAGTTCGCGCCGCCTTCGTTTACGCGCATACCCTTTGTATTTTATATGGGAAGAGCGGATTCGCGGGTGTTGGCGGGTTTATCGGCTCTCGCACAGCCCCCCGTCCAAGTAACCTACGTGATAATCTGCGTCGAGATGGCAAGATGCGTTCAATGCGGTCGTCAGCTTCCAGCTCTCAGTTTCGGCAAGAAGCTTTGCCAATGGTGCGTGCAGCATGAGGCGGCGCAGCGCGGCGAGGGTTCCCCCATCCAGCGAGTTGAACCCGCGCCCTGGCTGCGGTCGCAGTCCAGTTCGATGGCGGTCACGCAGGCAATCTTTGGCATCAATGTTGCGGTGTTCGTCGCCATGACATTGGCGGGCGTTTCGATGCTCGACAATCCTTCGGGCCAGGATCTTGTGCGCTGGGGAGCAAATTTTGGGCCCTTGACCGTCAGTGGCCAGTGGTGGCGGCTGCTGACTTGCGTTTTCATTCACGGCGGATTGCTGCACATCGGCTTCAACATGTGGTGTCTCTGGAGCCTCGGCAGACTGGCGGAATCGGTCTACGGCCACTGGACGTTTGCCGCGGTGTACCTGATTACTGGATTAGCGGCGAGCCTCGCGAGCCTAATTTGGAATCCCGCCATCCTAAGCGTGGGCGCTTCCGGGGCGATTTTTGGGATTGCGGGGGCTCTGATCGCATCGTTTTATCTGGGCGAGTTTTCCCTGCCACGCGCCGCCTTGGCCGGAACGCTGCGCAGTGTGGTCGTGTTTGTGGGATACAACCTCTTCTTTGGGGCGGTGATCGCTCGCACCGATAACGCTGCGCACGTTGGCGGACTGCTCATGGGGTTGTTGCTAGGCGCACTGATCGCAAAGGCCGCTCCCGCGCATGACGATTTGTTGCGCCGGATCGCAGTGCTGCTGGTTGGGGCTCTGCTGGTTGTGGGCGGCGTAAAGTGGCTGCAGCACTCCCGCGCTTATCTGCTTCATGCACAAAACGGGGTGGGACTTCTCGACCGGGGAAAGACGGGCGAAGGGATTGCGGAGCTGCAGAAGTCAGTTGGCCTGCGGCCCGACTTTACCGCTGCCCACGGGGCTCTGGCGCGCGCCTACATCGCAAAGCACGACTTCGAGAATGCGGCGGCTGAAATGAAGCGTGTGATCGCGCTGAACCCACGGAGCGAAGACGCATATTACCGGCTCGGGCTGATCTACCTCGAGCAGAAGCTTCCGTCAAAAGCGCAGGGCACTTTTGTTCAATTGCTCAGAGTCAACCCCAACAGCGCCGATGGACACGCAGGACTGGCGGCCGCTTTGTCGGATCAGCATCGCGATCCCGAAGCGCTCGAAGAATACAAACGAGTGGCGGCGCTCGATTCCGGCTATCAAAGCGTGTACTACAACATGGGCGTCACCGAGGTACGGCTCAAGCTTTACGACGATGCCATCGCGTCCCTGTTGAAGCAGCGGCAAACCGCTGACGATGCCGAAAGTGAAAACCTGCTGGCCGATGTCTACGAAGCCAAGGGAATGAAGAGTGAAGCCGAGGGCGCCCGGCAGAAAGCGCAGCAGTTTCAGGCTTCTCACTAACCAATACGCGCGCGGCACAACTGCAGCTTCTCGACCGCCTGCCCGATCCGCTTCAGGGTTGTTTCCCGCCCCAACACTTCCAACGTCTCAAACAGCGGTGGGGCGTTCTTACGCCCGCAAACGGCCACGCGGATCGGTTGAAACATTTGGCCGGCTTTTACGCCCATCTCCTGGGCGGCGGCGCGAAGGGTTTGATCCAGGGGGTCGTGTTTGAATTCCGTTTGCGCCAGGGCTTCTCGCGCCCGGGTTAAGACTTTGAGCGCCATGGCGTCGTCGCCCTTTTGCGGGATGAGTTCGGCTGGGTCGTAGGGCGGGAGCTGGTCTAGGAAGAAGAAATCGGCGGCGGTGAGAACATCGCGCAAGAGCTTGATGCGCTCGCGGATGAGCGGGGTGATGGCGTGCATTCTTTCCGGCGCAATTGGGAATCCGGCGGCGTGGACAATGGGGAGGAGACGAGCGCTTAGGTCGTCAATCGAGAGCCCGCGGATGTGCTCGGCATTGAGCCAGAGGGCTTTGGGGTCGAAGGTTTCTTCCGGTGTCGTCGCGGGCTCCTTGAAATTCACCACGGCGTTGGCGCGATTGATGCCTTCGAGCGAGAAGGCATCGGTAAGTTCCTTAAGGGTCATCTTGTCGCGATCGTCTTTGGGCGACCAGCCTAGCAGACATAGAAAATTGATGAAGGCTTCGGGAAGGAAGCCGGCATCGCGGTAAGTGGTGACGCTGACTACGGGACCGTGGCGGCGCTTAGAGAGCTTCGATCCGTCGGGCGCGACCAGCAGCGGAAGATGCGCGAACTGCGGTGGCTTGATGCCGGCCGACTCCCCAGCCGCTGCAAAGATCAGGACATGTTTGTAGGTGTTCGAAAGATGGTCCTGGCCGCGAATGATATGACTGATGCGCAGGTCCACGTCGTCGGCACAGGAGGCGAGGTGGTAGGTGGGCATGCCGTCGGAGCGGAGGAGCGCGAAGTCTTCGATGTCATCGGCGGATTTGATTTGCTCGCCGTAGACCGCGTCGGTGAAACGCACCTCTTCTCCCAGGCCGCGCGGGACGCGGAAACGAAGGGCGAAGGACTCTCCGGCCGCGGCTCGGCGGTCGCTCTCGGCGCGGGAGAGTTCGCGCATGCCGGGGTTGAAGAGCCAGGTTTGATTGGCGCCGGATCTTTCGCTGTCGTTGATCTGGCCAGCAGTGGTGTGGGCAGGGGCGAAATCGCGATACGCCAGTCCCTTCTGAAAGATCGCGTCGGCGATCTGGCGGTGCAGGGCAAGGCGTTCGGATTGCTTGTACTCCTCGTCCCACCCGAGGTCAAGCCAGCGCAGACCTTCAAAGATGGAGCTGACGGAGGCTTCTGTGTTGCGCTCGACATCCGTGTCGTCCAGGCGGAGGACCATGGTTCCTCCATTGCGACGGGCGTAGAGCCAGTTGAAGATGAAGGTGCGGGCACTGCCGACGTGCAGAAAACCGGTGGGGGACGGGGCAAATCGAACACGAAGCATAACTTTTGAGTATAGCGGGAGTGGGGCTATGGCTCTAGCTGCAAGCTGCGGTGCCTCTGCGGTGCCAAGATTCTTCCGGCTGGGAGACAGGGCTGGCCCCGTCTCTACGGAAAATCACACTGGTTACTGCCGGTTACCAAGGTAACCTTCAGAGAGAAGATCGCCATAGCGGATCGCATCTCATAAGATAACTTTGAAATCGCCATGCTCAGGGTGGAACCCGCCGGGAGACACCTATTGTTTCGATCTATCGGGTATGACAGGATTAGGGCATCTAGAGTTCCATCCGGGCCCGATTACGACCGATGAGGGAACGTTAGTCTATGCATAGCGTAGCCACAGGTCTGGTGGCGGTCCCTGGGGCCGTGGCCCTGTTGGTGCTGCTGGTCTTTACCTACCTGTACGAGCAGAACCGTCACACCTATTTTCGCGCGTGGCAACTGGCCTGGGCGGCATATACGCTGCATTATGCCGTGAAGGCGGTGGAACATTTTTATGGCGTTTCCGCGATCCTGTATCTGCTCAGTTCCCTGCTGCTGGTAGCCATGGCGACGTGTATCTTCGTCTCGACCCGGCTGATGAAGGAACCCTTCCAGCTGAAATGGTACGACGTGGCGCTGGTGGTCACCGGGATTCTGCTGGCTTATATCGGCGTGCGGGCGCAGATGGCGACCGGAGTATTCGTGGAGAGAGCGGACCTGGTGCCGAAATATCTGCGTCTGGAATTGGGACTGGCCGCGACGCTGTTCTACTGCTCATTCCATTTTTACCGATACGCTTTTCGCAGGAATTCCGTGGCCTTCAGGACCCTCGCGTTTTCGCTGGCGCTGTGGGCCGCGCTGATGAGCGCGGGGCAACTTCGTCAGCCTTTCCTCGATATGGTTGGGCAGCTGGGAGGTTTCCTGGGGCCGATTCCGCAGATGCTGCTGGCCATCGCCATGGTGATGGTGTTGTTTGAAAACGAGCGCAATGCGGTGCAGGAAAACGCGTTGGCGTTCTCCACCCTGGGCGTCGATCCGCGCCGATTGCTCTCGGCATCCGACCTGGTCCCCAGCTTGCAGACTTTTGTGGAGAGGTTAGTGGCGCCCTTGCCTTCGCGTCGCGCCATCTTTTTTGTTTCCCAGCAGTGGCGCGGCACCGTGCCTTCGGTACAAAAAGGCTTTTCCGCGGAGTTTCTCGAAAAGCTGCAAAAAACGCAGTCCGGGGATTACATCGCCGAGCTCGCCTACCGCCGCGGTGGAGTGGTCACGTTCCACAACCTCGCCGAACTGGAAGAGCCTTTGCCGGCGCTTTCGGGAGGAAAGTTCGGGGAGTGCAAACAGTTGCTGCTGGCGGAGGGAATCACCGACCTGATGGCGGTAAGCCTGCAGACGCGGGAACACAACTTCGGGGTCATTTTGTTTCCGCACGCGGAACGGCGCATGTTTGGCTCTTCGAATTTGCGGTTGCTCATTGGGCTGGCACTGCAGATCGCGCTGACGCTGGAGAACTATGTCGTCATGCATGAGGCGCAGCGGCGAACCAAGGAATACGAACTTCTCACCGAGATCGGGCAGGCCATCAGTTCTCATCTCAACCAGGACGAGGTGCTGCGCACGGTGCAGGCGGAACTGGGGCAGATTTTCGACACCAGCGATTTCTACATTGCGTTTCAGGAAGAGGACGAGATCCACTTCGAGCTTGAGATTGAAAGCAACGTTAGTCGTCCCAAACGCTCGCGCAAGGCCAGCAATGGATTGACCGAGTACGTCATCCGGACGGGTGAGCCGCTGCTGATCGAGTCCGATCTTGAACAGATGCGGTCAAAACTGGGAGTCGACTTTGTGCCGGAGCGGCCGGCCCGGTCGTTCTGCGCCGTGCCTATTTTTCTAGGCGGCAAAGCGGTGGGAGTCATGGCGGCGCGGAGTACGGAGCGGGAATCGCAGTTCCTGGCCCGGGACCTCGAGGTCATGCAAACCGTAGCCGGTCAGCTCGGGGTGGCGGTCGAGAATGCGCGCCTGTTTACCGAGGAGCAGCGCCGTGCCCGGCATCTCGCGTTTCTGAACAGCGTTTCGAAAATGGCGATCTCNNCGCTACGATCACATCGGCATCGGGATCATGGACTACGCCACCAAGGAAATCGAGATCAAAGCCGAGGCGGGAACGACATCGCAAACCCTGGGCCGCCGGATCGCGCTGGGCAGCGGAGTTCTGGGAAAGGCGGCGCGCACCGGGGTGAGTGCTCTGGTGCAGAACGCCGGCCCGGGACAACTCGCCGGGGTGCTGCCGGAATCGCGGGCGGTGCTCTGCCTGCCCATCAGCTACGGCGAGACGCTGCTCGGCGTGCTCAATGTGGAGAGCCGGGATGAGAATGCCTTCGCGCCTCAGGACGTTCTGATCCTGAATACGCTCGCCGACCTTCTGGCGACGGCCTTGCACAACTCCTTCGTCTTCCAGAAACTGCAGCAGCAGTCGATTACCGATGGGTTGACCGGCATCAAGACGAGACGCTTTTTCTGGGAGGCGCTGAGCTCGGAATGGAAGCGTGCGTCCCGTTCGGGCCGGCCGTTTTCGGTGGTGCTCATCGATTTGGATAAATTCAAAGAGGTTAACGATTCGCTCGGCCACCTGGAAGGGGATCTAGTGCTGGCTCGCGTTGGCCGGCTGCTCGAACAGAAGTGCCGCCAGTCGAACGTGGTGGCCCGCTACGGCGGAGACGAATTCGTCATCCTCATGCCGGAGACAGGGATCGAGCAAGCACAGGTGCTGGCGGAGAGATTACGGCTGTGGCTCGCTACCGATCCCATGCTGGAAGAGCACCATATCACCGGCAGTTTTGGCGTTGCCAGTTTCCCCGTCCATGGATTTTCGATGGAGGACCTGATTCGCATCGCGGATGCGGGCATGTACGTGGCCAAGCACGGGGGCGGAAACCAGGTTTCCACCTCGGATGCGTTCGGTGAAGATTCCGCTGTCCAGCGACAGCTTGTCTTCCGCTATGTCGAAGGATTCCTGCAGCGCGAGCACAACGGCCCGGAGCACCTGGAAGAACTGGTCAACACGCTGCGCAAGCTGTGCGGACGCGAAAGGGATGCGGACCAGAAGGCGATCAGGCAGGCCGTCGAAGCCTTGGCGCGCGCGGCCGAACTGAGGGAACAATACGCGGCAGGACACGGCGAGCATTGCGGGCATTATGCCGGGATGATCGCGCGCGGGCTCAACCTCTCTGCCGAGGAAGTGGAAGAAGTCACCTTCGCGGGACGGGTGCATGATTTGGGCAAGTTATTTATCGATCATCGAATCCTGAACAAGCCGGGCACACTGACGGAAGAGGAATTCGCTGCGATCAAGACCCACGCGCAAGTAGGCGCGGAAGTACTACGTGCGATTCCGGAACTCGAGCGTGTGGCCCAGGCCATCGAGTCTCATCACGAAGCCTTCGACGGTAGCGGCTATCCTCTCGAACTGAAGGGCGAGGATATACCGCTGTATGGCCGCATCATCGCCTTGGTGGACGCCTACGACAACATGACCAGCGAGCGCTCTTTCGCTCCTCCGAAAACCGAGGAGCAAGCGATGACGGAACTGGGAAAGCTGAGCGGCACGCGCTTCGATGGCATGATCGTCCGTTTATTCAGCCGCCTGCTCAAGATGGAGAGAAGCCCCAGTCTGGGCGGCTCAACCTAGAAAGATCAGTTGCCAGCGGCCAGTTGCCAGTGAAAGGGACGCCGGGACAGGTTTGACTGGCAACTGGCCACTGATTCTCTACGTCAATGTCAGGACCAGCCTCGCATCCTTCCCCAGGTAACTCTTCCGCCGAAACCAGTCTTCCATCGCATCCTGGAGCTGATCAAGCGGGACATGCGTTCCAATTTCCAGGCGCCCGTCGGCCACCGGCAGCGTGTCGTCAAAAACCGACGCGTTGGTAAAGTTGCGCATGCTGAAGTTGTCGAGCCACTTCAATGGACAAGGCTGGAGTTGCCCCTCGAGCTCGTATTCCACGCGGAGTTTGCGGGCGAACATACTCCGATTTAAGCACAGACAGGGCCCCCAAACGCATTACCCATCCCCTTACATATCGGGGGGGCAAAGTCTCCGACCTCTTACCGAGCGGGCTCACTTTGCCAAACCTGCTGACCTTTCCGACTCTGCTGATGCTTACCCGAAGCCGCTTGTCTAAGCGGCCCTGCTAGAGAAGGAATGGATCATTGCAGAGCGAAGGGATCATGAAGAAATAAAAGAAGGGGCACGGCCAAACCGTGCCCCTCTGCCGATTGGTGGCCGCCTGTTCCCTAATCTCCGACCAGTTCCGTGTGTTTGCGAACAGTCGGGAAGGAAGACGAATCATCTTCCTGAGCATCGACGACGGCAATGGCTGCGATATTCACAATTTCTTCCACCTCGGCATCGCGCGAGAGCACGTGCACCGGTTTCCTCATGCCCATCAGGATGGGCCCCAGTTCCCGGCACCCACCCAGCTTCCCCAGGAGCTTGTAACCGATGTTGGCCGAGCTGAGCTCAGGAAAGATCAACACGTTGGCGCCGCCGGTCAGAGAACTGAAAGAATAGACCTTCTCGATCAGTTCAGGAGAAAGGGCGACATCGGCCATAACTTCGCCGTCCACGATGAGCGAAGGATCCATCTTGCGAATGAGCTCCACGGCTTTTCGCACCTTCTCGCACTGGGGATGCTTGGTGCTCCCAAAGGTGGAAAACGACAGCATCGCGACCCGAGGCTCCAGGTCGAACCGCCGTGCCAAATGCGCCGCGCACAGCGCGATCTCGGCCAGATCTTCCGTACTGGGTTCGATGTTTACGGTGGCGTCGGCCAGGACGTACACCTGGTGCGAGCGCGTAATCATCACGTAACAGCCGGCGACTCTCCGCAATCCTTCCCGCGTGCCGATGATCTGCAGCGCGGGACGAATGGTATCGGGATAATGTTGGCTAACTCCGGAAACCAAGGCGTCGGCGTAGCCCATGTGGACCATCATCGATCCGAACACGTTTGGATCCTTCATCAGGGTGTGCGCTTCGGTCATGGTCACACCCCGGCGCTGGCGAAGACGGAAGAGCTCTTGGATGAACGCTTCACGCATCGGTGAGGCATAGGGATCGACAATCTTGGCGCCTTCCAATCTGACGCCCAACTCCTTCGCCTTCGCTGCAATTACTTCAGGAGCGCCCAGCAGGGTGGGGAATGCAATCTTCTCCTCCAGCAGGTTGTGCGCGGCGCGAAGAATCTTTTCATGTTCACCCTCGGGAAATACGACCGTCTTCGGCCGCGCCTTGGCCTTCTGGATCATCAGATACGTGATCTCGTGGGCCTTGCCCAAGCGGCGCTCCAACTGGTCGCGATATTGGTCCAGCGCGATGGGCTTGCGAGCCACGCCCGTTGCCATGGCCGCTTCCGCGACTGCGGTGGCCTCCCACAGCAGCACGCGTGGATCAAAGGGCTTCGGAATCAGGTAGTCCGGGCCAAACCGGAGCCGATCGACGCCGTAAGCGCGGCAAACCGAGTCTGGCACATCCTCCTTCGCCAAGGCGGCAAGCGCCTTCGTCGCCGCCAGTTTCATTTCCTCGTTGATCGCCGTGGCTTGAACATCAAGCGCCCCACGGAAAATGGACGGAAAACCTAAAACGTTATTCACCTGGTTGGGGTAATCCGAACGCCCCGTGGCAATGATCACGTCACTGCGGCAGGCTTTCGCATCTTCGTAGCTGATCTCGGGGTCGGGATTCGCCATGGCAAACACAATCGGCCGCTCGGCCATGGACCGCACCATGTCCTGCTTAATCGCGCCCTTGACCGAGCAGCCGACCAAGACATCGGCGCCCTTCACGGCTTCGGCCAGCTTGCGCAGGTTTGTGTCCTTGGCGAAACGCTCCTTGTAGGGGTTCATGCCTTCCGTGCGTCCCTTGTAGACCACCCCTTTGGTATCGCAGAGTGTGAGGTTCTCCCGCTTCACGCCCAGCCGGACGTAGTGTTCCGCGCACGCAATGCCCGAGGCTCCGGCGCCGTTGAATACCACGCGAACTTCCTCGATTTTCTTGCCCACGACTTCGAGCGCGTTCAGCAGCGCCGCTCCCGAGATGATCGCGGTCCCGTGTTGATCGTCGTGAAAGACGGGAATCTTCATCGTCTTCTTGAGTGTCTCTTCGATGTAAAAACACTCCGGCGCTTTGATGTCTTCCAGATTGATTCCGCCGAATGTCGGTTCCATCAATTGGCAGGCTTTGATGACGTCGTCCGGATTGTGGCTGTCAATCTCAATATCGAAAACGTCAACGTCGGCAAAGCGCTTGAACAAAACCGCCTTGCCTTCCATCACCGGCTTGCCGGCCAGCGGGCCGATATCGCCCAACCCCAGCACCGCCGTACCATTGGTCACCACCGCGACCAGGTTTCCGCGTGCCGTGTACTTGAAGGCATCCTCGGGGTTCCTTCGGATCTCCAGGCAGGGTTGGGCCACGCCCGGGGTGTAGGCCAGACTCAGGTCGCGCTGCGTCTCGCACGGTTTCGTGGGAGAGACTTCAATTTTTCCCGGGCGCGCGCCGAAGTGATAATCAAGCACCTGCTGTTTCGTAACCGCCATGAGTGCCTCCTCCTCTTGTGTTCAAGAGCCAAATTATCTGTGATTTCGAGGGGTCTTTCCAAGTACCGAGTCCCAGATCGAACCGCCACGAGATTTCAAGTGCCCCCGCGGCGGCCAGTCGATTATCCGAGCGTGCGAGGGGGAAAGAAGTGTTCGGGATCACAACCACTTGTGACATAGACCCCGACGTCGGGAGCAAGGCTCTGAAAAACAACTGGATCGGCTAGTCCGCAGCAGGCACCGGAGACTCGGCCGGGGCCACCACCGCGTCCAGATGCTTGAGCGTCTCATCGACGGTAAGCGAATACATTTCACGGCCTAAGCCTTCGCCCGATTCCAGCGCCGTCTTCAGAAAATGGCCCGCGATTTCTTTCGCCAGAGAGTCGGTGATCAGTCTCCCGGTGCGCTTCTTGTACTCGACCCATGCCGGGTGCGGCAGCGCCACCCAGACCGGGCGCCCGTCGACCAGGAACTTGATATCGACCGCATCGGCGTGGCGGGTGGCGATGGCCACCAGCAAGGCTTGGTAGATGCAGTGTGCTTGTCTGTTGGTCCAGCGGTCGGTGGCGGTGAAGTCAGTGAACATCAGGGACTCAAAAAGGCAGCACCCGTAACTATATCGCCGGACGGGGGTGGGGAGCAAACGGTTGTGGTGGCGGCGGTAGGACTCGAACCTACGACCTACGGATTATGAGAACACACGGGGGAGTTGCGGCGTTTTGAAGGTCTTCTACTTTATTCAATTCTTTCACCGCTTGCAAGGCCGTCCGTTTCGTCTGTAGATGCTCCAAGATAA
>PKXK01000117.1:0-12728 GCA_003132325.1 Acidobacteriaceae bacterium
GCAGAAAATCATGCCCACTCTCGACCGCACCCGCCTGAAGTCCCTCGCCGAGCGCGAGCAAAAGCGCTTCGTCGCCGAACGCCCGAAATCGAAATCCATCTACGAACGCGGCAAGAAGTCGCTGCTCTCCGGCGTTCCCATGAACTGGATGGTGAAGTGGGCCGGGGCGTTTCCGCCCGTTGTCCGCGAAGCCCAGGGCGCGCACTTCTACGATGTCGACGGCCATCGCTACGTGGACTTCTGCCTCGGCGACACCGGCGCCATGACCGGACACTCTCCCTTCGCCACCGCCAAAGCCATCGAAGATCAAGTCAAACGCGGCATCACCCTCATGCTGCCCTCCGAAGACGCCGTTTTTGTCGCCGAAGAACTACAGCAGCGCTTCGGTTTGGCCTACTGGCAATTTGCGCTCACGGCCACCGATGCCAACCGTTTTTCGATCCGTTTAGCGCGCCAGATTACCGGCCGCGCGAAAATCCTGGTCTTCAATTGGTGTTACCACGGCACGGTGGATGAGACTTTCATCACGCTTCATCCCGATGGTACTTCTGGAGCGCGGCGCGGCAACATTGGACCACCGGTCGACCCTTCCGTGACCACGCGTGTCGTGGAATTCAATGACGTCGCAGCTCTCGAACAGGCGCTCGCTCATGGCGACGTAGCCTGCGTATTGGCGGAGCCTGCATTGACCAACGTCGGCATCGTGCACCCAATTCCCGGCTACCACCACACCTTGCGCGAACTCACGCGCAAGTACGGCACCCTGCTTATCGTCGACGAGACGCACACCATCTGCGCCGGCCCCGGCGGCTACACTCGCGCAGAAAACCTCGACCCCGACTTCCTCGTCTTCGGCAAGCCGATCGCCGGCGGAGTCCCTGGCGCGGCCTACGGCTTCACGCAAAAAGTTGCGGACATGATTCTTGAACGCCACAGCCTCGAAGACTGCGATACCGGGGGAATCGGTGGAACCCTCGCCGGCAACGCGCTTTCCCTCGCTGCCATGCGAGCAACGCTCTCAAAAGTCTTGACCAAAGAAGCTTTCGACCGCATGATTCCCATGGCCGAGCGCTGGACCGCCGGCGTACAAAAAGTGATTCAGGATTTCGGCCTTCCCTGGCACGTCACGCGCCTCGGATGCCGCGCCGAGTATCTGTTTAGCCCGAACCAGCCGAAGAATGGAACCGAAGCTCACGATGCCATGGATTTCGAACTCGAACGCTTCATGCATCTCTACGCCATGAATCGCGGCGTTCTGCTCACGCCCTTCCACAACATGGCGCTGATGTCGCCCGCCACCACGCCCGAAGACGTCGACTACCACACCAAGGTCTTCCGCGAAGCCATACGCGAACTGGCAGGATGAAACAGTTGCCGGTTGCCAGCTGTCAGTAGCCAGTAAGACCTATTTGTGCGTGCTTCTATGCGGCCTTGCCGGCGGTTGGTGCCGGCAACTGGCAACTGGATACTGGCAACTGGCAACTGCTTCTCTGGTACTCTTTCTCTTTCCGCATGAAACTGCATCTCGGAAAGCTCATCGCGCCGACCGCACTCTGCCTGCTGCTAGCCGGTTGCGCCCAGCCCGGGCCGCCGCTGCCGCCCTCGCTCGAACTTCCCAAGCCGCCCACGAATCTCCGCGCCAGCCGCAAAGGCAATCGCGTCACCCTCACCTGGAGCGAGCCCACGCTCACCACCGACCGCCAGGGCGTGCGCTATGTCGGCCCGACCCTCGTCTGCCTCAGCCTCGAATACGAGATGACCGAATGCGGGAGTCCCGCCGAGATGTTGCCCTCACCATCTGCCGTCCCGCAGAAACCAGGATCCCCGCTCCCCGCGCCGCAGACTTATACCGGCACACTGCCCGCAGCCATGGAACCGCTCGATCCGGCCGCCGAGGTCACCTACGCCGTCGAGGTCTTGAATCGCAATGCCCGCGGCGCCGGATTGTCGAATCGCGTGCACGTGCCCGCCGTCCTGACTCTGCCTCCGCCACCTGATCTGGCCGCGGAACTCACCGGCGATGGCGTAGTGCTCACCTGGACGAGCGCGGGCGAGTTACAGAATGTTCCTAACGTTCAGCATCGCTATCGCGTCTATCGTCGCGACGAAAGCTCCGGCAAAGACGCGATTGCCGGCGAAGTCCCAATTCCAGTTCCAGCTCCCGGGCCATCGACCGAGCCCGGCCCCGCGCATTTCACCGACTCCGCCTTTGCATGGGAAAGGACCTACCTCTACCGCGTCACGGCTGTGACCATCGTCAAACGCCCCGACAGCGAGGTGCAGGTCGAGGGAGACGACACTCCGCCCGTGCGCGTCATCGCCCATGATGTTTTCCCGCCCTCCGTCCCCGCCGGGCTGCAAGCCGCTTTCTCGGGCGAAGGACAAAAGCCATTCATCGATCTCATCTGGGCCCCAGTCACAAACGCCGACCTCGCGGGATACAACATCTATCGCAGCGAAGCAGATGCGGCCGCCATCAAGCTGAATTCCGAGCTGGTGAAAGCGCCGTCGTATCGCGATAGCGCGGTCGCTTCCGGCAAAACCTATACCTATTCAGTTTCCGCCGTGGACGTCCGTGGAAACGAAAGCCAGCGCTCCGAGCCAGCCAGCGAGCCCGTGCCGTAATGTAGCGTTTCCCGTGTTTGCGATCTTAATGTGCAGTGTNNGTAGGGATTGATGCCCACGCTCTCGTGTTGTGATCTTTCTGCCCCTTGTCCTTAGGAATTGTGTTTGAATAAAGCTCTGATGAAATACTGCCGCTTCCATCTCAACGGTTCCGCCCACTACGGCCTGGTCGAGTCCGCAGCAGGCAACACAGAAGACGAAATCACTCGCCTGCTCCTCCAGCCTCCGCAGAGTAGCGATGGCGACGTCGAAGGCCTTCCCAGCCGCCGCATGGACCGCATCCCGCTCGCCCAGGCGATTCTGTTGCCGCCGGTCGAGCCGTCGAAGATCGTCTGCGTCGGCCGCAACTATCGCGAGCACGCCGCCGAACTCGGCCACGACGTTCCCCAAGAGCCGCTGCTATTCTTCAAGCCGCCCTCGTCCCTGCTGCCGCCGGGCGGCACGATTCTGCGGCCCAAAGTTTCCGCGCGCACCGACTACGAGGGCGAACTCGGAGTCGTCATCGCCCGGCGCTGCCACCAACTCAACGACAGCGAAGACGTACGCCCCTACATCCTCGGCTACACCTGCGTCAACGATTTCACCGCCCGCGATCTGCAAAACAAAGACGGTCAGTGGACCCGCGCCAAAGGCTTCAATACTTTCTGCCCCGTCGGCCCCGTGGTCGCCGACGGTCTCGATCCCTGGGCCGGAGTCCAGGTCGAAACCCGCGTCAACGGCCCAGGAACTAGCGAAGTGCGGCAATCCGGCAATACGCGGGATTTCATTTTCCCGCTCGACGTCGTCATCCGCTACATCTCGCAGATCATGACCCTCGAACCCGGAGACCTGATCGCGACCGGCACGCCCAAGGGCGTCGGCCCGGTAGTTGCGGGCGATGTCATCGAAGTTTCGATCGAAGGCATCGGCCAGTTGCGCAACTCCGTGGCCGACCAGGTTGCGTAGGGACAGCCGCCCCCGGTTGTCCAAGCCGAGCGCAGCTCGGCAGCGGCCAGTGGCCACAGCAACTCTGGATTCGCCATAGGAGGAAGCACCCATGGAAGACTCCAAGCGCGCTTTCGAACTCTTGCAAGCAGGCGATGCGGACGAACTCCGGCGACTTCTGGAACAAGCCCCCGCCGCTTCCGACGCCCGCGACGCGACCGGCGTGAGCCTGCTCATGCACTCCCTCTATCGCGGCCGCCGCGACCTGGCGGAACTGATTGCGAGCAAGAAGAAGGTGCTCGATATTTTCGAAGCGACCGCGCTCGGCCGTCTCGATCGCGTTCAAGAATGCCTCCGCGATACCTCCGCCATCCATTCCCACTCGATTGACTCGCGTTCAAAAGACGGCTTCACCGCCCTGCACTTCGCCTGTTTTTTCGGACAGCCTGAAGCTGCCCGCCTCCTCATCGAAAACGGAGCCCCGGTTGACGCCGTGGCCGCGAATCCGACGCAGGTCATGCCGCTGCACTCCGCCGCCGCCGCCCGCAACCTCGAAGCCGCCCGCCTGCTGCTCGAACACGGAGCCCCCGTAAACGCCCGTCAGCAAGCAGGATGGGTTCCAATTCACGCCGCCGCTCAGAACGGAGATCGTCCGATGGTGGAGCTATTGCTCAAGTACCACGCCGATCCCAAACTAGCCAATGACCAAGGCAAGACGGCAGCTACGGTGGCGAGAGAAACAAACCACGAGGAAATGGCCCAACTGCTGGAAAAGTAACCGCAGCGGCACATTTTCGGCATACTAAACTCGCAAATTACGCAATCGCCTGATCCGGGTTAGAATCTTGACGCAGTGGAAAAAAACAAACTTTATTACGGCGACAATCTCGAGGTCCTCCGCCAGCACATCAAAGATGAGTCCGTCGACCTCATCTACCTCGACCCGCCTTTCAACAGCCGCCAGGACTACAACGTCCTGTTTGCCGAGAAGAGCGGCGAGCGTTCCGCCTCGCAGATCATGGCCTTCGAAGATACATGGGAGTGGAACGCGGACGCGCAGCGCGCCTACGAGGAGATTGTCGAGCGCGGCGGACGCGTCTCCGAAGCCATGCGTGCCTTCACGACTTTCCTCGGCCACAGCGACATGATGGCTTATCTGGCCATGATGGCCCCGCGTCTGATCGAGCTCAAGCGCGTCCTGAAGGTAACCGGATCGATTTATTTGCACTGTGATCCGACGGCGAGCCACTATTTGAAGATGCTGATGGACGCGGTGTTCGGACCGCAATTTTTCCGGAATGAAATCATTTGGAAGAGAACCTCAGGCCACAGTGACGCTCAGCGCTATGGCAGAGTACATGATGTGCTCCTGTACTTCTCCAATTCAGACTCGCCGCTTTGGAACGACATCTACCAAGAGTACGACCCCGCCTATGTGAAGCAGTACTATCGATACTCGGACCCGGATGGGCGCATGTGGATGTCTGGCGATCTGGGAGCGGCGGGGCTCTCAGGCGGCGGTTACGATTATGAATGGAAGAAAATCCGCCGCACGTGGCGGCTCCCCGAATCTACGATGCGCAGGCTGGATGAAGAGGGCAAGATTTTCTATACACGCAATGGGATTCCCCGGATAAAGCGGTACCTCGACGAGTCTCCGGGGCTGCCAGCGCAGGACGTCTGGAACGACGTGGAGGCGTTGAGATCTTGGCACACCGAAAAGTTAGGCTATCCAACCCAGAAGCCCGAGGCTCTTCTCGAACGCATCGTCAACGCCAGTTCCAATAAGGGCGACATTGTTCTCGATCCCTTCTGCGGCTGCGGAACCGCGATCTCGGTCGCGCAGCGCCTCAAGCGCCGGTGGATCGGCATCGATATCACCCACCTAGCTGTAGGCCTGATTAAAAAACGGCTCGACGATGCTTTCGGCGCGTCGATACGCAAGACTTATGAGGTCATCGGCGAACCGGTCGACCTAACGGGCGCGCAACGACTCGCAAAGGACGATCCCTATCAGTTTCAGTGGTGGGCACTCAGTCTTGTCGGCGCGCGGCCTGCGGAGCAGAAGAAAGGCGCGGACCGTGGCATTGACGGTCGCCTCTACTTCCACGACGAGAACCACGGCGAGCGCAAGACCAAGCAGATCATCTTCTCCGTCAAAGCCGGGCACGTGCAGTCCGCGTACGTGCGCGACCTGCGCGGCGTCATCGAGCGGGAAGATGCGCAGATCGGAGTGCTGATCTGCATGGAAGCTCCCACCAAGCCCATGCTGAAAGAGGCTGCCGAAGCCGGATTCTACAAGCCTCCAGGATTGACAGACCGTTATCCGCGCATTCAGATTCTAACCATCGAAGATTTGCTGGCGGGCAAGAGCGTGGCTTATCCTCGGCTGCTGGAGGTGACGTTCAAGAAGGCGCCAAAGGCCAGGGCCGCAGTCGAGAAGAAGGGGCAGTTGCCCTTTGAGCAGCCCGGCACAGATGAGCCGTTCTGAGGCGAATTTCCTGTTCGAAATCCATTGACTTAAGACCCGTCGTGCGCGACGATAGAGATCTGATTGGGGCAGTTTCGAGGTGTGCCCGTCAACCAAGACGGCCCTCGAAGCTGCCCCAAACCCATTTTCAGTGCTCTTTGACAACCTAACTCCTTATTCCAGAATATTTTACGAATAAGTCCTTTAAACTCAAAGATTTCGCGGGAATCTCTTCCTAACCCTATGATTCCAATATACCGGGGGGAGGGGGGTACCCCCGCCAGTACTAACCAGTAAACAGAGCTAACGAAAGCAGCAAAGTGCGAGAACCGAGAACTAGCAGGCAACGCCAGCATCGCTTCTCTTGCTCGCATTACCTGCGACTTTCCGCCTTGCAATCGTGCCTTCCGATCCATGCATCAAACCATCTATAATCGCGTAACAGTTCCTCGGGAATCCCGATCACCCGATCCGAAGCCTTAAAAAGCAAAGATCAAAGATCAAAAAGAGCGAAGATCAAACTATGTCCACAAAGTTGAAGGTCACCATCCTTGCCAGTTCGCTGGCCATCCTGCTGTTCACCATCGTGGGCGGTTTCGTCAACGTTCGCGCTTCTTCGAACGAGGGCGCGTATCGCCAGTTGTCGGTGTACAGCGAAGTGCTATCGCGTATCCGCATGGAATACGTCGAAGAGCCCAATATCGCGGGCGTCACCGACGGCGCGCTGCACGGCCTGCTGGAGTCGCTCGACGCCAATTCCAGCTACCTTTCGGCGACTGAGTACAAGCGCTACAAGGCGATGAAGACCGACGGAAAGGCGGATATCGGCGCCACTGTTTCCAAGCGCTTCGGATACGCCGCCGTGGTCGCGGTGATTCCTGGAGGCCCGGCGGACAAGGCCGGCGTCGAGAACTCCGACATCATCGAGTCCATCGAGGGCAAGACCACGCACGAAATGTCGCTGGCTGAGATTCACGGCCGGCTGTCGGGCGAGGTCGGATCTACGATCAACGTGGCGGTGGTCCGGCCGCGGCGAGCCGAACCTGAGAAGATCGTGATCACGCGCGACGTGGTCGCCATCCCTCCCGTTAGCGAAAAGATGCTGGCCAATAACGTCGGCTACATTCAGGTGGATGCGTTCCCCGAAGGCAAGTCGCAGGAGATCGCCAGTAAGATTCGCGATCTGCAGAAGCAGGGAGCGAAGAAGCTCGTGCTTGATCTGCGCAACTCCGCCGGTGGCGCCGAATCGGAGGGCGTTGCCGCCGCCAATCTTTTCCTCGACCATGGCACCATCACTTATCTGCAGGGGCAGAAGTATGCCCGCCAGGCTTTCAATGCCGATCCCGCCAAGGACATCACCAAGCTGCCTGTAGCGGTGCTGGTGAATCGTGGCACAGCCGGACCAGCCGAGATTGTGGCCGCCGCGATTCTGGAAAACGCTCGTGGCGACGTGGTGGGCGACAAGACTTTCGGCGACGGCTCGGTGCAGAAACTGATCGAGATGCAGGACAACTCCGCCCTGATTCTTTCGGTCGCGAAGTATTACTCGCCCAGCGGAAAAGCAATTCAGGATGCAGCCGTCACGCCGAACGTCCTGATCGCCGACACAGCGGAGGACGACGGTGGGTTACCCGACGAAGACCAGACGGCGGCTCCCAACGAGAAGAAAGAAGTGAAACCGAAGAACCAGGAAGACGACCAACTGAACAAAGCGCTGGAAGTGTTGAAGAACCGGGAATCGAAGGGATAAGAAAGCAGGCTCAGAGTTTCAGGGTTTAAGAATTGCGAATCGCTCGCTTCGGCGGGCGATTTCTTTTTTGCTACCCAGAAGAGCTGAGAGCGGCACCTGACGCCTCCGGTGACATTGAAACCTGGAAACTCTGAGACCTTGAACCCTGCTCTTTTGCGCTACCATTGAACCGTTGAGACTTTGAAGCCTTGAAACCTGCCCCTTGCTGACGATAAAAATTGGCGGACGAAAGTTAGTGGGACTCGTCCTGTTCGGGTTGCTCACCCTGCTCTCCGCCGCGGTGGGCGCGGCCGCTGGGCTGCTCCTGGTCTACTCGACGGATCTTCCCCAGGTCGAGCAACTCGAACGTTACCGTCCCATCTCCGTTACCGAACTCTATGACGGACAAGGGCGAGTCATCGGCACCTTTGCGCTGCAGCGCCGCGTCATCGCCACCTATGACGATTATCCCGAGGTTCTCCGCAACGCCCTGATCTCGATCGAAGACAAGGATTTCTACCGGCACTCGGGCATCGACATCTGGCGCATCGCAGGCGCGGCGTATCGGGATATTGAATTCGGCGGGAAAGTGCAGGGAGCGTCGACGCTCACCATGCAGCTTGCCCGCAATTTGTTTCTCTCGCCCGACCGCTCGTTTTATCGCAAGGTGCAGGAGGCGCTGCTCGCTATCCAGATCGAGCGCCGTTTCACCAAGCCGCAGATCTTCACGCTCTACGCCAACCAGATTTTTCTCGGCCACGGCGCCTACGGCTTTGAAGCCGCTTCGGAATACTATTTCAGCAAACCAGCCAAGCAACTGAAACTGGAAGAAGCCGCGCTGCTTGCGGGACTGCCCAAAGCGCCACAGTATTACTCCCCAATTGCCCATCCGGAGCGTGCGGTCAAACGGCGCAACCTCGTGCTCAACGCCATGCTTGAGGACGGCAAGATCACCGCCGCACAAGCAGCGGACGCAAAGAGCAAGCCGATCCTTCCCAACCTGCAGAAAGATCCGAATTCGCTGGCTCCGCACTATGTGGAAGAAATCCGGCGCTACCTCGAAGCGAAGTATGGCAGCGACCAGGTTCACGAAAGCGGGCTGCGGGTTTACACGTCGCTCGATATGGATCTGCAGAAGTCTGCGCGCCAGGCGCTGCTCGACGGCCTCGCCGCCTACGAGCGCCGCCACGGCTGGCACGGCAAGCTCGTGAATGTAATTACACAAGGGCAGAAGCTCGACACCTACGAGGATCCGGATTGGGATGAGGAACCCGAAGTTAACGGATACACGCACGCGCTGGTGACACAAGTCTCGCCGGGCGCCGCGGAAGTCCGCTTCGGGCAGCGCAAGGCCACGCTTTCGCAGGCCGAGGTTGCATGGACGAAGCTGAAGCTTAAGCCTCCCGGCATGCTCCGTGCGGGCGACATCGTCTACATCAAAGTGCTCGCGCCGGATGCGGGCGGAAAATCGCGCGTCAGCCTGGAACAGGATTCAGGGGCCGAAGGAGCGCTCGTCGCCATCGATAACGCAACCGGAGAGATCAAGGCCATGGTTGGCGGCCGCGATTTCAATCTCTCCAAGTTCAATCGCGCCACGCAGGCGCTGCGCCAGGTTGGGTCGTCGTTCAAGCCGTATGTCTATACCGCCGTGATCGATCAGGGCGGCAGCCCCGACGACACGATTCTGGACGCGCCGGTAACTTTCCAAACCGCCTCCGGCCCTTATTCGCCGCACAACTACGACGGCAAATTTGAGGGCACCATCACGCTGCGGCGCGCGCTCGCCCAGTCCAGAAACATTCCCGCACTCAAGCTTGCCGACCACGTCGGTATTAAGACGGTGATCGATTACGCGCACCGCTTCGGCATAACTTCAAACATTCCCGCCTATCTTCCGGTGGCGCTGGGGTCGGCGGAAATCACGCCCCTGGAGCAGACTTCAGCCTTCAGCGTGTTTCCCAACGACGGCGTGCACGTCGCCCCGCGCTACATCACTAAGGTGACCGACTACGAAGGCCGCATTCTGGAAGAAGATTATTCCGACATTAAAGACGCCGTCAGCTCGCGCACCGCGCGCATCATGACATCAATGCTGCGGGAAGTGGTGCTCCATGGCACCGCAGCCGCAGCCGCCAAAATGCCGTATCCGCTGGCGGGCAAGACGGGAACGACCAACGATTTCACCGATGCCTGGTTCGTGGGCTTTTCTCCGTCGCTCACCTGCGGTGTGTGGATTGGCTACGACGAAAAGAAATCGCTAGGCGAAAAAGAAACCGGAGCCCGCGCCGCTCTGCCGATCTGGATGCAGTTTATGAACGTTGCGCTGGCCGGCAAGGAGCCCGGTGATTTTCCAGCGGCGCCGGCGCCAGGGAACACGGGTGGTGCGCAGAAGAAAGTTGACACGCCAGATGTCGCGCCTGGAGACGGAGAAACACACTAGCAACAACGCGTCCCTGTAGAGACGCGGCTTGCCGCGTCTCCCCTGGCCGCTGCGCGAACACGCAGGCGGGAGACGGGGCAAGCCCCGTTTCTACAAGTGGGACTTTCGCAGCAGCCGCCCAAGGCGCACGATTCGATAAAGAGGAAAAAGCGCTTCCGGCAACCGCACCGCCGCAACATCCCCCGCGCCCGGTGTCCAAACCAGCCGCCAGATGTATCGCCAGCGGTCATCGCGCCGCTCGCGCAGTTTCAGGATCAGGCGGAAGTATTCCGTCGATTCGAAATCGTAGGCGGCGCCGCTCGCCAGGCGCTCGGCAAATTCGCTGCCGAGAGCGGGCACCCCAGGATCGGCCGCAATCAATTCATCCGCGGGCTTTGGGAGCTCCGCCCGAAGCACGTTCTTCGCCAGCCAGAAACTCACGCCAAGAATACGAGCGATTCCCAGAACGCGCGCTCGGGAGAGCACGAGCAAGTGGTCGATGGTCTGGGATCGCAAAGTCTCCGCAATGTCCGCCAGCCAGATCAGGCGCGTCCAAAGATGCTTTGCGGTATGCACGCACAGCACCAGCAGCGAATCTTCGGGAGACAGGCAAGGCACTTCACATTCGCCCACAACGGTCCGGCCCGCGCGCCCCAGCAGATCCTCCACGCGCAGATCCACGGCGTAGAAATACGGCAGCAATGCCCACTGCAGTTCGACCAGGTTCGGTCCCACTGCGCTGTCAAACGAACGCTCGTAGCCTTTGCGCAGCCAGAATCGCTCGACGGCCGGAGTGAAATGCGCGGAAGGACGATATCCGATTTCGGCAAGAGCCCGCTTCGCCCGGTCGAAGTCGGCAGGAGAAATCAGGAAGTCGAGGTCGGAAAAATTTCGCAGTCCCACGTTGCGGTAGGCCGATTGTGCCAGCACTGGCCCTTTGTACGGGACTGCCCGCAACTGCCTGCGCTCGAAGTGCTGCATGATGCGCGCCAGTTCGGCGGTGAACCACAGGCTGCGCCGCAGGTTCGCGTCGTACGCAGATCGCAGCGAGCGCTCGATTTCCGGGGGAAGGCCGCGAGCATGTTCAATCAGATTGCGGGCCGCGAGCGGAAGCACTCCATGGTGCTCCGCCAGACGAAAGAATTCACTCCAGTCGACGCCTAAGAGATTCCAATTCGCAATGCGCTCGATCCGCTCCGCAGCCAACTCCGCGCCAGCCAGCGCGCACAGGAATTCGAATGCATCTCCTCGCGGGAGCGACCTGCTAGACACGCAAGACGAAGGCTCGATTTCGGTCATGGAAACTCGTGTTGCAGGCCGCGGCTGCCTTCAGCGGCAAAACTTCTGCGGAAAAACTTGATCCCATTCTTGATTTTGGGTGGCGCAGCGCTTCAGCGCTGCGGTAACCAGCTTGCTTCCGGTACCGGCTTCAGCCGCTGAGGTTGCGCCCTCTGCTTGGAAACCAGGGTTTCCGCTGCCTGTAAAGCCGCCGTTAATTTGGCCTCAGTCACGGCGCAGCCAACGAAGCCGCGCCCCTTCAAAACCGAGTCGAAAACCGGGATCAATAGAATCGCCACTATAATACAGAGTCTTCGGCGATCGTCGGAAGCTACGTTCGCAGTTCGCCGTTCGCAAGTTGTTTCACTGTCATGGACCGAATCATCTTCGAATCCGTTCGCAAGATCTTTCGCCATCGTCCAGCTCTATTCAATTGGCTGGGAAGGGAGCGGGGCGGCGAAACCATTGCCTTGAAGGACGTTTCTTTTTCGGCTGCTCGCGCCGAGGTCCTGGTGTTACTCGGCCCGAACGGCAGCGGAAAAACCACGGCGCTTAAGCTGATCTCCACCATGCTGCTGCCCGATGCCGGATCGGTGCGCGTGGGCGGCTTCGATGCGCGGCGCAACGCCGGTGAAGTGCGGCGGCAGGTCGGCATCGCCGTCGCCGCGGAGCGCTCGTTTTTCCCTCGCCTCTCGGCTCGCGAGAACCTGGATTTCTTTGCCGCACTTGACGAAGTGTCGCGCCGCGAGCGCGCGCAGAGAATCAACGAAGTTCTCCACGATACCGGCCTCGAAGAGCAGGCCGACACGCTGGTCATGAAGTTCTCCAGCGGCATGTACCAGCGACTGGGGATCGCGCGCGCCTTGGTCAAGCACCCCAGCGTACTGTTGCTCGACGAACCGACCCGCAGCCTCGACGCCGCCACCATGGCACACTTCTGGGCGACGATCCGCGCCTTGGCACGGCAAGAGACGACCGTTCTGCTCGCCACTCACAATTTCGCGGAGGCGGCCGCCGTTGCCGATCGCCTGCTCCTGTTGCATCGCGGCGAATTGCTCGCCGATCGCCCGGTGAGCGACGGCGAAAGCGCGGAAGTTCTGCGGTCTTATTACTTCCGCATGACCGGTGAGGTAGATGAGGCCGTGCTCAAACGCTAAAAATTTGCAATTGGTAATATAAAGAATTTTGTAATGTGGTAATCGGGTAATTTGGCAATTTAAAACCCCACTGAATGGCACATGCGAGGGGCCGTTAGATTACCAAATTACCCGATTACAAAATTA
>PKXK01000117.1:12830-13103 GCA_003132325.1 Acidobacteriaceae bacterium
CGGTGCAGGAAGCACAACAGACCGGGACATTGGAAGTACTGATGACGACCTCGACCGCCCCGGCGGAGCTCGTGATCCTCAGCTCCATTTCCGCCTTTGCCGGAAACCTGGTCAATCTGCTGGTCTATCTTTTCGCGGGGGTGGCGGTTTTCCGGGCATCGATTCACGCCAACTTATTCTCGTGCGTGGCGGTATTGGGTCTTTCTCTGGCGATCGCCTTGGCGCTGGGGATCGCCGCGGCCACGTTGCAAGTTGCGTTCCAGAAAGGTTCGG
>PKXK01000120.1:0-15956 GCA_003132325.1 Acidobacteriaceae bacterium
CGCGAGTCCTGCTACAATCTTGGTCATAGCCGCGAATTGCCGCTATTAAAACGTTTCTATGCTGGCTTTTACTGCTGGAAAGCTGTTGACTCCGACCGGCGCCGTCGACCATCCTCTCGTGCTCATCGACGAAGGACGCGTCCTCGAAATTTCTGCCCGCAGCGGCCGCCAGCTTCCCGCCGGAGTTGCCCCGTCCGACTTCGGCGATGGCGTGATGGCGCCGGGCTACGTTGATCTTCACATTCACGGTAGCGCGGGGTTCGATGTCATGGACGAAGACGCGGAGGCGCTGCCGGCCATCGAACAACTGCTAGCACGGCACGGGGTCACGAGTTATTTCCCCACTATCGTCACCGCCCCGATGGATACGATTTTGCGCGCCCTCGAACGGCTGGCGAGTGCGATCGAAAAACGCGAGCGCGATTACGAACGAAAAGACAGGAACGCGGATAGCACGGATCGCGCCCGCCCGCTCGGGATCCATCTTGAGGGTCCATTCATCAGCCATGCGCGTCGCGGGGTACACCCACCGGAAGACTTGCTGGCTCCGACGCTCGCGACTTTCGAGCGGTTCTGGCAAGCGGCGCGCGGACGAATTCGCATGATGACGATTGCTCCCGAATTGGAGGGCGCGCCCGAGGTCATTGCCGAAGCCGCGCGGCGCGGGGTTTCGGTGAGCCTGGGACATTCCGACGCCGATTTCGAGGCGGCCGAGCGCGGAATCGCCGCGGGAGCGCGACACGCTACCCATACCTTCAATGCCATGCGTCCGCTGGACCATCGCACGTTGGACCATCGCAGCCCGGGTATTTTGGCGGCGGTGCTCACGGATCGTCGCGTGAGCGCGGATATCATTGCCGACGGTGTTCATCTTGATCCGGCAATCGTGAAGCTCGTTGCCAGCGCCAAAGGCCCGGAGCAAACGGTGCTCATCACGGATGCCATTTCGGCGACCGGCATGCCCGATGGCCGCTATCGCCTGGGATCGTTCGCAGTCGACGTTCGCGACGGCAGGTGCATGGCGGACGGCAAGCTGGCGGGAAGCGTCTTGACCATGGACCGTGCCGTCCGCAATCTGGCGCGTTTCGCGGAATGGGATTTGTCCCAGGCAGTGGCAGCGGCCAGCCGAAATCCGGCGCGGGTAGCGCGAATCGCGAACAAAGGCGTTCTCGCGGCGGGAGCCGACGCGGACTTCGTGGTGCTCAGCCCCGCCGGCGAAGTGTTGCGAACTTTTATCGGCGGCGTGGAATGCTCCGGGTAACTCCCAAATGTCTTGTAGAGACGCGGCTTGCCGCGTCTCCCGCGCGGAGTGAAACGGCGCAAGCCCCGTCTCTACAGGAAAACGACGAAGGAGAACAGTGGCTGAAACCCGCAAATTTCCGCATCATTTGATTCGAGAGATTTTTGAGCAGCCCGACGCTTTGCGGCGAACCATTGCGCCGCGCGTCTCGCAGGCCGAGGGACGGGTTCGCCTGGACCAGATCCATATCTCACGCGAGGAACTGCGCGCGCTGCGGAGAATTAACATCGTCGCCTCGGGAACCAGCCGCCATGCGGGAATGACAGGCCAGTACATGCTGCAGGAGTTGGCCGGCGTGCCGGTCGACGTGGACTATGCGAGCGAGTTCAAATACCGCAATCCGATGATTGGGCGGGGAGAACTCAGCATCTTTATTACTCAGTCGGGAGAAACCGCCGACACCACCGCATCGCAGCGCGAAGCCCGCCAGAAAGGGTCGCGCACCATTGCCATTTCGAATGTCGAAGGCTCGACGATTGCCCGGGAGGCGGACGGCTTCATCTACACCGATGCCGGTCCGGAGATCAGCATTGCCTCGACCAAGGCATTCACCGCGCAGATGGCGTGTCTGTTTCTGTTCGCGTTGTACCTCGGCGAAATCAAAGAGAAGGTTCCGAAAGCTCTGGCCCAGCACTACATCCGCGAACTTCTCGCGCTTCCCGAGAAGACGGAGACGATTCTGGCGGCGTCCGACAAAGTGGAAAAGCTGGCCGAGCTTTACTATCGCGTCGACGATTTCATGTTTCTTGGCCGCGCCATCCACTATCCCATCGCGATGGATGGAGCTCTCAAGCTGAAGGAAGTTTCCTACATTCACGCCGAAGGCTATCCCACGGGAGAAGCCAAGCATGGGCCGAACGCGATGATTGATTTCCGCCTGCCGCTGGTGCTGATCGCGACCTGCGACCGCAATAATAATGACGCGGGCTCGGTCGCGCGCTACCAACAGAGCGTGAGCAACATGGAAGGCTTCAAGAAACAAGGTGCGACGTTGATCGCGCTGGCGACGGAAGGAGACACAGTCGTACCGCAGTTGGCAAATCACACTATTTTTATTCCTGCGGTACCGGAACTACTGTCGCCGATTCTGGAGATTGTTCCTCTACAGTTGTTTGCCTACTATGTCGCCGCCAAGCGCGGCCTGGATGTAGACCATCCGCGCAACCTGGTGAAGGCGGTCACGCTGGAGTAGGGGCAGTCGTTGGTCGATAGTCGTTAGTCGTCGGCAGTCGTTGACCAAACGTTCGCAAACGACCAACGACTAACGACCATCGACCGCTCTTCCCTCAGCAGAATTCTCACCAATTGCTTATGATGGGACAGCGCATTTTCAAGTGGGGGCAGTGTGGCTGAGACGCAACCGACAAACGGAATCGAAGTATTGGAAACGCGGGAGTGGTTGGACTCGCTCGACTATGTGCTGTCGCACGGCGGTCCGAACCGCGCCGGCCGGCTCCTCCAGCAACTGGCGCTGCATGCCCGCCGTGAGGCCGGGATCAATCTGCCGTTCTCGGCGACGACTCCCTACCAGAATACGATCCCTTCCCGGCAACAACCGCCATTCCCCGGCAGTCAGGAGATGGAGCGCCGCATCAAGAGCCTGGTGCGCTGGAACGCCATGGCCATGGTTGTCCGTGCTAACAAGCTTCAAGAAGGCATCGGCGGACACATCTCTACATTCGCGTCGGCAGCAACGCTCTACGAGGTAGCGTTCAATCACTTTTTTCAAGCCTCCACGGAATCCGGCGACCGCGATATTGTCTATTTCCAGGGACACGCCGCACCCGGAATTTATGCCCGCGCCTACCTCGAAGGCCGCATCCCCAAAGAAAAGTTAGAGAACTTCCGCCGAGAACTGAAACCAGGCGGCGGACTCTCGTCGTATCCGCATCCCTGGCTCATGCCCGACTTCTGGGAATTCCCGACCGTGTCGATGGGACTCGGCCCGATTCAGGCGATTTATCACGCGCGCTTCATCAAGTATCTCGAAAATCGCGGACTGAAAACTTCGACCGGCGGCAAAGTCTGGGCGTTCCTGGGTGATGGCGAAATGGACGAACCGGAATCGCTCGGATCGATCACGCTGGCCTCGCGCGAGCGGCTCGACAACCTGATTTTCGTGGTCAACTGCAACCTGCAGCGTCTAGACGGACCGGTGCGCGGCAACGGCAAGATCATCCAGGAACTGGAAGCGATTTTCCGCGGCGCGGGATGGAACGTAATCAAACTGATCTGGGGCACCGATTGGGATCCGATCATTCAGTCCGATCGCGACGGTCTGCTCGTCCGGCGAATGGGTGAGATCACCGACGGCCAGTACCAGAAATATTTCGTCGAGAGCGGCGCATATTTCCGGCAGAATTTTTTCGGCACCGATCCCCGGCTGCTGAAGATGGTCGAACATCTTTCGGACGAGCAACTCGCCCGCATGAGGCTCGGAGGTCACGACCCGATCAAAGTGCACGCCGCGTACAAAGCGGCGGTGGACCACAAGGGATCGCCGACCATCATTCTCGCCAAGACCATCAAGGGCTATGGACTCGGCGAAGCGGGCGAAGGCAAGAACATCACGCACCAGCAAAAAAAGCTGAATGACGATGAGCTGCAAATCTTCCGCTCGCGCTTCGGCATTCCGATTCCCGACGGCGAGCTTCACGACGCGCCCTTCTATCGCCCCGCCGAAGACAGCGCCGAAATCAAGTACATGCAGGAGCGCCGCAAGCAATTAGGCGGCTACATGCCGGTGCGCAAAGTGCGCGCCACACCGCTGAAGCCGGTATCGGAAGCGCTCTTCGAGGAGTTCCACAAGGGCACCGAGGGCCGCGAAGTTTCGACCACGATGGTGTTTGTGCGCATCCTCTCGAAGCTGCTGCGCGACCCTGAGGTAGGAAAACTCATCGTGCCCGTGGTTCCCGACGAAGCCCGCACCTTCGGCATGGAAGCGCTCTTCCGCCAGGTCGGTATCTATTCGAGCGTCGGCCANNCAGATTCTGGAAGAGGGCATCACCGAGGCGGGATCGATGTGCTCCTTCATCGCCGCCGGCACCGCCTATGCCAATCACGGCATCAACACGATTCCCTTCTTTATTTATTACTCGATGTTCGGACTGCAGCGCATCGGCGACCTGATCTGGGCCGCGGGCGACATGCGCTGCCGCGGTTTCCTCATCGGAGGCACGGCGGGAAGAACGACGCTGGCCGGCGAAGGCCTGCAGCATCAGGATGGACACAGCCATGTGCTGGCCCTCACGGTTCCGAACCTGATGGCGTATGATCCGGCCTTCGCCTATGAGATTGCCATCATCATCCAGGACGGCATCAAGCGCATGTACGTCGATGGCGAATCCATCTTCTATTATTTGACAGTCACCAACGAACCGCTGCCCATGCCCGAGATGCCCAGCCAGCCGGGCGTTCGCGAGGGCATTCTCAAAGGCCTGTACCGCTACCGGGCGTCTGAAAAAAAGAATGCGAAGCTGCGGGTGCAGTTACTGGGCAGCGGCACCATCATGTTTGAAGTACTCAAAGCGCAGGCAATTCTGGAAAAGGATTACGGTGTCGCTGTGGATGTATGGAGCGTGACCAGTTACAAAGAACTCTATCGCGAAGCGAACGACTGCGCGCGCTGGAATATGCTGCACCCCACGCAAGAAGCAAAGGTGCCGTACGTCACGCAGTCCCTGAAGGGCGCATCCGGCCCATTCATCGCGGCATCGGATTACATGAAGGTTCTGCCGGAGTGTATTGCGCGCTGGATTCCAGGCAAGCTGGTGGCGCTGGGCACGGACGGCTTTGGGCGCAGCGAGAACCGCGCATCCCTGCGGGACTTTTTCGAAGTGGACGCCAAGCACATCGTGCTCGCCACGCTGCATGCGCTGGCCGGCGACAAGTCGGGCGAGAAGAAAGACAGCACCGAAGGCGTCAGCGCGAAGCTGTTGGAGAAGGCCGTCCGCGATCTCGGCATCGATCCGGAAAAACGTAACCCGGCCCGCAGCTAGAGCGTGTCCCGGATATGTAGGACCAAGCAAACAGAAGAATCCAGCCCCGGAGGGGCGACCGAGCTTAGCCCAGCGCTTCAGCGCTGGGAAACGTGCAATAGATGATTCAAGTCCCGGAGGGACGACCGATTACCCGCGCATACCCCGGAGCCAGAGGAACAAGGAGAGAATGCCAACGGAATTTAAGCTGCCCGAGCTGGGCGAAAATATCGACAGCGGCGAACTCGTCCGCTTGATGATCAAGCCCGGCATCAGCATCGCCGAAGGCGAACCGGTGATGGAACTCGAGACCGACAAAGCGGTTGTGGAGGTGCCCTCATCGGTGACCGGCACCATCGGAGAAATCCGCGTACGAGAAGGCGACACGCTGCGTGTGGGGCAGGTCATCTTCACCGTCGAAAACGGAGCAGGAGCTGAAACAACGTCCGCTTCGAAAATCGCCGCGCAGCCCGCTGTAGTTCCCGCCGTCCAAGCCTCCGCTGCCCCCGTAGTCGCAACCCCGGCGCCGCCCGTGCCGATCGCGGTTTCAACCGCCACGGCCAGCGACTTCAAGCTGCCCGAACTGGGAGAGAACATCGATTCCGGCGATCTGGTGCGGCTGATGATCTCGCCAGGCCAGAACGTTTCCGAAGGCCAGCCGGTGATGGAACTCGAAACCGACAAAGCCGTGGTCGAAGTTCCGTCCACGGTCAGCGGCGTAGTGCGCGAGATCAAGGTCAAAGAGGGTCAGAAGGTCAAAGTTGGCGAGGTCATCTTCACGCTGGAGGGCGGCGTCGCGGCTCAAGCGGAACCGGTTCGCAGGCACGAACCGGTCGAACACATCTCCGGACAGCAGGCGGCGCGGCTCTCGTTCCAGTTGGCCATGCGGGCCGAGGGCAAGACGGAAGAAGAAGCCCTGCCGCCGGATCAACCGCCAGCCCCGATCCCCGAGTTCACCATGCCCGTGCAACTAGGCAAGGTGGCCGGCACCGACCGCCATCCGGTGCCGGCGGCGCCGCACGTGCGTCGTCTGGCGCGCGAAGTGGGCGTGGACATTCACAGCGTGCAAGGCAGCGGTCCGGGCGGCCGCATCAGTGAGAACGACGTAAAGCTGTACGCCAAGAACGCGTTGCTGGCAGCGGCCGCCGCAGCACAAACTCCACGCGGAGCCTTCGTCGAGCCCGAACTGCCCGACTTCGCCAAGTGGGGCAAGACGGAACGGGTTTCGATTCGCGGCGTGCGCCGCAAGACCGCGGAACACCTGCGCGAGGCGTGGAACACAATTCCGCACGTCACGCAGCAGGATCGCGCCGACATCACCGAACTCGAGCAGTTGCGCGCCCGTTTCGCGCCGCGAGCCATTGAAGCGGGCGGCAAGATGACGGTCACGGCGATTGCGTTGAAAGTCTCCTCGGCGGCCCTGAAGGTCTTCCCCCAGTTCAATGCCTCGATCGACATCGCGAAAGAAGAAATTATTTACAAGCAGTACATCAACATTGGCGTTGCGGTGGACACCGACCGCGGACTCCTGGTCCCGGTGATTCGCGACGTGGACAAGAAGAACATCGTCGAACTGGCGGCGGACCTGGCGCAGCTGTCGAAAAAAGCTCGTGATCGCAAGCTGACTCCCGAAGAGATGGAAGGCGGCACGTTTACCATCACGAATCTAGGAGGAATTGGCGGCACAGGATTTTCTCCCATCGTGAATCATCCCGAAGTTGCGATTCTTGGCCTGTCGCGTTCGCGCATGGAGCCGGAGTGGGTGCACGACAAATTCGAGCCGCGCTTGATTCTTCCCCTCTCACTCTCGTACGATCACCGGTTGATCGATGGCGCCGACGCCGCGCGCTTTCTGCGCTGGATCGCGGAAGCCTTCGAGCAGCCGTTCCTGCTTTCGGTGCAGGGTTAGCAGCCTTTAACCGCAGAGGACGCAGAGTTCGAACAGAAGACATAAAACCACACTGTCATCCTGAGCGAAGCGAAGGACCTATGTAGTTGGCTGCGGAATGCATAGGTCCTTCGCTTCGCTCAGGATGACAAGAAATGTGAAGAGGACAGTGACAAAATGGCGAACACTTCGAATCTCCGTGTGGCAGTGATCGGCGGCGGGCCCGGCGGATACGCCGCCGCATTTCTGGCGGCCGACCTGGGCATGAAAGTTACGTTGATCGATCCGGAAGTGAATCCCGGCGGCGTCTGCCTCTATCGCGGCTGCATCCCGTCCAAAGCCCTTCTGCACGTAGCCAAACTGCTCGAAGAAGCCGAGCAAGCCAAGAACTGGGGCATAGAATTCGGCGAGCCCAAAGTTGACTTCAACAAGCTTCGCAGCTGGAAAGAGAGCATCGTCAAAAAGCTGACCGGCGGCCTCGCCCAATTATCCAAACAGCGTTCGGTGCAGTTCGTGCAAGGCAAAGCGGCGTTCGTGAATTCCACCACGCTGAAAGTGACGAAGACCGCGGCCGGCGGCGAAGAGAACCTGACGTTCGACCGCATCATCATCGCGACCGGATCGCGTCCGACCGTCGTGCCCAGCCTCAAGCTCGACAGTCCACGCCTCATGGATTCGACCGGCGCTCTCGACCTGCCCGACATTCCGAAAACGCTGCTCGTCATCGGCGGCGGCTACATCGGACTGGAACTGGGGTCGGTGTACGCCACGCTAGGCACCAAGGTGACCTGCGTCGAAATGATGCCCGGCCTGCTGCCCGGAGCCGATCGCGACCTGGTTCTGCCTCTGCACAAGCGGCTGGAAAAACTTTTCTCCGCAATCCTGCTCAATACCACGGTGAAATCGCTTAAGGACGAAAAGACCGGCATTCGCGTAACCCTCGATGGGCCAAACGTAAAAGAAAAAGAGCAAGTCTTCGATCGCGTGCTGATGTCGGTAGGGCGCCGCCCGAATTCCGAGATTCCCGGCCTCGACAAGACGAAAGTCAAAGTCAACCAGAAGGGATTCATCGAAATCAACGAGCAGCGCCAGACTGCCGATCCCACCATCTACGCCATCGGCGACGTCGCCGGCGAGCCGATGCTGGCGCACAAAGCGATGCACGAGGGGCGCACCGCCGCGGAAGCCATCGCCGGACACAAAGTTGCCTTCGAACCGAATGCGATTCCCGCGGTCGTGTTCACCGATCCTGAAATTGCGTGGGCGGGACTGACGGAAACGCAGGCCAAGGAACAGGGACGCGAGATCACCGTCGCCAAGTTCCCCTGGGCCGCATCAGGGCGCGCCATCACACTCGACCGCCCGGAAGGCCTCACCAAGCTGCTCATCGATCCGAAGACAGAACGCGTGCTTGGGGTCGGCATCGTGGGCGCGGGCGCGGGCGAGTTGATCGCCGAAGGTGTGCTGGCCATCGAAATGTGCGCCCTGGCGGCCGATGTGGGCATGACCATCCATCCGCACCCAACCCTGTCGGAGACGATGATGGAGTCGGCGGAAATCTTCTACGGACAGGCCACCGACATTTATCGTCCGAAGAGATAACTGTAGCGCCGCCGTCCCGGCGGCTGTCCGGCGGGCGTCCTCGCCCGCCGCGCCGAAGGCGAGACGCCTTCGGGACAGCCGGCAAGATGCCGACGCTACCTATTTGGCGTCGGAGTACACAAAGTTTGCAATGAAAAAACTGGTGCTGCTTGTTCTTATCGTTTGCGCTTCCCTACTCGGCCTGATGCCCGCGCCGCTTGCAGCCCAGTCCGTGACCAAGCTGCTGCAGGGTGGAGCGGCGCAGACTCAGGGACCAACTGCCGCGTCCGCCGATCAACTGGGGCGCGATACGCCATCGGGAACCGTACTTGGATTCCTGCAAACCGCGCAGTCCGGAGATTACAAGACCGCTGCCGATTACCTGCAAATAAGCGCCGCGCGCCGCCAGTCGCAAGGACCGGAACTGGCCGAGAAACTGAAGCTGCTCATGGACCGCGCCTTCGTGGGCAAACTGCGCCGCCTCGCCACCACCTCCGAAGGCAGTCTCGAGTACGGCACCGCCGACGTGCAAACTATCGGCGTTTTTTCCTTTGGGGATGCGGATGTTCCCGTGGTTCTCGTCCGGATCGCCGATCCGAACTCCGGAAAAATCTGGCTCTTCTCTTCCGAGACGCTCAGCAAAGTCCCTGAGCTGTATGACAATGTCGAGGCTCACCAGGTGGAAAACAAGCTTCCGCAAAGCCTGGTGCGAAACGTGTTTCTTGGGATGCCGCTCTGGCAATGGCTGGCGCTTTTGGCCGCGATTCCAGTGGCTCTCGCAATTGGCTGGGCCGTAGTTTTGCTGCTGGCGATTCCACGCCGGCTTTGGCTCAAGTTCAGAAAACGTCCCAACCTGCACGCTTACAGCCGCATGTCCAAGCCGCTGCTGGTTTCATTCAGCGCGTTTGCTCACCGCGTGATTGCCGGCTACTTTGGCCTGCCCTTGCTGCCCCGTCTTTATTATTCCCGAACCATTCAGGTTCTCATCAGCATCGGCTTCTTCTGGTTTCTGCTGCGCGTCACCAACCTCACCATGCAACGTCTGCGCATCCGCGCCATCGGCGCGGGCCGCATCGGCACCGGAACCCTGATGGTGCTGGGCGAAAGGCTGCTCACAGCGCTGGTGGTGATTGTCGCCGTCCTGGCGACGCTCGCCATAGTCGGCTTCAAACTGACCACCGTACTCGCCGGCCTCGGCATCGGCGGCATTGCCATTGCATTTGCCGCCCAGAAAACACTAGAAAATCTTTTCGGCGGGATTTCCGTTCTGGCCGACGAAGTCATTCGCGTCGGCGACTACTGCCGCTTCGGCGATCGCACCGGAACCGTGGAAGACATCAGCCTGCGCTCCACCCGCGTTCGCACCGACGCGCGCACCGAGCTTTCCATCCCCAATGGCGCACTCGCCACCATGAGCATCGAGAATTTCACTCGGCGCGACAAAATTCTGTTCAATCCCGTGCTCGCGATCAGGTATGAAACTACGGCGGACCAACTGCGCTATCTGCTGGCTGAAATTCGCCGCATGTTATACCAGCACCCGAAAGTCGAAAGCGAAAGCGCCAGCGTCCGCTTCGCCAATTTCGACAACGGCGCTTTGCGCCTCGAGATCTTCAGCTACGTGCTCACCCAAGCCGCCAATGAATTCAACGCGATCCGCGAAGACCTGTGGCTCCGTATCATGGAGATCGTCGAGAAATCGGGCAGCGGCTTTGCCGTCCCGTCGCAGACCGTATACTTCTCGCGCGACTCCGGCCTCGACCCGGAGAAAACCGCCGCCGCCGAGCAGCAGGTGCAGCAGTGGCGAGACCAGCACAAGCTCCCCTTCCCCGATTTTGCGCCCGCTGATAAGTCGGCCTTGCGCGGGTCGATTGTCTATCCTGTGCCGGAGTCAGCCGTCGGAAGCAACCAGCGCCTTCCCTGAAACTATAGGGAGCGACCCACTTACCCACGTAACTTGCGGCTTTCCACAGCGGTTCCTAGCATGGAAGAGCTATGCCTCGAGCTCTGCTGTTGTCCCCCGACGACCAAGCGGTCAGCGCAATTACGGGTGTTCTAGAAGAGATGTCGGTAACTTGCGAGCGCCCTCTCGACGGAGCGTCCGCTGCCCAAAAACTCAATTCGCACAGCTTCGACCTGGTGTTGGTCGATTGCGAAAATCTGCCCGCCGCCAAGCTGATTTTTGACGTTTGCCGTCACGGCAACAACGGCAACAACCCCGTCCCAATCGCCATCGTCGATGGCCGCGCCGGTCTGCCCACTGCTTTTCGCCTGGGTGCGGAGTTGATTCTGACCAAGCCGGTCGCGAAAGACCAGGCCCGCACCACCATCCGCACGGCGGTCAGCCGTGTGCGGAAAGACGTTCCGGCAAACGAGACTGCGCCCGAGCAGTCTGCAAACCCGGCCATGCCCAGCGCCGTCACGACCAGCGTTGTAGCGACCAGCGCCGTCGTGACCCCAGAACACGCGCGGGCAGTCGCCGCAGCTTCTTCGCAACTGACGAGCTTTTCGGATCCCGCTCCAGTCGCTGCTCCAACCGATGTTCCAGTCGTTGCTCCAACCTCTGCCCCAACCGCGACTGTTTCCGCGCCCGCCAACATGCCGAAGATGCGTTCCGCCGTGGACGAAGACGAAATTGATACCCAACCAACGGCTCCAAAGTTGGATCCGCCGTCCACACCTTCTTTGGCGCCACCGCCATCTTTACCAAAGTCCTCGTCGGCTCCAGCGGTTGCGGCAGATTCAAAACCCGCGCCCCCGGCAAAACTTTTCGAAGACCCAGTGCTTGCGGAATTGGAAGAATCGGAACTGAAAAGTTCGAGACCCGACAAAGCGGTACCGCATCGAAACACGGCTGAATCTGCGGCCCCGGTCTTTTCGTCGTACCAGCAACCCCAGCAGAAAAAACGCGGTCCCCTGGCCGCGTTGCTGGTACTCGTGATCGCCGGTGCCGCCTTGTATGCCGCGTGGATGGTTCAGCCCGGATTTCGAGCCCTCGCCCGACTGCAGATCGACCGCGTGCTGGCCCTGGTTGGAATCGCGAGCCCACGGCAGAGCCCGCCGCCGGCGCCGCATCCCGCGAAGCCTTCGGTTCAGCCGGTTGCAGCCAAAAGCTCTGCGCCAGTCCCGGAATCCGCCGCCGATCCGAACCAGAGACAATCATCGGGCCCAGATTCCGCGGCAGCGCCAACCGCGACGTCAGCCGCTGCAACTCCTGTCCAGCCCCTAGCGGCCTCAGACACGAAAGTTGCAACGCCAACTTCTGCAGCCACCGCCACACCTGCACCTGTCGTCGCCAAGCCTGAGGTTGGCAAGCCCGCCGACAGCAAGAAAGACGCAGCCGCTGCCCCCTTATCCGCCGCCCAACTGCCCGGGGAAAACAGCGCCATCATTCTCTCCTCCAAGGGTGCGGAAAGGCGGCTGGCTCACAGCGTTCAGCCCAACTTTCCTGTCGAAGCGCGGGGTCAAGCGCAAGGAACTGTAGTCCTCAAGGAGGTCGTGGATCAGAACGGCAAGGTTGAAGGCGTGCGACTGGTCGAAGGCAATGCCGCCCTGGCAACCGCCGCCATCCAAGCCGTAAAGCAGTGGCGCTATCGCCCCTACGTCCGCGACGGCAAAGCTCAGCCCTTCCAGACGATTGTGATCGTCGACTTTCAGCGCCCTTAGCAGAACAGTCGTTGGTCCTCAGTCGTTAGTCGATCGCAGGTCGGAGCGCGAACGACCATCGACTATCGACCAACGACCATCGCTCAATTACCCCGGTAACTTGCTGGTACCCAAAACATTACCTAGGATGGCCTCATTATGGGTTACCAAGCTTTGCTCTTCTGTCCCGACGAAAAACTGGCCCGGGTTGTAAGCCAGGTGTTCGGGGAACTGGACTTCGCCGTCGAAGCGGTGCAAGAGCCATTTGCCGCGGTCAAGAAATTGATGGCGCAGCGTTACGACGCCGTGGTCGTGGACTGCGAGAACGAAGCGAACGCTTCCCTGCTCTTCAAGAGCGCCAGAAATTCCAGCTCCAATCAAAGCTCGCTGGCGATCGCCGTGGTCGAAGGACAAGCGGGCGTGGCCAAGGCCTACCGCATTGGCGCCAACCTCGTGCTCACCAAGCCGATCAACGTCGAACAGGCAAAGGGAACTCTCCGGGTCGCGCGCGGACTCCTGCGGAAGAACGCCGATGCTGCCACCGCGGCCTCTCCCGCAAGAACAGCAGCTCCTGTATTAGCCGGCAGTTCATTCCAACCCCCGATTCGAAGCACGGAGACGATGGCTCCCCCGCCAAGCCATTCCGACCTTCCTCAATTTGAAGCTCCGCTGCCGGCGATGAAGCCGCTCGCGTTTTCGGCGGCAATCCCCGCAATCACANNGGCGACAACCAACCTGGCCGGTAACGACGCAGGCAAAAGCGAAGCAATCAAAAATGAAGCAGCCAAGATCGCCGCTGCGGACCTGGCGCCAAAGAATCTGAGTTCCGCTTTCACGTCGGCCCCTGGATCCGCCGCAGCGCCGGCTCCGGCAAGAGAACTAACGGCTCCCCCCGCGCCGGCAAAAGCAAGAGAGAAAGAGTTCGTCCAATTCGAGGCTGCCAATCCTTCGCCCACCGCCGCTTCAACGTTCGGCTCGGCGAGTGCCACCGATGCCCCATCGTTTGCCGCATTGGGCGAAGAAGGTTCCAGGGGATCGGGCGGCAGCAAGAAATTCCTGATCGCAGCCGTGGTTGTCGTGGCTCTGGCCGCGCTCGGCTGGAAACTCGGCAAGTTCGCCACCAACCTCGAACCGCAGCACGTCAGCGCGCCCCAGTCCTTGGGACAACCCGTCCCGGCTCCAGCGCCGTCGTCTGCCCCAGTGACGGCGTCTTCGACGAGTGCGCCTGGCCGGGCAAGCTCCACAACTCAAACCGTAACCTCAAAAACGGCTGCTGCCACACTGCCCGGCAAACCGCCGGCCGAAGCGGGCAATCCTCCGGTGATTCGGATCGCCGCAACCCCTGAGCCGGAAGCGAAGAAACCCGATTCGCCGCCGCTGCGAGTAAAATCGAACGCCGAAGCCAAACATAGCGACGAGTCCGCCCCTCAGCTTCCCGGCCCGCTCGCCGTTGCCTCCGCGAACGACAGCAACTTGAACGGCCTGATGTCGGCATCGCCCAACCTGCCCAAGCCCGCGTTGGCAACCCTGCGGATTTCGCAGGGCGTATCCCAAGGCCTTCTGATCAAGCGGGTGCAGCCAAAGTATCCGCAAGCGGCGCTCGCGGCCCATACCCAAGGCGCAGTGCAGATTCAAGCCTCCATCAACAAAGAGGGCAGCGTAGTCAATCTGAAAGTGCTCAGCGGAGACCTTGTCCTTGCGCACGCCGCACTGGAAGCAGTCCGCCAGTGGAGATATAAACCCTACTACCTCGATGGCCAGCCCGTAGAAATCGAGACGCAAATCACCATCAACTTCAAAACGAACTAGCTGTCAGTATCAGTTGTCAGCTATCAGTTCTCGGACTCTTGGGTTCTTGCCAGAAGTGCAACCGCGAGCAGCGAGGGACGCGTGTTTTGTTCGAATGAAGCCGGCAGCCAGAGTGGGGTAACTGAAAGCTGACAGCTGAGAGCTGACAGCTAATTCAGCTGTTCGTCCAGCGGACGGTGCCGCGGGCGCCCCGGATGAGCCGTGATGCTGCGGAATTTATAGTAAAGGCCGTGCAAGTCTTCGCTCAACAGCCGCACCACCTGCATGCAATACTCGGCGTGCTCCCGTAGAAACTCCAGAAACTCCGCGCGCGGGATGAATGCCACGGCCGTCTGCTCGCCCGCTTCCGCCGTGACCCGATACTTTTCCCCGCTCATGCTCTCGCTCAGCCCGAGCACGGTTCCAGGACCGACGACCTCCAGTAGCTGCCTTTGACTCGAACCGGTCGACAGCAGGACCCGCACTTCGCCGCTCTCCACCAGGTATAAGCCCGTGACCGCCGATCCCTGCTGAAACAGCGTAGCGCCTTTGGAGAACATCCGAACCGACTTGATCCCCTGAAGAGCCCGCAACAGTTCGAGGCTCAACTTCCCCGGCGTGGGCTGCGACGACACAATGTCACTCCCCTTTTGCCCCAGCCCATCCTGCATAAACCCGGAACCGGGGGCGGTGATTTGGAGGACGGCTCGAAGCGACAAGCGACTGGGAGCCGCTCGGTCCAGACTACACCTTCCGAGGGACGGCGGGCAGCCAGAAAACCCAGGTGTCAGGTCTCAGGTGTCAGGTCTTAGGTCTTAGGAAAACCAAAACCTAACCATGTGGTGTCCACACAATCCCGTGACGGCGCGGCCGGCCGCGCCTCCCCATGCGCCAACAGAAGCCATGGCCCTGTGGCGGCGCAACCCCTCACCTGATTTTCCTGAGACCTGAGACCTAAGACCTGGAACCTGAGACCTGCCTCTCGATTCCGCTTATTGCCGCTCAAGAATTTCGTCGATGGCAACTTTGCCGCCTTTGTCGACGCTGACGACTTTGTGGATCGCCTTGAAATCCGTCAGCGTAACATCCACGACGTAGTTCCCCGGTCCCAGCATGATATCGACCGGCGATAACTTATCCAGAACCCGCTGGTTAATGGCAATCTGCGCGCCTTTTGGCTGGGTATGAATGCTGATGACACCCATGCCGGCCGCGTTCTCACCGCCGCGTCCAAACAGCTTGAACTTGCCCACCGTCCGGATATCCTCGGCATTGCCCAGCGCTCTCAGCGCAGGCGAGTACTGGAAATTCTGGCCGGCACCGAGATCGGCGGTGACCGTCTCGTCGAGGTACCCTTGCTTGCGCAATAGAACGGTGTGGCTTCCCTTTTCCACCGCGAACTGTGCCGGAGTCACGCGTCCAGTAGGCTTGCCATCCAGCACGACCTGGGCGCCCGGCGGAGTGCTAGCGACCACCACCAGCGCATTGACCGACGCTAAGCGAAGCGTCAGCGACGATGTGCCGCCAGCCGTAACATCCACCGATCGTATCTCGGACGAATAACCCGATTTGCTCACGGATATGATGTGCTTGCCAGGGCTCAGACTCGCCACCGTAAACGGTGTAACCCACGTCGGATCGCTCTTTCCATCGACCTGAAATTGCGCACCCTGTGGGCTGGAGTCAATCAGCGCCTCGCCCGCCGTCACGACTGGGGCCGGCGCGGGAGCCCGTCGACTGTTCTTTGGGGCGCGCTTTTCGACTTGCCGTACCGTCA
>PKXK01000120.1:16019-38285 GCA_003132325.1 Acidobacteriaceae bacterium
ATCGAATAGATCATCAGCCGCGGCGGAACCGTCGAGATTTCCTTGATTGCCTTTTGCGCGACTTCTCGCGGCTGGATTTTTGGTTTCTCTTCCACTTTCCGCGGAGCGATCTGCACATCAGGGAGCAACGACTCTGCGGGCGCGGGAACTGACGGCGCGAAAACAGGCTCCTTGAGCGGAGGCAACTCGTCCAGGTCGGAAAAGCTCTTGCCGGATGAACCTGCGGCGGATTCCACCATCATCGGATCAACCGCGATGCGGGGCGCTTGCCGTTCGGTTTCTTGCTCCACCGCCGCCGCCGATTGAACCGGAATGAAGGCGGCTTGGAATTCAGGAGCGCTAATTTCAAAGTCGCCAATCTGTCGCCCTCCAGAGTTCGAATCCGAGTTCGAGTTCGAAGCCGAGTTCGAATCAAAGCTCGAATCAAAGTTCGCGTTGGGTGACGATGAAGATGAAGACGAGCCCCGGAATCCTCCCCCGCTCGCCGCCGCAGCAGCAGCAGCTTTGGTTTCCGCTGCCGGCGGATCAATCGTGCTGGAGGCTGCCGCAACAAACTTGCTGGCCGCCGCCCGGCGATCCGCCGAACTCACGGCAATATTCGGCGCCGAGGCCGCTTTCTTGGCTTCGGGAGCGGCTTTCTGGTTGCCGTTTTCCTTGCACTTCTCCAGGTCGTCCAAGAGTTCGCGCGCGCTTTGATAACGATCCGCCGGATCTTTCGCCAGCGCTTTCATAATCAGCGCGCTCACCGCCGGATGAATCCTGGAATTCACCGCCGAAGGGCTGCCGGGCATCTCATTCTCAATCTGGCTTACCAGCGCAACCGGATCCGTGGCATCGAAAGCCTTCCGGCCAGCCACCATCTCGTAGAGGATCGAGCCCAGGGTAAACAAGTTCGAACGCAGGTCGATGGCTTCGCCCCGAATTTGTTCGGGAGAGCAGTAGGGCATGAGCCGGCCCAAGCCTTTTCCCGATTCCGCTGCGATAAGGCTCATGTTGGAGATGCCATAGCCCAGGATCTTCACCATCCCGTCCCACTGCACCATGATCTTGGCCGGCTCCAGCGAACAATGGGTCACGCCCTTCGCGGCAGCCTGCTCCAAACCGGCGCAAACCTGCCGCGTAATGTCGAGCAGATCCCAGATGGAGAAGCCTTCCTTGCGCGCCAACATGGTAGCCACGCTGTTGCCCTGGATGTACTCCATGGCCGCGCAGAACTGGCCGTTAATCTCACCGGCGCCGTAGAGCAGGACAATGTTCTGGCCAACGAGCTCGCGCGTGCTCTCGCCTTCGGCGATCAGCGCCTCGACAAACGCTTCCGCGCGGTCGCCCAGCGGCTCCAGACTCTGCGTCTTGAGCGCCACGACCTGGTTCGCCTCCGTGTCCATCGCCTTGTAAATCAAGGCGGTGTCGGACTTCGAAAGCTCACTCTGAATCTCGAAACGGCCAAACATCGTCGCCATTACAATCGCCTCGCGGTGACCAGCCGCACCGCACCCTGAATATGGATCTGGCTAAGTACAGGGGGAGAATCAAACCTAGAATACCGCCCTCAACCGCCCAATTGAGAGTTACGAAGGTCACTCTTCCGTCGGCTTCACAGCCTACGGAAACATATTCGTGTAGAGACGGGGCTTGCCCCGTCTCAGACTGCTGAGCAACTCTGGGGTTGTCTCGGTCTCGGGAAGGGCACGGCTTCACAGGCTGCGGAAACACTCCGCTTTCGTATCAGGGTATCGCTTTAGCGATACCGCAAGTCCTTCGAAATCAATCGCCCCTTTAGGGGCTGCGCGTTCAATATTGGGTTCTTCCGCAGCCTGTTCAACCGTGCCGCTACCGGCCATTAACAACGCGGGACTTAACTTGCCGTCGGACTCTCCGAACTAGTCCCTAACCGCCCGATCCGTAATCTCCAACCCTTTGTCGACGATGGCAAACGCCTCCCGCAACTGCTGCTCGTTAATGCACAGCGGCGGGTTCGTGTAGAACGTATTCCACCGCACCAGGGTGTAAAGTCCGTTCTCGCGGAAGAACTTCCCGAGCGCAACCATTTCCTCGGACGTGCCGTTAAACGGCGCCATCGGCTGCCGAGTCTTGCGGCTGCGGATGAGTTCGAAGATGCCAAACAGCCCCATCGAACGCACTGCGCCCACCGATGAGTGCTTCTTCTGTAACTCGGCGCCGAGGTCCTTCATGATCGCCCCCATCTTCCGGGAATTCTCAATCAAGTGATCTTCCTCATAGACGCGAATGGTCGCCAGCGCCGTCGCGCAGCCCATCGGATGACTATTGTAAGTAAGTCCTCCATAGAATACCTTGTCGTCGAAGTGCTTGGCGATATGCCGCCGCATGCCGACAGCGCCTAAAGGGATGTAACTGGAAGTAAGTCCCTTCGCCATGCACAGTAAGTCTGGAACTACCTTCCAGTGATCGATAGCAAACCACGCACCAGTCCGGCCAAAGCCGGCCATAACTTCATCGGCGATCATCAGAATCCCGTACTTATCGCATATCTTCCGCACCCCCTCAATGTATCCATCCGGAGGAATGAGAATGCCGTTCGTCCCAGTCACCGTCTCCAGAATGAACGCGGCAATGGTGTGCGGGCCTTCCAGTTGGATAATTTCGTCGATCATCGCCAGCGAAGTTTCCGCCGCCTCCCATCCGCGCTCGATGCCGTGATAAGGATCGAGCACGTGCACCACGCCCGGCAACCCCGGTTCGGCCGCCCACCGCCGCGGATCGCCCGTAAGGCTGATCGCGCCCGCCGTGGCCCCGTGATACGAACGATAACGCGCCAGGATCTTGTGGCGCCCGGTAAAGAAGCGCGCGATCTTGATGGCGTTCTCGGTGGCTTCCGCGCCGCCGTTGGTAAAAAAGAATGTGTCAATATCGCCCGGAGTGATCTCCGCCAGCTTCGCCCCCAGCCGCGCCCGCGGTTCCGTAGCCATGAACGGATTGGCATAGCACAGCACCGATGCCTGCTCGCGAATCGCCTGGATGACGCGCTCATCGCCGTGTCCAATGTTCACCGACATCAGCTGACTGTTGAAGTCGATGAAGCGCTTCCCTTCCGGCGTCCAGAAATAAATGCCCTTGGCGCGCGCCACGGGAATGGGGTCGACCTTCGATTGCGCCGACCACTCAAACAGCGTGTGTTTCTTGGTAAGCTCGACCATTTCCTGGCCGGTCATAGTCGGGTTGGCGGTCGCGGTAGTCATCTATAAGAACTCCCTATGTCTTCCTTCGTGAAACTTACTTAGAATTTGCGCGAGTGCTCCTTAGCCCAGCGCTCGACCACCACTTTCTTCTCGGTATAGAACTCGATTGCGTCGCGTCCCTGGGCGTGCAGGATGCCGAAGAAACTGTCTTTCCAGCCGCTGAACGGAAAGTACGCCATGGGCGCTGCGACGCCAATGTTAATCCCAATATTCCCCGCCGGAGTTTCATACCGGAAGCGCCGAGCCGCCGACCCGCTCGACGTAAACAGCGACGCCTGGTTGCCAAACGGGCTGCGCGCCACCATCTCCATGGCTTCGTCCATTCCACTGGCATGAACCAGGCTAAGCACCGGACCAAAAATTTCCGTGTTCGTCAGTTCGCTGCTCGCCGGGACGCCGTCAAGCACGGTAGGCTTCACAAAATTTCCGGCGGCATACTTCGCGATCTTCGGATTGCGCCCATCGATCACGACCTTCGCCCCGTCCCGCGCGCCGACGCCAATCAAATTCTGCACCCGTTCTTTGCTCTGGCGCGTGATCACCGGACCCATCTGCACACCCTCGTCGAGTCCATTGCCAACCCGCAGGTTCGCCGCCGCTTCCGAGATTGAATCGCGGAATGTCTTCTGCGCTTCTCCCACCGTCACCGCGACCGAGACGGCGAGGCAACGCTGTCCCGCGCATCCGAAGGCGCTGTCGGAAACGATCTGCGTCGCCATCTGCATGTCGGCGTCCGGCAGCACGATAACGTAATTCTTCGCGCCGCCCTGGCATTGCGCGCGTTTGCCATTCGCCCCCGCACGCGCATAAATGTACCGCGCAACCGGAGTCGAACCGACAAAGCTTATGGCCCGCACCGCCGGATGATCGAGCAGCGTATCGACGGCAACCTTGCCGCCATTCACCAGGTTCACGATGCCTTTCGGAAGCCCGGTCTTTTCCAGCAGCTCGAACGCGATCTTCATGGTCAGCGGCACGCGCTCCGAGGGCTTGATGATCAGCGTGTTCCCGCAGGCAATCGCATAAGGCAGAAACCAGAACGGAATCATGCCCGGAAAATTAAAGGGCGCAATCGCCGCCACCACGCCCAGCGGTTGGCGAATCATGGTCTCGTCAATCCCGCGCGCCACATCTTCCAGGTGGTGGCCCTGCATCATCATGGGAATGCCGCAGGCCACTTCGACGTTTTCGATGGCCCGTCGCATCTCCCCTTTCGCCTCGCCGAACGTCTTGCCATTCTCCCGCGTGATGACGCGAGCAATATCGTCGAGGTGCTCTTCGAGCAGCATCTTCAGCTTGAACAGCGGCTGGATGCGGTCTTCGGCGGGAGTGCGCCGCCATTCGGGATAGGCGGCCTGCGCCGCATCAATGGCGCGCGCAACTTCAGCGGCATCGGAAATCGGAACGCGGCCAAGGACCTCAGCCGTCGCGGGATTGACTATGTCTTGCCACTCGCTGGCCTGCGATTCGATCCACTGGCCGTTAATAAATTGAGGGATTTTGCTGGCGGGAGGTGCAGCTACGGTTGACATGGGAATGCTGCCTTTCGCGATCGCGAAGAATAGAGTCCAAAGAACCACGTAGGGACAGCCGCCCCCGGCTGTCCAGCCGGGCAAAGCCCGGCTCACTCATTCATATAGTGCTCGGTCGGACAGCCGAGGGCGGCTGTCCCTACGTAAGCTGTGCCGCCAAGGCGCCTTTCTTTTCGGCGACGTGAGCCAGCGCGGCTTCGAGCACGTCCATGGCTTCGTCCATCTGCGCGTCAGTGATGACCAATGGCATCAGCAGTCGAATCACGTTGCTGTACGATCCAGCCGTGATCGTCACCAGACCATGCTCGTAACAGTATTGTGACACTTGTTTGGTCTCTTCGTCAGCGGGCTGGCGCGTCGTCCTGGAGCGCACCAGTTCGAGCGCCTGCATGGCGCCTAGTCCCCGCACCTCACCGACCAGTTCCCACTGCGTTTGCCACTTCGCCGCACGCTTGCGGAACCGTTCACCGAGCAGGTTGGCGCGCGCACACAGGTTTTCTTTTTCGATGATGTCGAGCACCGCCAGCGCCGCTTCGCAGGCCGCCGGATTCCCCGCAAACGTGCCCCCAAGCTGACCGGCGCCCGGAGCATCCATAATGTCAGCGCGTCCCGTGACCGCCGCCATGGGCAACCCGCCCGTCAGCGATTTGGCCATCGTGACCAGATCGGGTTCGAGTCCCAGGCGTTCGCTGGCAAACATCGCGCCGGTACGCGCGAATCCAGTCTGCACCTCGTCGGCAATCAGCAAAATGCCGTGTTTGCGGCAGATCGCGCCCAGCGTTGGATAGAACTCCGCCGGCGGCGTAACAAATCCGCCTTCGCCCAGAATCGGCTCGACAATCACCGCCGCCACCGATTCCGCCGCCACCACTCGCTTGAACGTATCTTCAATGTGCCGCGCACAGTGCACGTCGCAGGATGGATACTTCATCGAGTACGAGCAGCGGAAGCAATACGCATACGGAATGCGGTAGACATCGCTCGGGAACGGCTCGAACCCCGCTTTGTAAGGATGCGTCTTACTGGTCGCGGCCATCGCCATATAAGTGCGCCCGTGGAACGCGTCCTCGAAGCAGATGATCGCCTGCCGCTTCGTGTAGCAGCGCGCGATCTTGATGGCATTCTCGACCGCTTCCGCGCCTGTGTTCACCAGCACGGTCTTCTTCGGTCCCTTGCCCGGCACGATCGCGTTCAGCTTCTCGCAGACGGCGATGTAGCTTTCGTAAGGCAGCACGTTGATGCTGGTGTGCAGAAAACGATCAAGTTGACGCCGCACGGCATCAACCACCGCCGGTGCGCGATGCCCCGTGTTGAGGCAGCCGATCCCGCCGGCAAAATCAATCAGCCGGTTGCCGTCAACGTCTTCGACAACCGCGCCCTCAGCCCTGGCGACGAACACCGGCGTGGCGTGATACACCGCCTGCACAACAGCAGCATTGCGCCGCTTCATCAGGGCTTGCGAACGCGGCCCGGGAATCGATGTGCGTAGTTGAATGGAAGACATAATTCACTTCTCAGTTTTCAGTAATCGGTTTCCAGTTAAAGGAACCCTGATCAAGTTAGTGCACAGATTGCTTTGAAAGGGCATGGCTTCAGCCATGCCGTCAGAGCCCGCTACACACGCGGCTTTAGCCGCTGAGGTTCGCCCCTTCACAGCATTCAGCCTTGCCGGCGAAGACTCAATTGGACAATCCTTAAGTCTGCCAGGGCAAGGATCAGTTCGACTGGCAACTGACCACTGGCCACTGGCAACTGCCTCTCAGTACCACCCGATCGGCTGCTCGTTAAGGTTGATGTGCACTTGCTTGCTTTCCAGATACTCTTCGATGCCCCACGGCCCTAACTCACGGCCGTAGCCGGATTGCTTGTAGCCGCCCCAGGGAGCTTCCACATAAGTCGGCTGCATGTGGTTCACCCAGATGATGCCCGCGCGCAACGCCTTGACGGTGCGGAAAGCCTTGAACAGATCGCGTGTCCAAACCGCTCCGGCCAGGCCGAAGGGCGTATCGTTGGCGATCCGGATCGCGTCCTTCTCGTCGTCAAACGGAATCACGACCGCCACCGGCCCAAAAATCTCTTCCTGCGATATGCGGGCGCTGTTATCCACGTCATAGAAAATGGTGGGTTCAATGTAATAACCCTTGGCGAACTTAGCCGCACGCCCTCCACCCGTCGACATCTTAGCTTCTTTCTTGCCGAGTTCCTGATAGGCGCGGACCGTGTCGTACTGATCCTGGCTCACCATGGGTCCCATCTTGGTCTCGCGCTCGAGCGGCGGACCAAGCCGGATGGTCTTCGCCTTCTCTGTCATGGCCTCGACGAACTTCTTATAGATGGAGCGCTCGACCAGAATGCGGCTGCCCGCCGAACATACTTCGCCTTGATTGATGAAGACGCCGAACAGCGCGCCGTCAATGGCATTTTCGAAGTCGGCGTCGGCGAAAAAGATATTGGGAGACTTGCCACCCAACTCCATGGTGACGCGCTTCAACGTATCCGCCGCCTCCTTGATGATGCCTTTGCCTACGGAATTGCTCCCCGTGAAAGCGATCTTATTCACATCGGGATGCCGCACCAGCGCCGTGCCGCAAACCGATCCCGACCCCGTAACCACGTTCAACACGCCCGGCGGCAGGCCCACTTCCGGCAGCCACTTCGTCAGTTCCAGCGCGGTCAGCGGCGTGACCCCCGGCGGTTTCAGAATGCAAGTGCACCCCGCAGCCAGCGCCGGCGCCATCTTCCAGGTCGCCATCAGCAGCGGATAATTCCACGGCGTGATCATGGCGGCCACGCCCATCGGTTCCTTCATCGTCAGACTGACGGCATTGTCCGGAACCGGATTCACCGTTCCCAGAACCTTCGTGGCCATCCCGGCGTAATACTCAAAGCAGGTGGCGGCGTCGTTAATATCGTATTCCGCCTCGACGATCGGTTTGCCGCAGTTGCGCGATTCGATTTCCGCCAGGTGGGCCGCGTTTTCGCGAATTTTTTCCGAGAGACGGAACAGAATCCGGCCGCGCTCCTGCGGCGTGCTCGCAGCCCATGGACCGGTATCAAAAGCGGCCCTAGCCGCGGCCACCGCCCGGTTCACGTCTTCCACGTTTCCCGCCGGCACCTGCGCGATCACCTCTTCCGTGGAAGGATCGATGACCGCGGTCGTCTTGTTCGACGCGCTGTCCACCCACTCGCCATTGATGTACATCTGATAGCTACGAACCTCCGACTTGACTCCGCTTGGCATAGCAAGCCTCCTTATCGATCTCTAGTCGCCGAACTTTGCCCCCGCGTCAAACGAGGGTGCCCTGCCCTACATAGGCCTTGCTGTTCCCAGTTGCGGCGCCTTCAGCCGTCCGTACACGAAAAAGAAGAACGCAGCCAGCACCAGGAAAAACAATGTGAAGCCGAACATCTTCGCTTCGTACCTCCACACCGAGGTAATCTGCTTCGCCGGAAAGAACGCCAACGCGATTCCCAGCGCCGTAGTCACGAAGCCGCAAAATCCCGAAGCAATCAGCGTCCCGCGGCTGTAGCGTGCCCCCGCCATGTCGCCGCCGAAAGCAAACTTCAGCAGCGCCGCAAACACATACAGGAACGGCACCAGTTGCAAAACCACCGCCAGCGAAAGCATGGTCTGGAACGCTTCCTGCACCCCGCCCGAAGCATAAAAATTGATGACGATCAATACCAGCGACACCACCGCCTGCACGATCAGCGCCGCATGGGGCGTCCTATACTTGGGGTGGACTTTGCCGAGCCACGAGGGCATGTAAGAATCCAGGCCGGCGACGAACGGAATGCGCGCCGAGCCGCCCATCCAAGCCGAGCCAATCCCCGCGATCGANNGGCCATATGGCTGACCGCCTGCACAATGCCCTGCAATACGCTGATGTCGTTCTTGCCGATCGCGACCAGCAGCGTCAGCGTCGCTCCAATATAAAGCAGCCCGGAAACCACGCCGCCCCACGCCACCGCGCCCGGCAGCGTTTTCCGCGGTTCGCGGATTTCGTCGCCCATCACCGAAGCCAGTTCAAGTCCGACCAAGCCAAAGCAAATCACGCCGAACGAATTCAGAACAAACCTGGGATCCGCCGGAATCCGAAAATCAGCCGCCGTCACCGTAGTGCCAAAGCGCAACAAGACCGTAACTCCCAAGCCGATCAGAACCGCCGCCGCGATAAACGTTCCAATGGCGCCCACATTGTTGAGCCACTTCCCGACTCCCAGCCCCACAATGTTCACCACCGTCAGCAGCAGCAGCAGCGACACCGAAGCGGCCATCGCGAAATTCTTATTGTCCGCGAGCGCCGCGTGGCCCGGACCCATCGCAAACACAGTGACTCCGACGAAATACAACATCACCGTCGGAACATACAGCATATTATTAGTCCAGTAACACCACCCGGAGAGGAAGCCGTGAGCGTCGCCGAACACTTCTTTGGCCCACAAGTACACGCCGCCTTCGCCCGGATAGCGATGCGCAAGTTCGATCACCGCGATCCCCTGTGGCCAGAAAAACAGCAGCAGCGAAATAAGCCACAGCCAGACGGTCACGCCCCCGTTGGCGGCGATGCTGGGGACAACATTCAGATTGAATACGGCGACGACAAACAGCAACACCAGGTCAAAGCGTCCGAGCACGCGCTTTAGGTGCGGCTGATTGTCATCGGTAGTGGACATAGAAGAATCGGCTGATCGGGTCATCGGGCCATCGGGTGATCGGTTTCAGATGGCCCGATGACCCGATGGTGAGATGGGCCCGATTCTGACTTAGTGTGCGGCGACGGCTCCTAGTCGCTCGTGCTGCGCGGCGGCAAGCGACCCCGCCACGTCCTCAAATGCCGCCAGGTGCTTGTCGATGTCCGCCTCGGTATGCTGCACCGAGATCGTCCACTGCTCGTCCCACCAGTAGGGCTGGCACAGGACGCCGCGATTCACCATGCCGAACCAGTAGTGCCGCCACAGGTCCACGTCAATCGGCAGCCAGTCGCGATAGTTAAGAACTTCCTTCGGATACAACATCAGGACGCCGTTCGCGCCCGCGCTCGCGATATAGCCTTGCAAGCCGACTTTTGCGATAGTCTTCTTATAACCGGCCACTAACTTATTGCTGAGCTTATCGATGTGCGAGTAGTTATCCCGAGTAAGCACTTCGCGGAAGGTTGCGATGCCGGCCGCCATCGAGATCGGGTTTGTGTTGTAAGTGCCGCCGTGAAATACCTTATGGTCCGAGATCAACTTCATAACCCGCTTGTGCGTACCAAAAGCCGCCAGCGGAAATCCGCCGCCGATCGACTTCGCCAGGCAGATCATATCCGGCATCACGCCGAAGTATTCCGAAGCGCCGCCCCAGCACAGCTTCGCGCCCGTCTTCACTTCGTCGAAGATCAGCAGCGCGCCATGCTTATCGCAGAGCGTCCGCAGCCCCTCAAGGAATCCCTTCTGCGGAAAGCACATGCCCACGTTCATCATGATCGGTTCAAGGATGATGGCCGCAACCTCATTCGGATTCTCCTTGAACCGCCGCTCCACCGTTTCCAGGTCGTTGAACGTAGCAATCGGCACGTTCGCAAGGCTAGCCTTCGGCACACCTGCCCCGCCCGACACCGCTTTCGGATTCTTGATATCGCCAAAATCGTCGGCCGGCGGATGCGGCTTCACGCTCACCAGCGCCGCATCATGCAGGCCGTGATAGCAGCCTTCGAACTTGATGATCTTGTCGCGTCCGGTAGCCGCGCGGGCCAGTCGAATGGCATGCATGGTGGCTTCGGTGCCGCTGTTGCCGAAGCGGCACATCTCGATGGGATAGCGCGTGCAGATTTCTTCCGCCAGTTCCCACTCCATGTTGTGCGGCATGCCGTAAACCGTGCCCTTGTGCAGGCGCGCTTCCACGGCCTTAATCACCGCCGGATGCGAATGGCCCGCCATCAGCGTGCCGAAACATAGATTGTGGTCGATGTATTCGTTGCCATCGAGATCGCGGATCTTGCTGCCCGACGCCTCCGCCACGAACAGCGGATACGGATCGTAGGCGCGATAGTTGCTGGCCACGCCCAGGGGCAGGCGCTTCAGGTTCTTCTTATGCGCTTCGGCGGACTTCGGCGTGCGGCGCTCGTATGTCTCCAACTCTTTTTGCAATGCGGGGTACATCGTGATCTCCAATAAGACTCAGGCGGGATCCGGGTCCCCAGCGGGCCTGCTTTTGGCCCGCTGCGGTGGAGGATCGGCCATTAGATTAGACCCGGGCGGCCGAAACCGCCCGGGCGTCGGACAAAAGCCTTGGACTAGAAGTAGAACTTCAAAGCAACTTGCACAAGACGCGGTTCGCGCGCCGACAGGACCTGCCCGAACGTCGAACTCGAGAAGTTGCCGTCCGGATTTACGAACTGAGTTTTGTTGAATAAATTGAAAATGTCCGTACGGAACTGGAAGTAACGGGCCTCGCTAATCAAAACTTTCTTCGAGAACGTGAGGTCCCACTGGTTCTCCCCGGGGCCGCAACAAATTGATCGCGGCGTTGTGGCGAACGTGCCCAGGGCAGGATCGTTGAACTGGGTGGGATCGAGATAAAAATGACCGGGGGCCTTCGGGTTCAGCAGGTGCGGCACACTCCCTGTCATCTGCGGCGCACCGGTGCCCAAGAAAAACAGGCTGCCGATCTCCTCCGCGTCGTTCTGCGTCTGCAAGCGAATCGGGAAACCGCTCTGGAACTGGGTGATGCCGGAGATTTGCCAGTCATCGAGAATCTTGCCCTTGATCCCCTGATACTTGGGCACCGGAACATCCCAAACATAGTTAATGACAAACCGTTGCGCGGAGTTAAACAACGAGAGCGCACGGCTCTTCCTGAAGTCAAATGGGTTGAGGGTCTCTTCGAAGCTCGATGCCCAGTCGAGCGACTTACTAAAGGTATATGCCGCCTGGAATTGCACGCCATGCGAGAAGCGCTTCTCCAGCATGGTCTGCAGCGAGTTGTAGGCCGAATTCGCAATGGTATCTTCGGCGAAGATGTTGGTGAACACAGTGTTACCGCTAGTGGCGGGGCAGTTGGTGCCCGCGTTCGGCCCGTATGCCACACAGTTCGGAACGGAGTAGGGGCGAGTTCCGGCGATGTACATCGGCGTTCCACCAACGCCGCCCGTGATTTCTTGTCCGTTTGGCAATTGGAACTTGTCGTTGTACGGCAGTGTAAATGCGCCGAAGACGGTGTCTTCCAAGGTGGGGCCGCATGTTCCCGCCCCCAAGTAAGTGTTGAGATCCGAACAGGTTTGTTGGTTGCCAGGATTGATATCATGCGACGCCAGTAAACGATGGCCCTGCGACCCCACATAATTGATCTGCAACAGAAGATCCTTGGCAATCTCACGCTGGACGCTGAAGTTGTACTGCGCCGTGTACTGCGTGCGCAGATGAGGTTGGAAGTCGCCATACATGAGGATGGGAGAGTAATTCGCCCAACCCGGATCCTGTCCCTTCGGCGGAGTCAGAACACCGGTGAAACCGTTCGGGGCCACGTTTCCAGACTGTGACACAAACGGAGTATTGAAGAAGGTGTTGTAGAAACTGGGGCTGCTGCCGAAGGGTGGTTCAGCGCCGAACTGCTCCAGCACCAGTTGCTCCATCGGGTTGTAGAAGAGTCCCCACCCCGTGCGGATGCTGGTCTTCCCGTTGCTGCCAAACAATTTACCCAAGAACCCGCTGGTGAAGTTGGGGCTGTAGGACAGGCCCACGCGCGGCGCCCACGCCTTGTAGTAGGTGGAGGTCATGCCAGGGGGAACCCCAGGATCACCGGGAACCACCAGCCCGGTAGGACAATAGGCCAGCGGCGTATTGGTGCAGGGATACATCTTGCTGGTTTCGCCGGGACGGAAGGTCTGCACATGCCCAAGACTGTCGGTCAGCGGAGTGTCCAGTTCCCAACGCAATCCGTAGTTGAAAGTCAGGTTCGACCTGATCTTCCAGCTGTCCTGCGCAAACAGGTATAGACCGGTGTTGCGGACGTTCTCGCGTTGTGCCGAACCTTGAGAATAAGTGTCCACCAGCCCCAGGAAATAGCCGGGGTAATTGTCGCCGGACACTATGGCGTTGTTGCCGCTACTGTTGAATGTAAAGTTGCCGCTGACGTTGTAATACAAAGATTGGTCAAAGCGAGATCGCCGGGCATCCACTCCAAACTTCATCGTGTGATTGCCCTTCACCCAGCTAAGATTATCGGAAAATTGAAACGAATTGCCCACCTGCGGTAGTTCTCCCTCCCAGCCGTTGCCGATGTTGAAGCCGCCGGAGACATTCACAAACGGTAATCCCGTGTGATCCGACGGCAAGCCGGTCGTGATGCCGTACTTGGGATTTGTGCCGAGCTGTCCCTGGATTGAGTTCGCCCCAACGCTGGAATCGGACGTGCCGTTAAAACAGTAGGCGGCAGCCGTGCCGGTACAGAAACTCGTCACAGCCCCCGTATTCTGTGGGTGCTGGAAGGTCAACTGCCCTTCGCGCAAGTAGGTGACGTGGAATTCATTGACCAGCGCATTGCTGAGGGTCCAGGTGTGGCTCGGATTCCATTGCTGATAGCGCTGCTTGACACTCGTGCCATAACCCGGGACGTTCGCGCCCGAAGCCTGAAAGTTATAGAACGGGGTCTGAATCTTTGCGTCGGTGTAGTAGTAGTAAACGCTCAGATTCTGACGGTCGTTAATTTTGTGATCCACGCGAACCGTGAACTGGTCCTGATCGTTGGCCTCGGTCGGAACCCCTTGGTATACGCTGCCCGACAGGGTTGCCGCGGGCAAATACTGAAGAAGGTTCAGCGCCACCGGATCCATGCACTGGGTTGGAATAGCACCGTTCGGGAAGATGCTATTCCACAAAACGCCTGACCCTGCGGGCGCACCCCCTTCTTTGGCGATCGCCTGCGCACACGTCGTCGTTCCGTCAGTCCGGCCGTTTAACGCATCGGCCACAAACTGATCATTGATCTGGTTGGGAACCGTCTGGGCCGCATCCCGCCAGAGAGGAAACGCCCCAAACTCTCCGGTTCCGGTTGCGGTTCCGATTTCCGCTAGCGTCGGCAACTGCACCAGATCACTGGGCTTACCTTCGCGGACGCGGCGCCCTTCATAAGACCCAAAGAAGAACGTCCGGTCCTTCTTGATCGGGGCGCCAAACGTGCCGCCAAACTGATTCTGGTTGAACTGCGGCTTGACCGTATTGAAATAGCCCTGGGCGTTGAGAACCTTGTTGCGGAAATACTCGTAAACATCGCCGTGAATAGCGTTGGTGCCGGATTGGGTTACGACATTGACCACTGCCCCCGAGTTCCGCCCATATTCGGCGTCAAACGTGTTAGTAATGACGCGGAATTCCGCAATTGCGTCCGGTGAAGGCTGCACCACCGCGGCGTTCACAAACTGATCGTTGGCGTCGCCGCCGTTGACGCTGAAATTATTGGAGCGGCCCCGGCCGCCATTGACCGACACGGAGCCAGCGTCGTCGCTGCCGTAAAACGTGCCGCCGCTCGAGCCCAACTGCGACTGCACACCCGGCTGCAACTGCAGGAACTGGTAGCTGTCGCGCGCGTTCAAGGGCAGTTCGTTCACCGAGCGATTGTTCACGATCGCGCCCAGTTGGGTCGTGGTCGTATCCACCAGGGGCGCTTCCGACGTGACTTCGACCAGTTCTTTGGCCTGACCGATCTGCATGGTGGAGTTGAAGGTCACCACCTGGTTGATCTCCACCGTGATGCCTTTGCGGACGTTGGTCTTGAATCCCGCCATATCAAAGGTGAGCGTGTAGGTGCCGACCGGGACCGCGGGGAAGGAGTAGTCGCCGGTGGAATTGGTTTGCGTTTGGTGGGCGGCCCCCGTGGCCTCGTTGGTGGCGGTGACTTTCAATCCCGATAGTAGGGCGCCACTCTGGTCGCTGACGCGGCCGAGGATGCGTCCGCCGCTGCCCTGGGCAAACAAGAGCGTGGAACAAATCAGGCAAAGGCTCAGAACGACAAGCCCACGATACATGCGGGACAGTCTCGACGACGGCATGGGAAAGGCTCCTCCAGTTCTCCGGGGCAATCTTTACTTGGATTCCGAATTCAACTTGCGCGCGATCTAAACCTTGCTATAATCGCGCAAGGTTATTGGTTCCGCTGGCCGCTGTCAAGCGGAAAGTGCTGCGCGCTTCTACCAAAATTCATAGGGGAACTCATGCCGCCCGACCCTCAGGTCTACCTCAAAATCGGCGACGTAGCGCGACGGGTGGGGATTTCGCCCTCGGCTATTCGCGCCTGGGAGAAGCTCGGCCTCACCCATCCGCAGCGCACGGAAAGCAAGTATCGCCTCTATACCAGCGACGATGTGCGCCTGCTGAAAAAAGCCCGCTACCTGCGCAAAGTGCGCGGACTGAACGCGGTCGCCATCGCGCAGATGCTGAAGCGCGAAGGCACGATCCAACCTGCCGCCCACAGCGGCACCGCCGCGATTGGCCCGCAACTGCGCCGCTTGCGTACCCAGCGCGGCCGCAGCCTCGCCGAAGTCGCCGCCGCGGCGGGAATTTCGATTGGCTTCCTCAGCGCGCTCGAACGTTCGCAGATGAGCGCCTCCGTCGGTACCCTGCGAAGGCTGGCACGCTACTACCGCACCAACATCCTCGATTTTTTCGATGCGACGGAAATGAATACCCGATTGGTGCGCCCACCCAAGCGCAAGGTGCTCGATGCCGGGCCCGGAGTGCGCATGGAGTTGCTCGCCTGGGGCAACAAAGTCATGGAGCCGCACCTGTTCCGCATCGCGCCCCAAGCCGGCAGCGGCGAGTCCTACACCCACGAAGGCGAGGAGTTCCTCTTCGTGCTGCGCGGAGAGTTGCAGATCGCCCTCGACGGCGAGGAGTACCATCTGAAGCGCGGCGACAGCTTCTACTTTGAGAGCGCCACGCCGCATCACTGGAAAAATCCCGGCCGCAGCGAGGCCTGGCTGCTCTGGGTCAACACTCCGCCAACCTTCTGAGCACCACCTAAAGAGGAGCGACGCCAAGGAAAGTCGAATCAAGTCCTTGGGGTCCTCCGTGCACCCCCGTGTACCCTGTGGTTCAAGGTTTTCGATGGCACTCAATCAGAAGCGTCCGCGCGACGAGGGCTGAGGCTTGCGACCCTATTCAGTTTTGACGCGGTGCTTCTCGATTACCACATGCCCGAAATGAATGGCCACCAGGTCGCGTATGAGATGCGGCGTCTCCGCCCGGACACTCCCGTAGTCATGTTTTCCGGCAGCGAGATCCCAGAAGAGACGCGCCAACTGGTCGATGCCGTCGTGCACAAAGCCGAAGTCCCCAACGAATTATTGCCGACCGTCACTCGCCTCTGCCACCGCTCATCGCCAGATTGAGAACGCGGGAGAAAAATGTGATGAAAAAAGGCGGCTGCCCTCGACGTGTGCCGGGGGTAGGTAGAAGCAGGCCTCTTTCGGCGCTCTTCTCTACGTGACCCCGGCCGTTAAACCGTGGTAAAAGGTTAAGAGGAAAGGAGGTCAGAACATGGCAACTCTGGATTGGTCCCAATGCCCCGCCGTTGAAAGCGTGCCGGGGAGGCTGGGCGGCGCATGGGTGTTTCGCAATACCCGTATGCCGGTATCCGCCGTGTTCGAAAACCTCGAAGCGGGAGCCACTGTGGCTGAAATTGTGGACTGGTTCAGCATTTCCAAGGAGCAGGTAATCGAGGTTCTGGAATTTGCTGCTCGCAGTGTTGCCGCCCCGGTTCCGGTCGAGCCGATACCCGCGTCCGCCCCCGATGCTCGTTCTCTTTGACCACAGCGTACCCGCCCCGTTGTCTCCCTATCTGATCGGCCATGCCATCACAGAGGCAAGAACTCGCGGATGGGACACGCTTTCCAACGGTGACTTGCTGGCCGAAGCGGAGCGGGCCGGGTTCGACGTGTTTGTTACCGCTGACAAGAACATCCAATACCAGCAGAATCTTACTGGCCGCAAAATAGCCGTTGTTGTGCTGAGCACTCCACAGTGGCCGCGGGTTCGATTGCACACAGCAGAAGTTGCGGCAGCGGTAAACGCGGCCACGCCCGGCAGCTATGCCGAAGTTCAGATTCCGTAGAAGTGATGATGAGGCAAGGAATTTGCCGTGATTCATGGCGAAAGCACGATGAAAGCGCTTGTCATCCCGAGCGGAGCGAGGGATCGATCTGTGGTCAGATTGCGACAATCCCACTCATTCGCAAAGAACGCGAATGAGTGGGGCACCCGGCTCGACCGATTTGCCGTCATCGGACACTGACCGAGATCCACCACCTTGTGCTTTTTTCAAGGCAAAATTTCGTCCGCTACCCCGTAATCTCCGCTGGCACCATCTTCAAGATCTCCCGCCCAATCGGCAACGACGCCGTAGCCGCCGGAGAAGGCACATTCAGCACATGCAAAAATCGCTCCCGCGCAACAAAGCGGAAATCATCCACCAGCGCGCCATCCGCCTCGACCGCCTGCGCCCGCACTCCCGATCCGCCCGGAGTCATATCTTCCATCCGCACCTCGGGCACCAAGCGCTGGCACGACCTTACGAAATCCCGCTTCCGCAGCGACCGGCGAAACTCCGACAGCCCATTTTTCCAGTGCCGCCGCGCCATCGCTCGAAATCCCGCGTCCATGAACACTTCCATCGCCTCGCCCAGATCAAAATCCCGCCAGCCGTATCCCTCGCGCCGGAACGCCAGCACCGCGTTCGGCCCCGCATCCACATTCCCCTGGATCCGCCGCGTGAAATGCACTCCCAGAAATGGATACTGCGGATCGGGCACGGGATAAATCAGCCCCCGCACCAACTCCTGCCGCGCCGCCGCCAGATCGTAGTACTCCCCGCGAAACGGAACCAGCATCATCTGAGGATCGTCTCCCGCCATCCGCGCCACCCGATCGCTGTACAGCCCGGCACAATTCACCACATAGCGCGCCGTAAAATCTCCCGCCCGCGTCCGCACCACCACGGCATTGCCGACCGCGTCCGGCCTCGCGCCCGACTTCGCATCGCCCGATTTCAAATCGCCCGATTTCACAACGGAAGTCCGATCGAATCCGACCACGCCCGCGTTGGTCTTCACTTCCGCCCCGTGTTCCACCGCGATCTCCGCATACTTAGCCGTAACCGCCGAATAATCCGTGATTCCCGTCGACGGCACCAGCAGCGCGCGCACTCCGCCCACGTGCGGCTCGATCTGGCGCATCGCTTCTGGCTCCAGCAGGCGCAAGCCCTCCAGTCCATTGGCCACGCCGCGCGCGAGCAAGTCATCCAGCCGCGCCGCTTCCTCGGAGTTCGTGGCCACGATCAGTTTCCCGCACACCGCATGCGGAATCCCATGCCGAGAGCAGAACTCCACCATCTCCCGCGCCCCCGCCACGCACAACCGCGCCTTCAGCGAGCCTGCCTTGTAGTAGACCCCGCTGTGGATCACTCCACTGTTGTGGCCAGTCTGGTGCCTGGCCACTCCCGCTTCTTTCTCCAGCACCACAATCCGCAGCCCAGGAAATCGCTCGGTCGCCTGCATGGCAAACGAAAGCCCAACAATCCCCCCGCCAATTACCGCAATGTCATAAGTCATAAGTTCACGTAGGGACAGCCGCCCTCGGCTGTCCAGCCGTGCAAAGCACGGCGGCCCACTGAAGGACGATGCTACCTCACCACGGCGTCCCATCGCCGTGACGCACGAACAACAAAGTGTGACGTAAAAAAAGGCGCGGGCATAAAGTCCGCANNAGAACTCGTTTTTGGGCAACCCGGTGGAACGAAATGCCCGAAAGTCCAGCCCCGGAGGGGCGACCGAACTTAGCCCAGCCCTTCAGCGCTGGGAAAAGTGGGAAGAAAGATTCAAGTCCCGGAGGGACGACCGAGTTCTCACGCACACTCTTCAGCGCTGCGATAGCCGCCCTATTTTCAGGACCGGCTTCAGCCGCTGAGGGCCGCGAGATGTTCTACTGCACAGTCAACGTCACTACATCACCATGCGCCGCCCCGCCCACAGCCGTAGCCGTCACCGTGATCGGAAACGTCCCCACCGCCGTCGGCGCCGCCACAGTCACAAAAGCCGATCCCGCCGTCCCTGTCGCCGGCGTGGCCGTCACCGTCACGGTAGCCGGATTCGGCACCACCGCCGGAGGCGAATACAACCCCGCTCCGTTTATCGTGCCATTCGCACTTCCGCCCGTGACCGCCCAGGTTACGCCCTGGTTAGCGGTGAATTGTTGTTGATTCCCTCCCGTCGGCCATACATTACCCGCTTCATTCGCAAACAAAGTCGCCAATCCCGGATTTACGGTCACTGGCGGCGGTGGCGTACCACTGCCCGCGACCCCACCGCACGAAAACAGCGCCATCAACCCCAGACCCAGGCAAAGCCCCACGATCCCACCGTAGAGACGCGGCTTGCCACGTCTCTTTCGCTCGATCCCAACAATCCCTACNNGGGCAAAGTACGCGGGCGTCCACTCATGGAGGGACGGGCGTCCCCGCCCATCCAAGCCATGCGCAACACGGCCCGCAGCTGCGACGCGGTCCCCAAGTTCGGCCCTGTGGTCGCAATCGTCAACGTAACCGCCGTCGTCCCCGCCCCCGCCGCAATCGTCGCCGGACTGAAAGCGCAGCTACTCAACGCCGGCAACCCCGAGCACGCAAAACTAACCGTCGAACTAAACGCCGCATCCCCCACCGGAACCGCCGAAAACGGATAAGTCGCGCTCTGCCCCGCCAACACCGTAGCCGTAGTGCTGCCCGTGTCCGTCCAAGTCACGTCCGTTCCCACCGTCAGCGTTTCGGTAGGCGTAGCATGGGTCAGCGTTCCGTGCGTTCCCTGGATCGCGAAATTAAACGCCCCGGTCGTAGCGCTGCCCAGCGTCACCGTGAATGAAACACCACTGGCCGTCGGCGTCAGCGTCGCCGGCGTGATCCACCACGTTCCCGGCACTGCCCCCGTACACGTCAACGTCACGCTCCCGGTGTATCCGTTCGACGCCGTCAGCGTCCCGTTCCAGGTCACGTTCTGATTCGCCACCGTCGCGTTCGGCGTCGCCGTCACGGCAATCGCAAAGTTCGGAGTCGGCCCCGTCACCGTCAGCGTGAACGTCTGCGTCTTGGCCGAAGGCGCTCCCGCCACCGTCGCCGCCACTGTCACAATCTTCGGACCACCTAGCGGAGTCCCACTCCCCGCCGTCACCGTCAATGTGACCGTCACCGGCGACGAAGACGTCGGATTCACCGAACTCGATGGCGTGAACACGCAAGCCGCTCCCGCCGGCAGTCCCGCCGGGCAACTCAGTGTCACCGTTCCCGCAAAACTTCCCGACGCCGTCACCTGGAATGTGCTCGCCCCCGACGTTCCGCCCTGCCCCACACTCAACGAATTAGGACTCGGCACCGTTAAATTGAAGTCCACCACATGCAGCGTTACCGTCGCGTTGACCGTAATCGCGTTTGGGTCCGTCCCCACCGCGTGCGCGTTGAAACTGTAATCGCCCACGAAACCGCCCGCCGTCAGCGTGTACGTCGCTGTCGGCGTTATCTGTGTCGGCGTCAGCGTGCAGGTATTCGGCGCCGCGCCGCTGCAACTCAAATTCACCGCGCTCGCGTATCCGCCCTTCGCTGTCAGCGTGCCGTTGAACGTGGCCGTCTGCGTCGGAAACACCGTCTGCGGCGAATTCGAAATCACATTCGTATAGCCTGGCAATGCTAAAAGCGGGTAATTCCAAATACCGCGCCCGTACGTCGATGCCACCAGCGTCTTCGTGCCTGCGTCAGGATGAAACATCTGCAACGCCGTCACCGGCGCGTCCGGCAGAAATCCCGACACACCCGGCCCCGGTGCCGGACCAACTTCGGTCCAGCTCGCCGCCGTGGTCGAACTCACAAAAACGCCGACATCGGTTCCCGCGTAAATCTGAGCAGGAGTGACCGAAGAATCCACCAGCAAAGCGTTCACCGGAGCGTCAGGCAACCCCGTCCCCGTCCAGTCCGTCCAACTCGCGCCCGCGTTCGCCGTCTTCCACACATGCGGCGTGGGGAACCCCGGCGTGCTGAATCCCATAATTCCCACATACGCGGTCGTGCCCGTCGCGTCGGACTTATCCATAGCCACCGAAGAAATCGCATACCCGTTCGGATTCACATTTTGCGTAACATTCGCCATCAGCGTGACGCCGGCATTGGTCGTAACCCACACTTCGCCGCCCGGCAGCCTGCTGAGCGGACCGTATCCGTTCGTCACCGCATATACCACCGTCGAATTGTTGTTCGTGTCCTTGGGGCCGCCCGCGGCCAGCGCTGTTACCAGGTTGATCTCATCGCCCGTGCACACGCCCGTCCCCAACGTGTCAAAGTCATTGCTGAGTTCGAGGGGCGCGCTTCCGGTGGTGCTGACCCGCCACACCCGGCAGGTTCCCACCAGCATCTCATTGGTATTCTGCGGATCGAGAATGTAAGGAGTGTAAAAAGCTCCCTGATCTCCTCCCAGCGTCGGCGGGCTGACGACCTCGAAGAATCCATTTTGGTTGCAAGCCGTGCCCAACTCACACTTCAAAATCGTGACGTAAGGATTCGCCGCAAACCACTCGCTGGGCTTGGCGGGATTGATGGCGTTGAATCCGCCATCCCCACCCAGCGCATTCTGCCAGGCGCTGCTGCTAGTCGCGCTGCCGGTTTTAGGCGACCCGTTATCCTGCGTCCCGCCGAGGAGAATGTCGGCGCTGGTGGGGTGCACCGAAACGGAAACGAATTCCGTCATCGATCCCAGGCTCTGGCTCAGGCTGTCAAACTGATTCGTGCCCGCGCAACTGCCCGTCGTGAGCCCGGCATAGCCATCGAGCGTCCGGCTGATTCCGCCATCGTGCGCGAAGTAGCCCACCGCCTTGCCGCTCGCCACCATGAACGCGATTCCGTGCTGGTCGGGATGCACATGCGCCGGCGCCCCCAGCGGACTGCACCCATAAACATGAGTTAAATTGATCCAGTCGCCCTGCGTGCAAGTCGTGCCCCCGGACGCAATCGTGCACTTGTAAAGATTGATCGCGCCCGCATAAATATCCGTTCCCGCCGCGTTCGGAACCGCCGCCAACTCCAGGTTGTAATATCCCTGTTCCACGCCGCAGCCGCTGTAGCCTGGACCAAATGCGTTATCCCCGCAATTCGTGATGCCGTTGTCTGGAATGTGCGTCCAACTCGTCCCGCCGGTCGTCGACCTCCAAATCCCCTCGTCAACCGGCGCCGGATTTCCATGGTTGTCCGTCTGCAAGTCGACCACCCACACGTACATCTCGTTGCGCCCCGGCGCCACCGCAAACTCGCCGCGATAGATCGGGCAACTCGTCGCGTTCGAGCCCGCCGGGCAATTCGCCGATACCAGGCCCGCGGCAGGCTGCGTAGTCAGCCGCGTAAAATGCTGGCCGTCGGTCGAGGAGTACAGCCCGTGCCGCCGGATAAAAGCGTAAAACGCCCCCTGGCTCGCGTTGTAAACCACCGCCGTAGCCGAAGCGGGAACCGC
>PKXK01000120.1:38330-41500 GCA_003132325.1 Acidobacteriaceae bacterium
AGAATTCCCAGACCGTAATAAGAATCGCCCGAACTGTTCGTTTCGCCGGTCCCAACCAGAACGACGTTGCTGTGACCCGGCTGCAAAGCGATCGCGCCCACCGCCAGCGTCGGCTGATCGTCGATCAGAGCCTGCCAAGTGACTGCGTCAGGGTTGGAACTGAGACTGCCCGCGTTCGTCGATTTCCAAAGCCCGCCGTACGCGCCGCCCAGCAGCACCGTGTTTCCAGTGCTGTCGGCAGGATCGATCAACACTGAAGTGGCGCGCCCCGAAACCCAGTTGTAATCCTGCGCGCCATCGCCTGTGGCATCGGAAGCGAGCGGAGCCGGGCCCAAAGGAACCCACACTGTCGATCCCAATGGTGAAGCGGGTGCCCCACCCAAGCTCAGCTTGGGTGGGTTTATGGTGGACGTGGACGCAGCCGCCGCCGCGCGTTGTGCCCGGAATGCCATCTTCTGCCGGTAGGCCCGAAATCGCAGCCCCGCCGCCGATTCTCCCGGAGGCACACTCCGCCCCCGCTGGTTCCAATTCCAGCTCAAATCATCGCGCCGATACGGACGATCGCCGTCGCGCTCAGCCCGCGCTCGAGAAGGCGAGCCAACTGTCTTCCGATCAGATTCCTGACCCAAGGTGCGGCCTGAAAAGAAAATGAAGAAGATCACGCAGAAAAGAAGAAGAAAAAGAGAGGAACGTGAACCATGGCTGGTCATAAATTGAAACGCCACATAAAGATGACGCTACTCGGCGCATCTCCAGTGTGGGCGCTCATGCAGAGATTTCCACGTCCTCGAAAGTCCCCCCGTCCTTGGTAGCCATTTCCTGAAAAGCGAGAACTGAAAACTGACAACTGAGAGCTGACAGCTGACAGCCGTCCCCGCCCCCAGCATCCGCTATAATGGCAAAGTATGTCCGTGATCAAGAACATCGGAGCCATCGCCCAGGGAATGACCATCACCCTAAAGGAGATGTTTCAGCCCTCCATCGTCGAGAACTACCCCGACGGTCCCGGCCCCCTGAAAGGCGCAAAGTTTCAGGAACGCTTTCGCGGCATGCACGTGCTGCAGCGCGACGAAAACGGCTTGGAAAAATGTGTAGCGTGTTTTCTTTGCGCCGCCGCGTGTCCCGCCAATTGCATCTACATTGAAGCCGCGGAAAACACCGCTGAGACCCGAGTCTCGGGCGCCGAGCGCTACGCCCGCGTCTACAACATCGATTACAATCGATGCATATTTTGCGGCTATTGCGTGGAGGCTTGCCCCACCGATGCGATTACGCATGGCCATGGATTTGAGCTGGCAAGTTTCAATGCCAGCAATCTGATTTACCGTAAAGAACAGATGCTGGCCCCGGCTCCGGCGCACATGGGAGCCAATCAGATGTTCGCGCAATCGGAAACGGATGCGGGCGTGACCGGGGATTAACGAATTTCGAGTTTTTCCACCAAACGCCGGTCCCAGCGGGGCCGGCGTTGCTGTATGGAAGGAGTCGTTGGTCGTCCGTCGCTGGTCGTTTGCGCGTTGATGCACAAAGAGCGAGCAGCGAATAGCGGTCAGCGAACCCGAACGACTAACGACCAGCGACTAACGACCAATGTCCACCTTTCTCAAAACCGTAAAAGAACGCGTCGTCATCTATGACGGCGCCATGGGGACGAACATCCAGAAGCGCAACCCCACCCTGGACGATTACTGGGGCAAGGAGAACTGCAGCGAAGTTCTGGTACTGAGCCGCCCCGATATCATCCGTGAAATTCACGCGGACTTTTTCACCGTAGGCTGCGACGTCGTCGAGACGAACACCTTCGGCGGGACAAGCCTGGTCCTAGGCGAGTTCGATCTGCGCGACAAAGTCCGCGAGATCAACCTGAAGGCCGCGCAACTCGCCAGAGAAGTCGCCCAGCAATTTTCGACCAAAGACAAACCGCGCTTCGTGGCCGGATCGATGGGTCCGACGACAAAATTGCCCTCGCTCGGACACATCGGTTGGGACGCGATGGTCGCATCCTATGAAGAGCAGGCCGCCGCGCTGATCGAGGGCGGCGTCGATGTTCTGCTCATCGAAACTTGCCAGGATTTGTTGCAGGCGAAGATTGCCACCGTCGGCGTGCTGGAGGCGATGCGCAAAGCGGGCAAGCGCCTACCCGTGACCGTGCAGGTCACGCTGCAGGAATCCGGAACCATGCTGCTGGGTACCGAGATTGGCGCGGCGCTCACCGCGCTTGAGCCTTACGACGTGGACATCATCGGCCTGAACTGCGCCACCGGTCCGGCGGAGATGAATGAGGCGGTCCGCTATCTCAGCCTGAACTCCACCAAGCTGATTTCGGTTTTGCCGAATGCAGGACTGCCGCAGAACGTGGGCGGCCACGCCGTGTACAAGCTCGCGCCGAAAGATCTCGCCGACTATCACAAACATTTTGTAAAGGATTACGGCGTACGCATCGTAGGCGGCTGTTGCGGCACAAGTCCCGAACATCTGAAAGCCGTGGTGGACGCGGTTTCCGGGGTGGAGCCCGCGGCTCGCGATGTGAAGCCGATCAGCGCAGCCTCCAGCGCCTACACCTCAGTCCCTCTAGATCTGGAGCCGAAACCTCTAATCGTCGCCGAGGAGATGAACACCACAACGCGCGTCGATCATTTCCGCAAGCTCGTCCAGGCGAAGAAATACGACGACATTCTCAGGCTGGCGAAGAAGTTGGCGAACGAAGGTTCGCACATGCTCGACCTGTGCTGCGCCATCGTCGGCGAGGACGAGAAGGGCTACATCTCCGCCATCCTGGAAAAGATCGCGACCCGCGTGCCGGCGCCGATCTTGATCGACAGCACCGAAGCCGACGTCGTGGAAGAAGCGCTGAAGCGCATCCCCGGCAAAGCTATCATCAACTCCATCAATCTGGAAGACGGCGAGAAGCGCACGTCGAAAGTGTTGCCCATGGCGAAGCGCTACGGCGCGGGCGTGATCGCGCTCACTATCGATGAAGATGGCATGGCGCTGACCGCGGACAAGAAAGTTGCGATCGCGCATCGCATCTTCGATCTGGCAACACAGAAATACGGCATCCGTCCCGTGGACTTGCTCTTCGACGCGCTGACGCTCCCGATTTCGACCGGCCAGGAAGAATACCGGTCGGCGGGGATGGAGACCTTGAAGGCGGTGAAGCGCATCCGCGA
>PKXK01000120.1:41528-43730 GCA_003132325.1 Acidobacteriaceae bacterium
GAAGTGGAACTGGCGCGCAAGCTGATTTACCAGGATCGGTCGAATGGCGATCCGCTGCAGGTTTACATGCAGCATTTCGCCGGCATGAAAGGCAAGGCGCAGGCGCAGACCGCGGCGCACATCGAAACCCTCTCCATCGAAGACAAGCTCAAGTACGCGATCATTAACGGCGAGAAATCGGTGGGCGACGGCAAGACCAAGCGCACGCTGGAAGAGTTGCTGGAAGACGCGCTCGTCGGGTACACGCCGCTAGACCTGATCAACACGGTCTTGCTCGACGGCATGAAGACGGTAGGCGACCTCTTCGGAGCGCGCAAGATGCAATTGCCGTCGGTGCTCGATTCGGCGGGAGTGATGAAGGCAGCCGTCGCCTATCTCGAACCAAAGATGGAAAAGAAGACCGGCTCGCAACAGAAAGGCACGATCGTGCTCGCCACGGTAAAAGGCGATGTGCACGACATCGGAAAGAATCTCGTCGACATCATCTTGTCGAACAACGGCTACAAAGTCGTGAACCTGGGAATCAAGCAGCCTGGCGACGTGATCATCCGCTCGGCACAGGAGCACAGCGCGGATGCGATCGGGCTGAGCGGCTTGCTGGTCAAATCGACGCTGGAGATGAAGTACGTGATCCAGGAACTCGAGCGCCAGAAGCTGGCCTACCCGGTGATCTGCGGCGGCGCCGCCCTGACCAGAAAGTATGTAGAAGATGATCTGCGGCGCGAGTATTCGAATGCCGTCTTCTACGGAGAAGATGCCTTCGCCGGCCTGCACGTGATGGAGGACCTGGCCTCGGAAGACGGCAGGCGCGAAGCGCGGCTGAAGGATGGGCGGACGGTGAAGGATTACGCCAAAGCGGTGGCGGTAGATGCGGATGAAGCAATCGGCCCCGTGTTTTCCGAACGCAGCCCGGTGGTGACCGATGCGCCGAATATTCCCGAGCCTCCGTTCTGGGGCGTGCGGGTGGTGAAGGATTACGATCTGCGCGAGCTCTTCCAGTATGTCAACGACACCGCGCTGTTCAAGAACCAGTGGCAGCTCAAAACCGCGTCGCAGGAAGATTACGCCAGGCTGGTCGAGGAGAAGTACCGTCCCATCAAGAAGAAACTGGAAGAGGACGTGATAGCAGCGGGCTGGTTCGAGCCAAAGGTAGTCTACGGATATTTCCCGGCCCAAGGCGACGGCAACGACGTAGTAGTGTACGACCCAAGCTCGCGTAGGGACAGCCGCCCTCGGCTGTCCAAGCCGAGCGAAGCTCGGCAGGATTTGAAGGGGCACGGCTTCAGCCGTGCCGTTCAGGCCCCCAATCAAGATGGGGCTTTAGCCCCCGAGGCCAGCCCTCGCGAACTCATCCGCTTCACCTTCCCCCGCCAGAAAGAAGGCCGCCGCCTCTGCATCTCCGACTTCTTCGCCGCCCCATCCTCCGGCAAAATGGATGTGCTCGGCCTGTCGCTGGTGACGATTGGCTCCAAGGCCTCCGTCGAAACGCAGCGCCTGTTCGAGGGCGGAGAATACACGCGCTATCTATATCTCCACGGCCTAAGCGTCGAAACCGCCGAAGCCCTGGCCGAATTCCATCATAAGAAGATGCGGGAAGAGTTGGGCATCGCCGCCGACGACTCTCCGCACATTCGCGATCTCTTCCATCAGAAGTATCGCGGCTCGCGCTATTCGTTTGGCTATCCTGCGTGCCCGCACCTCGAGGATCAGACGAAACTCTTCGCGCTGCTAAAGCCGGAAGAGAACGTGGGCGTGCGCCTGACGTCAGCCTTCCTGCTGGAGCCGGAACAGAGTACCTCGGCGATTGTGGTGCATCATCCGGGAGCTAAATATTTTGTGGTGTGAGCTTCGTATCAGGGCATCGCTTCAGCGATGCCGCAATTCTCCAAAATCAATCGCCCCTTTAGGAGCTGGGTTTCGAGCATCGACTTTTTCCCCAAGCTGTTCAGTCGTGACCGTTAAGGCGTTGAAAATGTGTCCGCGCTTCAGCGCCCGTGTGCGCCGATTGGCTCTGGCAGCCTCTTAGTCCCCGAACCGGACTTCGACAACCTCCACCGTTTCCCGGGAGGCAGCCTCAAACCTCCACTTGCGGACGGCATCGGTGGCCGCATCGATCAGCACCGGGTTTCCCCCCAGCACCTTCGCCGACTGAACGCTCCCATCCTCCCGGACGACAACTTCCAGTCTTGTCCAATACAAGAT
>PKXK01000166.1:0-4080 GCA_003132325.1 Acidobacteriaceae bacterium
GCACGGACGCCAAGAAGAACGCTGAACATGACCCCGAGCAGAATACGAGCTCGCATAAGCGCCTCCCCCGACGATCCTTGGGCAAAGCTTAGCCCGGAGAGCCCGGAGAGTCAATCGACCTTTCGTGAGGCGGACCCTTCGTGGATTCCTCCGCGCAGAGGTCTTTCCCTCCGCGCAAGATGGCATTTTGTAAAACTCGCAACCTAATTCACCACGTCCTTCATCTGCTCGTCCACCGACACGGTGTACGACTCAAAGGGCGTCGTGTCCATCGACACCGGGATCCGCTGCACTCCCGTCGCAGTCGGCGCGAAGCAATACCACCGTCCCTCTTCGGGGACGAAGTTCACAAAAAACATCTGTTCATTGACTTCGAATCTCAATTCGCTTTCCTCTTTCCGCGCCCCAGATAGCAGAGACCCCGCTTCGCGCGGGATGACTAGTCCTTAAGGTTAGATGACAGCTCGTTAAGTCAGATGCAAAATGGGGGCGCATTCGCGCCCCACTTAAGTGCCACTCGCTGACGGCTGAGAGCTGACGCCTTACTTCTTGTCTTCGACATCCACGTACTCGGCGTCGATCACGCCCTCGTCCTTCTTCTTCCCCGCACCGTCGCTGCCGGACGCCGCGCTCTGCCCGTCAGTCGGCCCCGCGCCGCTCCCACCCGGTGTCGCCCCAGGAGTAGCCTGCGTAGCCTTGTACATCTGCTCCGCCAGCTTGTGCGAAGCCGCAGTCAGCTTCTCGCGAGCCGAGTCCATCTGCGCCTTGTCACCGCTCTCGATCGCCTTCTTAGCGTCCGCCAAAGCGTTCTCCACGTCTCCGCGCTCCGTGCCCGAGATCTTATCGCCATGCTCCTTCAGCATCTTCTCGATGTTATAGACCATCGAGTCGAGCTGATTCTTGGCTTCGATCTCCTCGCGCCGAGCCTTGTCTTCGGCCGAGTGCGCGTCGGCTTCCTTAGCCATGCGCTCCACTTCTTCCTTCGACAGCCCCGAAGACGAAGTAATCGTGATCTTCTGATCCTTCCCCGTGGCCATATCTTTCGCCGTCACGTTCAGGATGCCGTTAGCGTCAATATCAAACGTAACTTCAATCTGCGGTATGCCCCGAGGCGCCGGTGGCAGTCCCGTCAAATGAAATTTTCCCAAAGTCCGGTTCTGCGCCGCCATGGGACGCTCCCCCTGCAGCACATGCACCTCAACCGAAGTCTGACTGTCGGCCGCCGTAGAAAACGTCTCCGTCTTCTTAGTAGGAATCGTAGTGTTCCGAGGAATCATCCCCGTAGCCACGCCCCCCAAAGTCTCGATCGACAAAGTCAAAGGAGTCACGTCCAAAAGCAGCAGGTCTTTCACCTCGCCCCCGAGCACGCCGCCCTGAATGCCCGCGCCAATCGCCACAACTTCATCCGGATTCACGCCCTTATGCCCTTCGCGCCCAAATAGTTCTTTGACGATCGCCTGGATGCGAGGCATGCGCGTCTGTCCGCCGACCAGCACCACTTCGTTAATCTTGCTGGCGTCAATGCCCGCGTCCTTCAAGCATTGCTTCGACGGCCCCACCGACCGCTGCAAAATATCTTCAATCATGGTTTCGAGCTTCGCCCGAGTCAGCTTCTTAACCAGGTGCTTAGGCCCGGAAGCATCCGCCGTAATAAACGGCAGATTGATCTCGTGCTCCATGGTGGTAGAAAGCTCGATCTTCGCCCGCTCCGCCGCGTCCCGCAGACGCTGCAAAGCCATCTCGTTGCCCTTGCCGCGCAGGTCGAGCCCTTCATCCTTCTTGAACTCGTCAATCAGCCAATCCACCAGCCGCTGATCGATGTTGTCGCCGCCCAGGTGCGTGTCTCCGTTGGTGGCCTTCACCTCGATGACGCCTTCGCCCACTTCGAGCACCGAAATATCAAACGTGCCGCCACCAAAGTCGTAGACGGCGATGGTCTCGTCCTTGCCCTTGTCGAGCCCGTAGGCCAGCGCGGCCGCAGTCGGTTCGTTGATGATTCGCTTCACTTCAAGTCCTGCGATTCGCCCGGCATCTTTGGTAGCCTGCCGCTGCGCGTCGTTAAAGTAAGCCGGCACGGTGATGACCGCCTCGGTGACTTTCTCGCCGAGATAGTCTTCCGCCGCCTTCTTCAACTTTTGCAGGATCATCGCCGAAACCTCCGGCGGAGTGTACTTCTTCCCCTGCGCCATGACGGCCAGGTGGTCGCCGTCCCGCTCGACCTTGTACGGGACCATCTTCAATTCTTCGCTGACCTCGTCGTAGCGGCGTCCCATGAACCGCTTGATCGAGAAAACCGTGTTCTCAGGATTGGTAATAGCCTGCCGCTTAGCGACCTGCCCCACCAGCCGTTCGCCGGTTTTGGTGAATCCGACAACCGAAGGCGTAGTCCGCCCACCTTCTTCGTTCGGTATAACTTTAGGCTCTCCACCCTCCATAACCGCGACGCAGGAGTTGGTGGTGCCGAGGTCAATTCCGATAATCTTTCCCATAACGCATCCTCCGATATAGATAAGTTCTTTATAATCAGCGTGATAATGATTACGCTCTAAGCCATGCTATAACCTGAGCGAATCATTGTCAAGTTTTAGATGCTCCGCTGACCGAAGAAGTTGCGCTTTTGATCGTGTGGGAACGGGCGCGCCCTCGCCCGTCCAAGCCGAATTCGCGGGTGGCTGATTAGATAACCGCGGGTGGCCCACTCAAGCCCTCTTTTGGCTTGAGTGGGGAAGTTCGCCGGGACGCTGGCCCAACCCTTTCCCTCCCTGGCTGCCGTGGAAAAAGGATTGCGGCAGCCGAGCGCGGCGAGTTTATCGAAGAAGAAAAAATGGACGCCCGCCTTGAAGCCATGTTTAAGCCCTAAACGCTCAAGGCCTAAACGCGCAAGGCCCAATGCGCATCCGTTGGACTGTCCCCGCTCTGCCGCGAAAGTCCGAGTGGCCGCAGCTTGACATGTGCTAAACATGAAAGTATGTTTAGCACATGTCAAAGATGATCCAGCTTCGGAATGTCCCCGACACCCTGCATCGCACCCTGAAAGCCCGCGCCGCGATGGCCGGCATGTCGCTCTCGGACTATCTTCTGGCTGAGATCAAAGAGATGGCAGAGCGGCCAACCTTGGCGGAGTTGCGCGAACGCCTGCATAAGCGCAAGCCGGTTGCGGTTCCACTCGATACGGCTCGCCTGGTCCAAGAAGAACGTAACGCACGGTGACCCAGTGATTGTCCTCGACGCATCCGCCGCCATTGACTGGCTGCTTCAGACCGCTGCGGGACAGCGGATTGAGCGGCGGATTTACTCGCATAACGAATCCCTGCATGCTCCTCACCTCCTGGATCTTGAGGTCGGCCAGGTACTGCGGCGTCTGGTGCGGGAAGGCTCGGTCTCAACCGACCGCGCTGATCAGGCCATCGAAGACTTGCTCGACTTGCGAATCACTCGGTATCCCCACTTCGTTCTCCGCGTACGATGCGGCATACGTCGTGCTTGCCGAACAACTCGGAGCTCGATTGCTTACACGTGACGCCCGGCTCGCGTCTGCATCCGGTCACACCGCGGCAATCGAGTTGTTTTGATTCGACAGCCGGCTGCCCCACCGTTCGCGCTTTTCGAAAGCCGGGATTTCATGGCTCCGTCCACCTGGGATTCGCCCGCGCCTCATTCCTCTTTCGCGACGCCGTCGTCTTCCCATTGGTGGCCGCACGAATCGCAGGTCCATTTGTATTTTTGGGAAGACTCATCCGTTGCCATTGCCGGCGCAGAGTCGAGACCCTCAAAGACGACTTCCGTGGAATGGCATTTGGGACAGTGGACGGGAAGCTCGTCGAGTTCTTGATACTTCTCTTTTGGAGTCGGATCGTCCTCAGGCTCGTAGTGCCGCATGGCCGGCCCAGCCCAAGCCGAACCTATTTGCATGATTTGGACGCCGACCCCCTTAGCGAAATTCGAGGTCACCCCGTCCACGGCCGTAGCTTTCTCTGGCCCCATGAAAAATGGAATTCCCGCCCCATCCAGAATCGTCTGCACCTTGAGCGCGTCGCGCACGCTCCATACGGTACAGAGCTCAACCAGTTTGCGGTCTTC
>PKXK01000166.1:4109-17616 GCA_003132325.1 Acidobacteriaceae bacterium
AGCCCGCGTGATCGAACCTCATTGGCAAGAGCTTCTTGGGCAAAAGGCGTCAATTCCGAGCTTTGCGGGATGAGGACGAGCAGTTCGCCATCACTCATCTGCCGATAGCGCTCGGAGATGCGTAGAAACTCCCCCGCCGCCGGATCGAAAGTGTCCATAGTCGTCGGAATGATATGCCGGGCGAGTGTCTCACATCTCCGGCGCGACCATAACGCGAGCCGTCCCTAAATGTTGACAGAGGGAACCCGGGCGTGCCCCATCCTTGCGCGTTCTGTGCGCAAGGGTGGGATACCGCGCTCGTGTCCATCTTGGGATTTTGCACGACGGCGGTACTGAGTCTCCGGATTTTACTGGCAACTGGTTACTGGCAACCGGCTACTGCCTACCTGGGAAACTTCATCCCCGCCATGCGCCGCGCAAAGCTCGGCTTGCCCATCTGCTTGAACATTTTTTTCATTTGGGCATACTGCCGAAGCAGGTTGTTGACTTCCTGCACGCTGGTGCCGGAGCCGCGAGCGATGCGCTTGCGCCGGCTGCCGTTGATAGCTTCGTGATGGTTGCGCTCAAAGCCGGTCATGGAATTGATGATGGCCTCGACCCGGTTGATCTGTTTTTCGTCAACCTTGTCGGCGGCCTTCTGCAGTCCGGAAAACGCGCCGACGCTGGGCAACATGCCCATGAGGCTTTGCAGCGATCCCATCTTGCGAACTTGCCGCAACTGGTCGCGAAAATCTTCCAGCGAAAAGCCGTCGCCCGCAAGCATTTTGGACGCTAGATCGTTGGCCTTCTTCTTATCGATCTGCGACTCGGCTCTTTCGATGAGCGAGAGAATGTCGCCCATGCCCAGAATGCGCGACACGATGCGGTCGGGATGGAAAGGCTCAAGCGCATCGTATTTTTCGCCGATGCCGATGAACTTGATGGGCTGTCCAGTAACCTGCCGAATGGAAATCGCCGCGCCGCCGCGGGCATCACCGTCCATCTTGGTAAGGATGACGCCGGTGAGCGTGAGCTTCTTATGGAATTCGTCGGCCGAGCGGACCGCGTCCTGTCCAGTCATCGAATCGGCGACAAACAAAATCTCCTGCGGATTGAGCAGCCGCTTGAGCGACTGCATCTCCTCCATAAGCTGCTCGTCGATGTGGAGACGCCCCGCGGTATCGACGATAAGCACGTCGCAGCCGGTATTGATCGCTTCGTGCCGCGCTTCTTTGGCAAGCCGCTCGACGGTAGCCGTGTTCGCCTCGCCGACCTCGCCTTCGTAAAGATTGGCCTTGATCGCCGCCGCAACCACTTTAAGTTGCTCGCGCGCCGCCGGACGGTAAACGTCAACCGAGACCAGCAGCGGCCGGTGTCCGCCATTCTTGAGCCAGTTGGCAAGCTTGCCCGACGTCGTAGTTTTGCCCGACCCCTGCAACCCGGCCATGAGCACGACGGTCGGCGGCTGCGAGGCGAACTTTAATTTAGCCGTGTCTTTGCCGAGCGTCGCAACCAGTTCGTCGCGGACGATCTTAATAACCTGCTCGCCCGGAGAAAGCGCAGTCAGCACTTCCTGCCCGACCGCCTTGGCCTGGATGCGGTCGATGAGCTCTTTGACAACTTTGAAGTTGACGTCGGCCTCAAGCAGCGCCAGACGAATCTGCTTCAGCGCCTCGGAGATGTTCTCTTCCGTGAGGACCGCTTGTCCGCGAAGAGACTTGAACGCGCGCTGGAGTTTTTCCTGGAGATTTTCGAACATAGGCGTAAGCAGCTATTTTAGCAGTCGCGACGGGAGAGTCGCTGGTCGTTGGTCGTTCGTCGTCAGTCGTTCGCTGTTCGCCGTTCGCAAAATCCCCATTGTCATCCTGAGCGAAGCGAAGGACCTAGGGATTCGTTCGCAGCGCTGAAATGCAGGGTCCTTCGCTTCGCTCAGATGACAAACGACACCTGGGGACCTGCCCTGTCACACCTGGCATGTTCATCCGTCCTTGAAGCCAGACCACTTCGGCGTTAGTATTTCGTTTTCGCCCTGATCGCGATTTTTCGAGGACTCATGCCGCAAAATTACGTTCCCATCTTCCTCTTCCTCGCCGTCGTCGGCATCCTGATCCCGGTCACGCTGCTGGTTGCCAGGATTATCCGCACGCAAAGTCCCAACCGCGTGAAGCTGATGCCCTATGAGTGCGGCATCGATCCTTACGACAGCGCCCGTGGGCGCTACACGGTGCGTTTCTACATCATCGCCATCCTGTTCGTGGTGTTCGACGTGGAGACCATTTTCCTGTTCCCCTGGGCGGTGAAGTTCAAGGCGCTCGGCGTCTTCGGGCTGATCGAGATGCTGGTCTTCCTCGGCATCCTGATTGTCGGGTATATATGGATTTGGAAGAAGGGCGCGCTCGAATGGGTGTAACTCCCGCCAGTCCAAATCCGGCCGGTTCGAATCCTGCTGCTGCCGAAGAGACCTTTACCGCGAGCCGCTGGACGAAGGGGAATCTGTGGTTTCCGACGCGCATCGTAGTCGGCCCGCTGCGCGTGAGCCGCGTGAAGCGGCGTCTGTTCGGCAGCAACGAGGAGAGCATTTCGATTGGCCAAGTCGCTTCGGTAAAGATTTCGACGGGAATGGTTTGGTCGGACATTGTGATTGAGTCGACCGGAGGCACGGATCCGATTACCAGTCACGGCCATCGCAAAGCCGACGCGTTGCGCATCCGCGATTTGGTGGAAAGCTTTCAGGCGACCCGGCGCTAGCGGCCGTGCTGAAGGGATGACCGGCATTGTGACGCCGGTCATTGACGGTGACCATAGCCAACTGTTAGAAGTGAAAGTTTGCTAATCGATGGCTGAGAAAGTCAAATCGCCGGCTCCGCCGCCGCCGGAAGGCGAGAAGAAGCCGGCGGCGGANNGCGAAGCCCGCTGCTCCGGCCGCGAAGCCTGCCGCTCCGGCCAAGCCCGCTGGTCCCGTTCCCATGCCGTGGACCTCGCCCCTGGTTGAAAAATACAAGATCCAGTACGGCTCGGGCCTGGACGCGCAGACTTATCTTGGACAGAACTACTTCAACGTCGACCGCTCGCTGATCCCCGACATCTTGCGCCTGCTGCGCGACGAAGAACAGTTCGACTACTGCGTCGATATCACCGCGGCGCATTATCCGAAGCGCGAAAAACAATTCGACGTGGTGTGGATCCTTTATTCGTTCCCGCGCAACCAGCGCATGCGCGTGAAGACGCAGATTGCCGACGGCGCGTCGATCCCGTCGAGCGTGTCGATTTGGCCGACGGCGAACTGGCTGGAGCGCGAAATCTATGACATGTTCGGGATCCAGTTTGACGGGCATCCCGACCTGAAGCGCATTCTGCTGCCCGACGGTTGGAAAGGCTTTCCGCTGCGCAAGGATTACGACATCCTGCAACAAGACAAAGAGTGGGTGCAGATCAACCTCGGAATCGAGAGCGGACAATGAGCTCTCCCACGAACGACCACAAGAACGAGGTCCCGAAGCGCTCACTCTCCAACCTCGATCTCGAGACTCCCGACAAGACGTATCTCGATTCGAACGAACTGATCATCAACATGGGACCGCAGCATCCGGCCACGCACGGCGTGCTGCGCGTCATCCTGAAGCTCGACGGCGAAAGAGTTCTCGGCACCGAGTGCGTCATCGGATACCTGCATCGCGGCGTGGAAAAAATCGCCGAGAACCGCACCTACACGATGTTCAATCCCTACGTCGACCGGATGGACTATTGCGCCGCCGTGTCGAATGGGCTCGGGTACTGCGAAGCGGTTGAGAAATTGATGAATGTGGAGGCGCCGCCGCGCGCGCAATACATTCGCGTGATCCTGACCGAACTGAACCGCATCGCCAGCCACCAGCTTTGGCTGGGCACGCACGCGCTCGATATCGGAGCCATGACGCCGCTGTTCTACACCTTCCGCGACCGGGAAGAGGTCCTGAAGATCTTCGAACGATATTGCGGCGCTCGCCTGACCACGCATGCTTTCCGCATCGGCGGCTGCCAGTATGAGACGTACGCCGGCTTCGAAAAAGACGTGAAGAATTTCCTGACTTTTTTCGCGCCGAAGATCGACGAATACGAAGCGCTGCTTACCACCAACCGCATCTGGCTGGAGCGCACCAAGAATGTCGGCGTAATCTCGGCCGCCGATTGCATTGCGCTTGGCGTCACCGGTCCGCTGCTGCGCGCCAGCGGCGTGAAATGGGACCTGCGCAAAGCCCAGCCCTACGCGGCCTACTCCAAGTTCGATTTCGAAATTCCAACCGGCGAAAACGGCGACACCTACGACCGGTACATGGTCCGCATGATGGAAATGCGGCAGGCGATGCGCATCATCGAGCAAGCCGTCGACAGCATTCCGGAAGGTCCGATCATGGGCAAGGTCCCCAAGGTGATCAAGCCGCCGGTGGGCGAAATCTATCATTCGATTGAAGCGCCGAAAGGCGAGCTGGGATACTTCATCGTCAGCGACGGCTCGACCCAGCCCTACCGTCTGCGCGTGCGGCCTCCGTCGTTCGTCAATTTGCAAGCGCTCGACCTCATGGTGCGCGGGCTGCTGATCGCCGACGTGATCGCCGTCATCGGCACGCTCGACATCGTGCTCGGCGAGGTGGACCGCTGATGCCGAATTTCATCATGTCGTATCTGGGCAGCACGGTGACGCCCGGCGAAGCGGGCAACCAGTTCTGGGCGCTGATCTATGTGCTCATTATTTTTGCGGGAGTGTCTACGGCCGTAATTTGCATGAACTGGATCGAGCGCAAGGCGCTGGCGCACTTCCAGGTTCGCCTGGGACCCATGCGCGTAGGCCCGCACGGCTTGCTGCAGCCCTTCGCCGACGCGCTCAAGCTGATGCTCAAAGAAGACATCATTCCCGCCGAAGCCGACCAGTTCGTTTTCTGGGTCGCGCCGCTGATCGGGCTGCTGGCCGCCTTCACGGTTTATACCGTGATTCCGTTTGGACCTTCGCAGGCAGTGAGCGACATGAACATCGGCATCCTCTTTATGCTCGGGGTCTCGTCGCTCGGCGTGCTCGGCATCGTGGTCGCGGGATGGGCTTCGAACTCGCACTATCCGCTGATCGGCGCGTTGCGGTCGAGCGCGCAGATGGTGTCCTATGAAGTCGCCATGGGACTGGCCGTCGTCTCGGCGATTCTGATGACCAGCCTTAACGCGAGCGGCACCGGAACACTGAGCATGATCGGGATCGTGCAGGCGCAGCAGCAGCAGGGCGTCTGGTTCATCTTTAAGTTTTTCCCGCTCGGCTTTATCGCATTGGTGATTTTCGCCATCGCCATGGTCGCCGAGACCAACCGCGCGCCGTTTGACATGGCCGAAGCGGAATCGGAACTGACTGCCGGATATCACACTGAGTACAGCGGGCTGCGCTGGTCGCTGTTCATGCTCGCCGAATACGCGGCCATGATTGCCGTCTCCTCGATCGCCGTAACCCTCTGGCTCGGTGGATGGATGCGTCCATTCCCGAACCTGCTGCACGCCCCGGCGTGGGACTTTATCTTCTCNNTCCTTCTTCAGGATTCAGCGCATCGGGCTCGCGGTTTTCGCGGCGCTGCTTGGCTTCATTGCGCTGCTGCTGCTGGTGATCGCGGTCGCGGGCCGTTCCGCGGACACGAGCGTGGCGGCCAGGTTCAACCAAGGCATCGGCTACGTATATTGGTTCGTGCTGAAAGTCGCCGTCTTCATGTACTTATTCATCTGGTATCGCGCCACCTGGCCACGCTACCGCTTCGATCAGTTGATGCGGGTCGGATGGAAAGTGCTGCTGCCGATTTCACTCGGCGTGCTGATTCTGACCGCGGCCGTGGGGGTGATCGTTAAATGAACCCCGCAATGACAACGAACTCAGCTCTGAATTCAGGCATGGCTCTCGTCGCGACGCCGTGGTTCTTTTATGTGCTGGCGGGGTTGGCCGTGGCCAGTGGCCTGGCGGTCATCACGCGGCGAAACGCCGTGCATTCCGCGCTGGCGCTGATCGTGACCCTGCTTTCCGTGGCCGGCCTTTACTTGATGTTGTATGCCCCGTTTGTCGCTGGCGTGCAGATCATTGTCTACGCCGGCGGAATCATGGTCCTGTTCCTGTTCGTGATCATGCTGGTGAATATCGAACGGGCCACCAAAGACCGGCAATTCAATCGCATCTGGCCGGTGGGATTGGCGGCGGCGTGCGCCTTGCTGGCGTTGTTTGTGTCCGTGATTGTGAAGGGCAAGGCGCTGTTAAACGATCCCATGACGGGCAAAGCGCTGTGGCCGGATCCGGTGAACAGGCTGGCCGAATCGTCCAACACGCAGCAGGTTGCCGCGTTGCTCTACGGAGAAGGCGGCAGGATGGGTCAATATACGTTCGCCTTCGAGATCGCCTCGCTGCTGTTGCTGGTGGCGATTTTGGGAGCGGTGATTATGACGAAGAAGAAGATCTGATTTTGGGTGGCGCAGCCGTTTACCGCTGCGGTAACCGGCTTTTTGGGAAAGTCGGCTTTAGCCGCTGAGGTCAGACAGTTAGAAGCGAATATGGTTCCAATAACTACGCTCCACTATCTCGTTGTTGCGGCGGCATTGTTCGTGCTCGGAGTGATCGGTGTCCTCACGCGCCGCAACGTGGTGATTGTGCTGATGTCGATCGAGTTGATCCTGAACGCGGTGAACCTGAACCTGGTGGCGTTCTCCCGCATGTGGGGGAACCTGCATGGGCAGTTGTTCGCGATCTTCATCGTAGTGGACGCCGCCGCCGAAGCCGCAGTCGGCCTGGGCATTTTGATCGCTTTCTTTAAGAATAAAGAGACGATCAATGTGGACGAGATTGATTTGTTGAAATGGTAAGAGCAGCCGTCAGCCATCAGCTCTCAGCTTTCAGTTAGAACCTTGAACTGCGGACTGAGTAGCAATTACTGATAGCTGATAGCTAAAAGCTGAGAGCTAATGCTTTTCCTAAACCACATCTGGCTGATTCCGCTCTTCCCGGCCTTCGGGGCCGCGACGATGTTCTTTTTTGGGGGGCGCCTGCAGAAAGCCACGGTCAACGCGGTTTGCGTCGGCGCGGTCGTGGTTGCGTTTCTGTTCGCCTGCTTCACCGTCGTCGAGTACACGCACTTCGCGCACGGCACAGGCCAGCCCTTCGAGAAGATTGTTTATACGTGGCTGGGCAGCGGCGATGGCCATTTGAACTTCGTGAAGCGCGACGGCACAACTGCCTCATTCAACGCCGACGCCGGATTCCTGCTCGATCCGCTCTCTTCCATCTGGCTGCTTTTCGTGACCGGCGTGGGCATGCTGATCCACATTTACTCCGTCGGATACATGGCGCACGAAGGCGGTTACTACCGCTTTTTCGGATACATGAACCTGTTCATGTTTTCGATGCTTACGCTCATCCTGGCGAATAACTACATGCTTTTATTTGTGGGATGGGAAGGCGTCGGCTTGTGCTCGTATCTGCTGATTGGGTTTTACTTTCATCGCCACTCGGCTTCGACCGCTGCCAACAAGGCGTTCATCGTAAACCGCATCGGCGATGCCGGATTCATTCTCGGCGCGCTTACGCTGGCGTGGTACTTGGGGTCGTTTCGCTTCATCGACATCAACGCGGCCGCGCGCAGCGGAGCTTTCCATATTGGCGATCCCGTTCTCACCATCGCCGCGCTGCTGCTGTTCGTCGGAGCTTGCGGTAAGTCGGCACAGCTTCCTCTTTATGTCTGGCTGCCCGATGCGATGGAAGGTCCGACGCCGGTCTCGGCGCTGATCCACGCCGCAACCATGGTGACGGCGGGCGTGTACATGGTGGCGCGCTCGAATGCCGTGTTCGTGCTGGCGCCGACGGCGATGAAAACCGTGGCCATCGTCGGCGCGCTCACGGCGGTGTTTGCCGCGTCGATTGGATTGGTGCAGAACGATATCAAGCGCGTGCTCGCCTACTCCACCGTGTCGCAACTGGGATACATGTTCCTGGCGCTCGGTGTCGGCGCGTTTGCGGCAGGCGTTTTCCACGTGTTCACGCATGCGTTCTTCAAGGCGCTGCTCTTCCTCGGCTCCGGCTCGGTAATTCATGCCATGAGCGGCGAGCAGGACATGCGCAACATGGGCGACCTGCGCGGGCGCATTCCGACCACGTTCAAGACGATGTTCGTCGCGACGCTGGCGATCGCCGGCATTCCGCCGCTGGCGGGCTTCTTTTCGAAAGACGAAATCCTGTGGCAGGCGTGGCGTTCCGCCGACGGCGGCTTTCCGTATCTCTGGCTGATCGGATTTGGCACGGCGCTGATGACCGCGTTCTACATGGCCCGGCTCATCTTCCTGACGTTTTATGGGAAGCCGCGGATGGGCCATGAAGTCGAGCACCACATTCATGAGTCGCCCAAGTCGATGACGGGACCGCTGGTGGTATTGGCCATCTGCTCGGTCTGCGCCGGGTGGCTGGGCGTGCCGGCGAGTTTGGGCGGGACCAACGCCTTCGGAAAGTTTCTGGAGCCAGTATTCGCGCGCGAGGTTTCCGGTGCCGCTTCCTTCGTGCCGGCCGAGCCGCAGGAGCCCGCGGGCGAAGAACATCGCAGCCTGGAATGGGGACTGATGATACTCTCCGTCGGGGCTGCGGTGGTCGGCGGCGGATGGGCCTATCGCCACTACGCGAACGCCGGCAAAGATTATCCCGAGCCTATCGCCGTCACGGCTCCGCCGCTCTACACCCTGCTCTATAACAAGTGGTTTGTGGACGAGGCCTACGACTACGCTTTCACAGGACGCCGCAAGATTGGCAAGATTCGCCTCGGCGCGATGGGCGCGGGCGAAGCGTCGTCGTGGTTCGATGCGAACATTATTGACGGAACCGTGAACGGCGCCGGCTGGAGCACGCGCGCCGTCGCCACGCTTTCGACCTGGTGGGATAAGTGGATCATCGACGGCGTCGGAGTGAACGGTCCAGCGATTCTTGCGCGGATGATTTCCTATCCGGCGCGCCTGTTCGAATGGGGACTGGTGCAGTGGTACGCGCTGGTTATGGTCGCGGGATTGCTGGGATTTGGCGTGTATTACGTGTGGAAGTGAGACAGCTACTAGCTACTGGCTCCTAGCTTCTAGCAAGCAAGATCGCGCGGAACTTAGAGCCAGACTTAGATTGCTAGAAGCTAGCAGCCAGAAGCTAGAAGCGATTCATTATGCAGAGTCACATACTTTCGATCATTCTCTTCACGCCGCTGGTGGGCGCGTTTGTTCTCCTGTTCGTTCCCAAAGAGAACAAGGACGCGATCCGCTGGATTGCGAACCTCTTCGCCCTGGGCGGCTTCCTGATTTCGATTCCACTGGTGCCGATGTTCTGGGCGCAGCGTTTCGAGGTTACCCCTTCGCACTTCAAGTTCCTCGAGGGCACACTGAACAACTGGATCCCCTCGATTGGCGCGGGTTACAACCTGGGCATTGACGGCATCTCGTTTCTGCTGATCATGCTGACCACGCTGCTGGGATGGATCTCGATCCTCTCTTCGTGGACCGCCATCGAGATTCGGGTGAAGGAATATTACGTCTGGTTCCTGGTGTTGCAGACGGGGATGCTTGGCGTCTTCATGGCGCTCGATTTCTTCCTCTTCTTTGTTTTCTGGGAAGCGATGCTGGTGCCGATGTATCTGCTGATCGGCATCTGGGGCGGCCCGCGCAAACTTTATGCCGCCATCAAGTTCTTTCTGTACACGCTGCTGGGCTCGGTGCTGATGCTGCTGGGCATCCTGTTCCTCTACTTCCATCACCACACACTTACTAACGTCTTCACGTTCAGCATTCCCGAGCTTTATAAGACGGCGCCACTGATTCCGTTCCACACGGCGATCTGGTTGTTCGTCGCTTTCTTTATCGGATTTGCGATCAAGGTTCCGATGTTTCCGTTCCACACCTGGCTGCCGGATGCGCACGTAGAAGCGCCGACCGCCGGCTCCGTCATTCTGGCGGGCGTTTTGCTGAAGATGGGAACGTACGGATTCGTGCGCTTCTCGCTGCCGTTCTTTCCTGCCGTTGTCTCGCAACCCAAGGTGCAAGGCTGGGTGATCGGGCTGTCGCTGGTGGGCATCATCTATGGCGCGCTAGTCTCGCTCATGCAGAAGGATATGAAGAAGCTGGTGGCGTATTCGTCCGTCAGCCACCTGGGTTTCTGCACGCTGGGAATTTTCGCGCTGAATTCGGCGGGCTTGACCGGTTCGGTGCTGCAGCAGATCAATCACGGCATCTCGACCGGCGCGCTCTTCTTGATCGTCGGCATTTTGTACGAACGGCGGCACACGCGCGAGATTGCGGAGTATGGCGGCATCTCGAACGTGATGCCGGTCTACGCGACCATCACCATGATCATGTTCCTCTCGTCCATGGGACTGCCGCTGCTGAATGGGTTTGTCGGCGAGTTCACGATTCTGCAGGGAGCCTTCACCGCGAACTGGAGGTGGGCGGCGTGGGCGGCGCCGGGCGTGGTTCTGGCCGCGGCTTATTTGCTCTGGCTCTATCAACGCGTTTTCTTCGGGACGGTAACGAATCCGAAGAACGAAAAGTTGCACGATCTGACACCGCGCGAAATCCTTACGTTTGCGCCGCTGATCATTATGGCGTTATGGATCGGCGTTTATCCGAAGCCGTTTTTCCAGATCCTCGAACAGCCGGTCAATCAGATTGTGCAGACAATTCATGACGCCAACGCCAACGCGCCGGTGAATGCGCAGGTTGCGCCCGTGCCAGCCGCGCAAGCGCCCGTCGTAGTTGGGGCGAACGCGGTTAGAATGAACGTCGCCGTGCCGAAAGCGAGTAACTAAGTGCTGGGCCTATCACCAACTGAATACCGGTTGATGTTGCCGATGGTGGAACTTACCATCTTTGCGCTCGGCATTCTGCTGATCGACCTGATGGTTCCGCGGGAATGGAAGTGGATCAACGCCGCCGGCGCCTTTGTCGGCGTGGTGTTTGCGGCTTTGTGCGTGTGGCAAATTCAATCGAAGTTGCCCAGGGGCGCAGCCGGATTCTATAACTCGCTATTAGTCGATCGCTTCGCCATTTATTTCTGGTATCTGTTTCTGGCGGGAGCGGGTATCGCCATCCTGATGTCGGTGCACTATCTCGAACTGGAAGATGAGCACCACGGCGAATACTATTCCCTGCTGCTGCTTTCGGTGGTGGGCATGATGTGCATGGCGGCGGGATTCGACATCGTGCTGCTCTTCATCGGGCTCGAGCTGATGGCGATTTCCACGTACGTGCTGGTTGGTTTTTTGCGCCGTGACCGGCGTTCGAACGAAGCGGCATTGAAGTATCTGTTGCTCGGTGCATTTTCATCGGGCATCTTCGCCTACGGGCTCTCGCTGTTCTACGGAATTTCCGGCGGCACCAATCTAGCGGTCATCGCTCGCAAGGTATCGGTGCTGGATCCGCACAATCCGGTGGTCGTGATCGCGCTGCTCACGACCATGGTCGGATTGCTGTTCAAAATCGCCGCCGTTCCCTTTCATCAATGGGCGCCGGATGCTTACGAAGGCGCGCCCACCTGCATTACCGGCTTCATGTCGGTGGCGGTGAAAGCGGCGGCTTGGGCGCTGCTGCTGCGCATTCTGCTGTGGGGATTGTGGCCGCTGCGCTCCATTTACACTCCCGTGATTGTGTTCGTCTCGATCGCCACCATGACTGGCGCCAACTTCGCGGCTCTCACGCAGACGAATACCAAGCGGCTGCTGGCCTACTCCTCGATTGCGCATGTTGGCTACATGCTGCTGGCGTTTGTGGCCATGGGAACTTCGCTGCCCGGCAGCCCGGGCTTTAACGATGGCTTCAAGGGAATCCTGATCTACCTGCTCGTTTATACGTTCATGAACCTGGGCGCGTTCGCGGTGATCACCTCGCTGCGGCAGCGCAACGTGATTGGCGACGAACTCGACGACATGGCCGGGCTCTACCAGCGCGCGCCGGTCGAAGCCGCGCTGATGCTGCTGTTCCTGCTTTCACTCGCCGGTATTCCTCCGGCGGCCGGGTTCCTGGGCAAGTATTACATCTTCCTCAGCCTGATCGAAAGCCAACATTACTGGCTGGCCTCGCTCGGCGTGCTCTATTCGCTCTTCGGACTTTATTACTACCTGAAGATTGCGAACTCCATGCTGATGCGCGCGCCGATGGAAACCGAGCGCCTGCCCCTCAGCCTCGGAATGCGTTGCGCGCTGGGAGTAACGGCGCTTGCGACGATCGTCATCGGAGTGTATCCAGAGCCGTTTATTCGCGGCGTCAACTGGTCGCTGGGGATCGTGCAGTCTCCCCACGTCGCGGCCATGGTGCGGTAGCTGCGAGTCCTTAAGAAGAATTTTTTCTTGTAATTCTGGGAGCCAGGGCTGAGCCGTGCGTACTCGGAGGGGTCGATGACTGCAATCCCTGATAACAACAGTTGACGCCGTTCACGATTCACAATGTGCAGGTAGAATGCCTCAGGCGGGTGCATGTGAAGTGGCAGAACCCAATCAACGGATCGCGTCGAAAGCTGACTCTGACAGCGGGCGTATTTGCGCTGGCTTGTCTGCTCTTAGGCTGTTCGAGGGTAAAGACAAACGCGGAGCCAGAGCCAGTTCCCGATGCACAAATCCAACTCTCTGCTCTGGGTCTGCCGAAGAACTTCTTTTCAACGAGAGATGAAGCGCCGAGGACGATCATCGCTTATCGCTTTGTGGTTTGGCTGAACAGCGAAGAGGTCGTAGTCGGGTTTAACACAAGCCCCGTTTCCCGGGTATCGCCTATCTCGCCGATGGTTATGGCGAACTCGTGGCTGAGGGCGAGGCAACGGCGGGCCCCGGTGGAACTCTTCTTTTCAGAATGCAGTCTGTAAACCTTGACAAGGAAGGCAAGAATGAATCCAAATCGGGCGTCTTGCTACTCGATGCGAACTTGCAAGACATTGCACGCATTGATCGTTTTCTGGAGCAAACAACCTTCAATGATCACGCTCTCGTCTTCCAAGAGGGCTTTACGCTAGGTCAATCACGCACCTACGACATTTTGGATGGTTCTCCGCCGTTGCAGACAAAGCGTTGGCAACAGGACTGGCCTATAGACGCAAGAGACCGAAAGTTCGGGGAGCGCGGACTGGCCTACATGGTTTGCCAACAAGAACTGCGACCGAACGAGTATGTCTCGACTGGCGTTGTCTACGCAGGTGCGAAGCAACGCTGCAAGATGATGGCAGAAGGTGAAGATCGAGCAAGCTGGGAGGTTTCACTGAAGGACGGCGAGACGGCGGTCATAGTCGGTCTGTTAGCGGATGGAAGTGTAGTCGGTCAGATCAGTGGGACTGAAAAAGGCGACAACGCAGGGCGACTGGTCATCTGGAAGAAGGACAAGACAACTGAGTTGCTGCCATGGATTCCGCGAAACAATTGCGGATCGGTTCAAAGCGCTACTACAGATATGTCGCGCTACGCGGTGTTCGCAACGTGCGACGATCGCAGCGACAGCGGACGCTGGATCGTGTTTGATCGGAGGGTGTAAATAGAACTGT
>PKXK01000191.1 GCA_003132325.1 Acidobacteriaceae bacterium
GATCGATGGGGATGCCCCAGGCTTCCAACAGATCGGCGCTGCCGCACTGGCTGGAAATCGAGCGATTGCCGTGCTTGGCCACGTGTACCCCGGCGCCCGCCACCACGAAAGCGGCCACCGTGGAGATGTTGAAGGTGTTGGCGCCATCGCCCCCCGTACCGCAGGTGTCGAGCAGCGTCTGGCCCGCCGGGAGACCGGCGTCGACGGGCACGGCCATCTGCCGCATGGCGCGCGCGAAACCCACCAGTTCGTCGACGGTTTCGCCCTTCATTTTGAGAGCGATCAGGAAGGCGGCGATCTGCGCATGGGTCGCCTCGCCGCGCAGAATAATCCGCATGGCGGCCTCCGCGTCGGCGGCGGCCAGACTCTGTTCGGAAACCAGGCGGATCAGGTACGGCAGAAGGGACATGATATATTGGGTTTTCTGTAGGCTAACACAAGCGATTCCATGAAAATTCACGAGTATCAGGCAAAGGCCATCCTGGCCCAATATAACGTTCCTGTGCCGCGAGGCCAGGTGGCGTACACGGTGGAAGAGGCGGAAGCCGCCGCCAGAACGCTCGGCGGCAGTGTGGTGGTGAAGGCCCAGATCCACGCCGGCGGACGCGGCAAGGGCGGCGGCGTCAAGGTGGCCAAGGACGCCATCGAGGCGGTCGAACTGGCGCGCAAGATCATGGGGATGACCCTCGTCACCCACCAGACCGGTCCCGAAGGGCGCGTGGTGCAGCGCCTGCTGATCGAGGAAACCCTCCCCATCGAGCGCGAACTGTACCTCGGCATCGTGCTCGACCGCGTACAGGGCAAGCCCGTATTCATGGCCTCGTCGGCTGGCGGCATGGACATCGAAGAGGTCGCCGCCAAGACCCCGGAGCTGATTCTGAAGGAGACCCTCGAATACCCGGGGCTCAAACCCTACCAGGCACGCAAACTGGCCTTCGGCATCGGCATCCCCGCGGCCAGCGTCAACGCGGCGGCGGCGGCCATGACGGCGCTTTCCACAGCCTACTATGCGGCCGATGCGTCGCTGGCCGAGATCAACCCGTTCATCCTTACCAAGGACGGCAAGGTTTACGCGCTCGACGCCAAAATCACCCTCGACGACAACGCCCTCTACCGCCACAAGGAACTGGTGGAACTGCGCGATCTCAACGAAGAGGACCCGCTCGAAGTCGAAGCTTCGCGCTACGGGCTGAATTACATCAAGCTGGATGGCACGGTGGGCTGCATGGTCAACGGCGCNNTTCGGCGGCATCCTGCGCTGCGACACGCTGGCCAGCGGCGTGGTGGGGGCGGCACGGGACCTGAACATTCAGGTGCCCATCGTGGTCCGCATGGAAGGCACCAACGTGGAACTGGGCCGCCAGATCCTGATGGATTCCGGCCTCAATTTCACGGTGGGCGCGGATATGCTGGACGCCGCGAAGAAGGTAGTCAAACTGGCTGCGCAGTAACCGGCGCCCCACGAGGAAATGCATGAGCGTACTGGTAGATAAGAACACACGACTGATTGTTCAGGGATTCACCGGCAGGGAGGGCACCTTCCACGCGCAGCAGTCCATCGCCTACGGCACCACGGTGGTGGGTGGCGTGGTCCCCGGCAAGGGCGGAACCAAGCACCTGGATTTGCCGGTCTTCGATACCGTGGAGCAGGCCGTCAAGGCAACCGGCGCCAATGCCACGGTGATCTTCGTCCCGCCGCCCTTCGCCGCCGACGCCATCATGGAAGCGGCCGATGCCGGCCTGCCCCTGGTGGTCTGCATCACCGAAGGCATTCCCACGCTGGACATGGTGAAGGCGTGGCAGTTTTTGCAGGGCCGCCAAACACGCCTGATCGGGCCCAACTGCCCCGGCATCATCTCGCCGGGGAAGTGCAAGATCGGCATCATGCCGGGGCACATCCACAAAGAGGGCAGCGTCGGGATCATATCGCGCTCCGGGACGCTGACGTACGAGGCGGTGCATCAGTTGACGCAGCGAGGAATCGGACAATCGACGGCGATCGGCATTGGCGGGGATCCAATCATCGGCACGAATTTTATCGACGCACTCGATTTGTTTAACCGCGATCCGCAGACCGAAGCAGTGGTCATGATCGGCGAAATCGGCGGCAACGCGGAGGAGACTGCCGCGGAGTTCATCAAGACGCACATGAAGAAGCCGGTGGTTGGATTTATCGCGGGACAGACCGCGCCTCCGGGACGCCGCATGGGCCACGCTGGCGCGATCATTTCCGGCGGCAAGGGCACGGCGGCGGAGAAGATTGCCGCCATGGAGAAGGCTGGACTCAAGGTTGCGAAATCGCCCGCCGATATCGGCGAGACGCTGGCGGCCGCGCTGAGTGAAGGTGTAAGAGCCAGCACTTAGCACTTAGCTCTTAGCTCTTAGCACTTAGCTTTCGGGCGACGTGTTTTGGCTAAATGCTAACTGCTAAATGCTAAGAGCCGATTTATGAAAACACTGCAACGCACTCTGACCATCGTCAAACCCGACGCGGTGAAGAAGAACGCGATCGGAGACATCATCGAGCAATTCGAGAAGCAGGGATTCCATATTCTGGCCATGAAGATGCTGGAAATCTCGCAGCACCAGGCGGAGCAGTTCTATGCCGTCCATGCCAGCCGGCCGTTTTACCACTCGCTGACCAAGTTCATGTCCAGTGGACCGATCGTGGCGCTGGCTCTGGAAAAGGAAAACGCCATCGCCGATCTGCGCAAGCTGATGGGCTCCACCAACCCGGCNNGCCATTCACGGCTCGGACGCGGAAGATACGGCACGCTATGAACTGAGTTTCTTTTTTGCGGGTTACGAATTGACGCAGTAGAAGAAGTTCTCAGTTCCCAGTTCTCAGTGAGATTGATCTGAGGGCTGGTTTGTTCTGAGAACTGAGAACTGGGAACTGAGAACTCCATGCCTTTAGTTCAGGTCACCATGCTCCAAGGCCGCACGGCGGATCAGAAACGCAAGATCGCTCAGCGCATTACCGACACCATGGTGGAAGAGGCGGGCGCGCGGCGCGAAGCGGTTGTGGTTGCTTTTCTGGAAGTGTCTAAGGAAAGTTATGCTTCGGGCGGCGTGCTGATGGCGGACAAGAAATAACATGTAGGGTGGGCACTCTTGCCTGCCACTCGTCAAAACCAACAGCGGCGGACAGGAGTGTCCGCCCTACACCTACCCCAGCGGCTCGAACAAGTGCGCTTCGATCCGGTCGCCCAATTTGGGCAGATCTTTTTTCGCCAACTGCAGGAAATGCGGGGCGGTGCGATGCGCCTCGAGGGCGGCGTCATCTTTGTACTGTTCGTAGACAAAGAACCGACGCGGATCGGTCTTGTGCTTATGCACCTGATACATGACACAGCCCGGTTCTTTTCGCGATTCGGCTGAGAGTTTTTCAAAGATTGCGGCCACTTCGGACTCGCGTCCAACTTTTGCCATCCAGGTTACAGCCAACACCACCATCCGTCGCTCCGTTCTCTTTAGAGCAGCCCCTGAAGGGGCTCTGATTTCGAAGAAATTGTGGTATCGCTAAAGCGATACCCTGTCCTGATACGAATCTTCCGGTATCGATAAAACGATGCCCTGATACGAACCCAAGTTCTTAGCAGTTCTTCAATCCTAGCGCGCTTACAAATTCCGGCACCAAAATTGTCTGTTCACGATCGGGGCCGGTGGAAATCATTCCCACCCGCGCTCCGCTTTCCTTTTCGATGAAGGCCAGATATTCGCGGGCGGCCTTAGGCAATGCTTCCAGCGTCCGAATGGTCTGCGTCGGGATGGCCCAGCCCGGCATGTTGCGGTAGAGGCATTCGATTTTTTCATAACCGTACGCCTGGGCCGGAGACTCGTCTGTTTCCTTGCCGTCCACCTTGTACCCCACGCACACCGGAATCTCCTTCAGGTGGTCGAGCACATCCAACTTGGTCACCACCAACCAGGAGATGCCGTTAATCATGCCAGCGTAACGGAGTTCAGGCAAATCGAGCCAGCCGGTGCGGCGGGGACGTCCGGTGACGGCGCCAAATTCGTTGCCGCGCTTGCGCAAGTCTTCGCCCTGCGCGTTGGCGAGTTCGCTGGGGAACGGGCCGCTGCCGACGCGGGTGCAATAGGCTTTGGTGATGCCAATGACGGTGTCAATCGACGTCGGCGGCACTCCGGTTCCGGTTGCGGCGCCGCCGGAAGTGGAATTCGACGACGTCACGAACGGATAGGTGCCGTGATCAATGTCGAGCATGGTGCCTTGCGCGCCTTCGAACACAATCGACTTGCCTTCGGCCAAGGCGCGGTTCAGGAACTGCGCCGTGTCGCGGACAAACGGACGGATCTGCTCGGCCGCGTCGGCGTATTCCCGGAACATTTTGTCGGCATCGAGCGGGTCGGAGTTGAACAGCGCGTGCGCGATCATGTTCTTCTCGCGACATGCGTTCTCGATGTGGGTGCGCAGCAATTTGCTGTCAAGCAGATCGGCGACGCGCAATCCGCGGCGTCCCATTTTGTCCTCGTAGGTGGGGCCGATGCCGCGCGAGGTGGTTCCGATCTTTACCCGGCCGGGCGCGTTTTCCGCACCCAGCTCCATCATGCGATGGTAAGGAAGAATGACCTGCGCGCGGTTGGAGANNAACGGATCGAGCACCACGCCGTTGCCGACGACGCTGGTGCATTCGGGGCGCAGAATGCCGCCCGGTACAAGCTGCATGATGAATTTCTTGCCGTTGATGATGACGGTGTGTCCGGCGTTGTGGCCGCCGGCGTAGCGAGCGACGATCGAGAAAGTCCGTGTGAGTACGTCGACGATCTTGCCCTTGCCCTCGTCGCCCCACTGGGCTCCGACTATGACTGCGGTTCTGCCACTGCTGGTTCTGCTTGCGCTCAATCCGAACTCCATTTGGGAATATTGCGGCCGTCCGGCCGCCCCATGGTTCGCACACACCGGCTGCGCCGTTGCTGGATTGACTTGGAAAACTAGGAAGACCGGCGGTAATGATGTGTACGCTCTAGCATACCGAATCGGGCGGTGGAGGAGCAACCGTGGATTGCGGAGGTCAGAGGGCAGATTGCAGAGGTAAATCCAAATAAGTTTCTCACCTCTGCAATCTGACCTCTTACCTCTGACCTCCTCAGACCTCTGCAATCGCGATTCTTGTATCCTGACAACGTGCCTGAACTTCCCGAGGTTGAGACCATTGTGCGAGGGCTCCACACGCGCGTTGCCGGTGACGCCGTTGAATCGGTCTGGATCGGTTCCAGGCCGCAGCCGCTCAAGTCGCCGGCGGGCGTGATCGCTCGGACGCTGGAGGGCAAGCAGATCGTGCGCGTGCACCGCGCGGGCAAGCACATCGTGTTCGATTTGGAGGGAGCGACTGGGGCATCGCAGCCGAAGAAAGGTGGTCGCGGCGTTCGCGGCCAGCCGCGGCAAGCCGCGTCTCTACGGCAGAGTGCGCAGTGGATCGTGCATCTTGGCATGACCGGGCGTCTGGTTGTTTGCGACGCTGCTTTGGAGATCGCCAAGCACACTCACCTGATCGCGAAGCTGGCTTCGGGGCGCGAACTGCGGTTTATCGATCCGCGGATGTTTGGCAAACTCAGCGTTCATGCTGGAGGCTTCGATCCCGGGGGCGTCGAACCTCTGGAGGTGAGCGAGGCGCAATTTATCGCGCTCTTTCGCGGGCGCAAAACTCCCATCAAGAGCGCGCTTTTGAATCAGAAGCTGCTGCGCGGCGTGGGCAACATTTATGCCGACGAATCGTTGTTTCGTGCGGGTATCCGTCCCCGGCGGCGGGCGGCGGCGATCACGCGGGAGCAACTGGGCAAGCTGCACCGGACGGTGCGTGAAGTGCTGCGCGAGGCGATCGCGCTGGGCGGGTCGTCGATTTCCGATTACGTGGACGCGGATGGAGAAGAAGGATTTTTTCAGCTCCAGCATCGCGTCTATGGGCGCGAGGGGGAGCCGTGCTTGGTGTGCCGGACTGCGATCCGGCGCATTGTGCTGGCCGGCCGCAGCAGCCATTATTGTTCAAAGTGTCAAAAATAGCCCTAATAGAACGATTTAATATGTTGACGGATTGACACTCGCCCCTGTAAAAAAGAGGATGGGGTTCAAGGTCTCCCCACATACCCCGTCGAACGGAACACTGAGTTAGTCATCATGAATAAATTTTCCATTGGAGTGGATCTGGGCGGCACGAACTTGCGCATCGCCGCCGTGGACGAGCAAGGCGCGCTGGTCGAGAAAGTCACGCTCGACACCAAGGTTTCCCGGGGACGCGATCACGTCATCGGCGACATGTGCGACGCCATCCAGCGCCTGTCGGGGAAATACGGCAACAGCGCCCCGCTGATGGGGATCGGCATTGGCGTGCCCGGCATCATCGACATGCAAACTGGACTGGTGCGCGAATCGCCGAACCTGCCGGACTGGGTCGACTATCCGGCTCGCGCCGCCATTGAGGAGCGCCTGAAGACCGCGGTGGTCCTCGAGAACGACGCGGATGTGGCGGCGCTCGGGGAAAAATGGCTGGGCGCAGCCAAGGATTATGCCGACATGGCGATGCTGACCCTCGGCACAGGCGTCGGCGGCGGACTGGTTCTGGGCGGCACGATTTGGCGCGGCGCGAATGGCATGGCCGGCGAGTTGGGGCACACGACCGTGGAGCCGGACGGGCACCCTTGCGGATGCGGGAATCGAGGATGCCTGGAGCAATACGCATCGGCGACGGCGGTGGTGCGGATGGCGCGGGAAGCGATTTCGAAAGACGGCGCGTCGGCGCTGGCGCGCGCGGCTCAGTCCGATCCGGAGTTCAGCGCGAAATCGATTTACCATCTCGCGATGCAGGGCGATGAAGATGCGCGGCGTATTTTCCGATACATGGGCCGTTGTTTGGGGATCGTGCTTTCGACGATGGTGAATTCCTTGAACCTGCCGATTTACGTGATTGGCGGGGGAGTTTCGAGCGCGTGGGAAGCTTTCTCGCCGGCGATCTTCGAAGAGTTGCGGCGGCGTGCCCTGGTGTACGCAGCCACGGCGCCGGCCGATCCTCTGGCTGTTCGCGAGGGAGCCTCCGCGCATGTGAAGGCTGGCCCGGGCCACAAGACCATCATTACGCGCGCCGTGCTGGGGAGCGATGCCGGCTTGTACGGCGCGGCCCGGCTGTCGATGATCGCGAAATATGATCGCGAAATATGATCGCGAAAAAAGACGCTAGTCGCGTCCGCGTTTTGGTGGGCGCGACGGCTTGAATCTGGAGTTCTTCGGCGAACGCGATGCGAATGCCGGCTTTTCTGAAGCTAATGGCTTGGATGAACGCAGTCGTTTCTCCGAACGCGAAAACTTGGGCGAACGCGAAGACCTCGATCGGTTAGGCGATTTCGCCACCCGCTCCGGCTTAGTCGTGTAGACCTTCGGCGGGTGCGTGGGAACAGGTGCGCTGGGGGGAAGAGTAAGTTTCGGTCCCGAAGCAGCAGTCTTGAGCTTGGCCACTTCCAGCAGAGTCAGGTTGCGCCAATCTCCCGGCGGCACGTCGAGCGCGAGGGGACCGTACTGCACGCGCCGGATTTTCTCCACGTGGTGCCCGACTTCTTCAAACATTTTGCGGACCTGGCGGTTGCGGCCTTCAATGATGGTCACTTCGAGCCACGGGTTATCGCCTTCGCGAATCAGACGGATTTTTGCTGGAGCCGTGCGCACGCGCCGGCCGCCTTTTTCGGCGATGGAAACTCCGCGGCGCAGCTTGTCGAGCTTGGCCTCGTCAGGCTGGCCGGCCACTTTCACCACGTACGTCTTCGCCACGTTGGAAGCGGCTTTCATCAGAGCGTTGGCCAGCGCGCCGTCGTTGGTCATCAGCAGCAATCCTTCGCTGGCCCAGTCCAGACGGCCCACGGGATAGACGCGCCCTTTCACTTTTTTCACCAGGTCCATCACAGTGGGACGCTTCTTCTCATCGCTGACCGTGGTCACATATCCCTTGGGCTTGTTCAGCGCGACGTAGGTGAAACGCTCGGGTCCCTGCAGCAGTTTGCCATCGACGCGGATGTGGTCTTGTTCGGGATCGGCTTTGGTGCCGAGTTCGGTAACCACCTGGCCATTGACCACGACCCGGCCGGAGACGATCAGGTCTTCGGCTTTGCGGCGGGATGCGACTCCGACGGCGGCGATTATTTTTTGCAGACGTTCGGCAGGCATGGCTACTCCGGCTTGATGGCGGCTGGCATTTCGGCTTCCTCTTCTTTGGTGGCGAGAGCGGGATCTTCGGCGGCGAGAGCGGAGTCGGCAGTTTCAGAAGTACTTTCCGCTTCGGGCGCTGTTTCGGAAGAACCGTTCTCTATCGCTGAAGAATCATCCCCAGCAGTCAACGGCAAACTTAAAGACTCGGGCGCGCCTTCACCGGGAATCATGTCGCTTTGAAACGACTCGGCCAGCAGTTTCTCGAATTCCTCCATGCTGGGCAGTTCGTTGACGTCTTTCAGCCCGAAGCGCAGCAGAAATTCTTTGCTGGTTCTGTAGAGGATGGGGCGACCGATTACGGCTTTTCTGCCCGCGGTCGTGATCAGCTTGCGATCGAGCAGTGTGGCGATGACGCCGCCGGAATCGACGCCACGGATTTCGCTGATCTCGGGTACCGTGACCGGCTGCTTGTAGGCGACGACGGCTAGAGTTTCAAGCGCCGGCAGCGACAGCCGGAAAGGCGGCTTCAGGCTCTTGGCGAAAGCACGCACCACGTCGTGTTGTTCGGGCTTGGTGGACATGCGGTATCCGCCGGCGACTTGGCGGATCTCGATGCCGTGGCCGGCGCCGGAGTAGTCCGCGATGAGTTCTTCGAGCGCGGCGCGAATGCGCGACTTGATTTCCGCCGGATCGATTCCCGGAGCTTCCGCGAGCAGCGAGTCCTTCACGAGCGCGGAAATCTGATCGAGCGAAATGGGCGTTTCCGCCGCGTAGATGATGGCTTCGAGTTGGGGTCTAAGACTCATAAGTAGCTGTCAGCTTTCAGCCATCAGCTATCAGTAAAACCAGTGGAGCGTCGTAATTCCACTGACGGCTGATAGCTGACGGCTGATAGCTGCCTTTCTCATCTCCAATCATCGCGCACCGCGGCTTGTTCGGTCATCACTTCTTCGAAGTGGGAGTGCTTGCGCACGAGCACTTCGCCGAAGACGTGGTCCTGCCGCACCTGGATCGCCTGCAATCTTACTAGTTCGAGCAAGGCCAGAAACATGCAGACCAGCGCCGGCCTTGAGGGCACGTTGCGGAGCATTTGTTTCAGGCGAATCGGGCGGTCTTCGAGCGCGAGCCGTCGGTGCAGGTATTGGATCATCTGGCCGACGGTTACCGTCTCTTCATCCACTTCGAGAATTGGCCGGGTGCGCGCGCGATCCAGTATCTGCTGGAAGGTTTTGACCAAGTCGATGACATCGGCGGCGAGTTCGGGCTCAGTGCCCTCGGCGTCCATGAACTCGCGGATCGCAGGATTGCTCAGGACCGCGTCTTCGATCTGCTGCTTTTGCAATAGCATTTGTGCCGCGGATTTGAACTTTTCGTGCTCCAGCAAGCGGTTGACGAGTTCGTTGCGGGGGTCTTCCTGGGCGTCGGCGGGAGCGAGCGGATCGCGGGGCAACAGCATCTTCGACTTAATGTGAATCAGCACCGCCGCCATGTAGATGAATTCGCTCGCAACGTTCACGTCGAGTTCGCGTATGCGCTCGACATACGTAAGATACTGCGCCGTGATCTTCGCAATGGGAATGTCGTAGATGTTGATGTCCTGCTTGCGAATCAGGTCGAGCAGCAGGTCGAGCGGGCCTTCGTAGATTTCTCCGAGCGCGATGGCGAATGGGGAATCGTTGACATCGTCTTTGGCGGATTTCTTCGCGGCAGGCTTACCCTCGGCGGGCGGCGGAGACGCGGCAAGCCGCGTCTCTACAGGAGAAATAGGTTGGGACAAATCCGTCACTGCTGGGAATCCTTTTCCCCTGCATAGTTCGAACTATAGTCCAGCCCCATGGACTCGCGGACTTCTTGCATGGTGGCGCCGGCGACTTCGCGGGCGCGGGCCGAGCCGGCTTCCAGAATATCCCAGGCGAGGCCTGGATTGTCCTCGTATTTTTTGCGGCGCTCTTGCATCGGGTTGAGGATTTTTACGACGGTGTCGGCGACCCAGCCCTTGCATTCGATGCAGCCGATTCCGGCCGAGCGGCAACCTTCGTACACTTTCGCCATCGTCTCTTTGGTGCTGAATATTTTGTGCAGGTCGCCTACGGGGCACACGTCAGGATCTCCGCGATCGGTGCGCCGCACGCGGGCGGGGTCGGTGACCATCGTCTTGAGCTTCTGCCGCACTACGGTTTCGGGGTCGGTGAGCATGACCGCGTTGCCGTAGGATTTCGACATCTTGCGGCCGTCGGTGCCCGGCAGGCGGGGAGCGGGCGTGAGCAGTGCCACGGGTTCGGGAAAAACAGCTGGTGGTTGCCCTATAGCTATTTTAACTGCTGTCACGAAGGTTTCGCGATTAGGAACATATAAGCTGTTGAAGCGCCGTGCGATCTCACGCGTCAGTTCCACGTGCGCTACCTGGTCTTCGCCGACCGGGACCACATCCGCCTTGTAGATCAAAATATCCGCCGACTGCAGGACGGGATAACCGAGAAACCCGTAGGTGCCCAAGTCTTTTTCCTTGATATTTTCCTTCTGTTCTTTGTAGGTCGGCACGCGCTCCAGCCAGCCGAGGGGAGTGATCATCGAAAGCAGCAGGTGCAATTCGGCATGCGCCGGAATATGGGACTGGATGAACATGACACACTTCGCGGGATCAAGGCCGGCGGCCAGCCAATCGAGCAGCACGTCGACCGAGTTCTCTTTCAGACGCGAGGTGTCGGCGTAGTCGGTGGTCAGGGCGTGCCAGTCGGCGATGAAGAAAAAGCACTCGTACTCGTCCTGCATGCGGACCCAGTTTTCGAGCGCGCCCACGTAGTTTCCCAGGTGCAGTTTGCCGGTCGAGCGCATTCCGCTGAGCACGCGTTTCTTGGTGGAAGGATTTGCCATTCAGAATTTCACCAGCATCCAGAGCTGAATTCCTGATTCTAACAAAGGCGGGGAATTGCAGAGGTCAGATCAGATCAGATTGCAGAAGTAGAACCCGGAGTTGCTGGGGTCAAAAGTGGGATCTACTGTCCGGCGCGCATGGGCGAGACCATCAGGTGGCCGGCGGCGTGTTTCTTGCCGTCGCCTTTGTCGTGCTGATAGAGGAGCGAGAGGGCGCCTTCGGCGGATGCGGTGGCGCCGGCGAGTTCCGCGGCTAATCCTTGATAGGAGCGGCTAATTTCGTGATTGCCCTGCGCCGCGACCGGGTTGCCCTTGTCAATCGCGGGTCCGATGACCTGGAAGTTGTTAGGTACTTTCCAGAGCACCTTGCAGTTGGTGGCTTTCTCCACGTCTTCGTCGGTGAAGCCGGGAATCTTTTTGTAGCGGTTGATCACGATGCGCAGGCGATCGCGGCCGGCTCCATCCTGCAGGAACGCTTGAATCCGGCCAGCGCTCCACAGGGAAACAACATCGGTCTGGGTGACCAGGAGCACGGCGTTCGATAGGTCGCAGATCATTTGCATGGTGCCATCCATCCGCCCGGAGCCATCGAGCACGACGAAGTGGTACTGGTTGACCAGCAGATCGAAGAGGCGAGCCAGTTCCGATGCGGTCGGAACTCCGGCGTGCGGCTGCTGAGCGCCTGCCAGCAGATGAAGGCCATTGCGATAAGGCGTCATCAGGCCGTCGAGCAGCGAACCATCCATGCGATGCAGGTTTTGCAGCGCATCCATCAGGGTGAATTGCGGCCGCAGATTCAGCTGCAGGGCGGCATGGCCGATGGGAGCGAAATCGACCAGCACCACGCGGCCGTGAGCCTCCTGCAAGGCGACGGCGGTATTCACCGCGGTGGTGGTGGCGCCGGCGCCGCCCTTGGCGTTCAGAAAAGTGAAGACGCGAGCCTTGCTGGAGCTGCGTTGCGCACGGCTCAATGTGGCCGAGAAGCGAGTGAAGGCTTCGATCAAGGCTTCGCGGCTGGCGGCGTGATCCAGAAACTCGCGCGCGCCGGCTCGCATGGCGGAAACAATATTCGCGGGCTGACTCATTTCGCCCACGGCGAAAATTGTGACTTCGGGAAGGTTGCCATGGATCAGTTCGATGGCGCGAACGGCTCGTTGCGGATTCTGGGGATCGATACTCACCAGGACGACTTCGGCGTGCTGATCCTGCAATTGACGCAAAACCGCATCGCTCGGTCCGGCGGGGAAACCGACATGGCTCAACACGGTTCGGGCCAGGTTGGTGCTCTCGACCCGGCTGTGCAATGCGACGGATTGTTCGCGGTCCTCAGTGAGGAGGGCGACGGCGATCCCGGGCATGATTCGATTCTCAGGGTTCATTATTATGCTACGAAGTTCCAGCGTCGAGGCCAAATGACCTTCGTAATCGAAGATGACCTCAGATGAAGCGGCGGGCTGCAAGCGGGCTTCTAATCCGTGGAAGCTACCCGCCAGACTGCTGGTTTCTTCGATTGTAAGGCAAAGGC
>PKXK01000145.1:0-7691 GCA_003132325.1 Acidobacteriaceae bacterium
CTCATCCCATCTGGTTACAACAGCTAGCGCTGCACAGCAAGAGACGAGGAAGAACTTTTTACGGCTACTGCAGCTTGGCGTATTCGGCTTTGACTTGCTTCACCGTGGGGAGGTCGGGGTCGGCGTCTTTCCAGAAGGCGAGAATGTCCTGATACGCTGATTTGGCCTTGGCGGTGTCGCCCTGCAAGGCATAGGCACGCGCCATACCCAGCCGCGCGAAGGTGATGAGGAGGTCCGTGGGAGCGTAGTTGGAGAGCGCTAGCACCTTTTGGAATTCCCCGGCGGCGCTTGCTCCGTCGCCTGCCTTCAGATAGGCCAGGCCACGGACATAGAGAGAAATCGTTGTGGCTTTGTCATATTGCAAAGCCGGCTTCATTAGTTCGAGAGCCTTCTTGGCGTCGCCGGTGTTGAGCCCGACAGTGGCCTGCTTCACCGGCACGTAGACTGCCTGGATCACGGTGTCGTCGGGGCGATCGTGTGCATCCAGCGCGGCCAATTCGAGCGTTTTCTTGTTTTCGCCCGCGAACGCGAGCGCCTGGGCGATGTAACCCCTCGCGCTGTAACTGGGAGCGAGGGCAAGCGCGGCATTGCAGATTTCGACGGCCTGCTTTGCATCGCCGAACATGACGCGCGCATAGGCCTCGGACCCCAGAAAAGTGGCTTCCGAGTCTTTCAGTTGCAACCGCTGTGCGACTTGCCGTCCCTTCTCGTAGAATTCGCGCGCTTTCTGGATCTGGCCGTGGGCAGCAGCAATATCCCCGTGGCGGGTATTGAGACTCAGTTCCAGGTCGGGCTGATCATGGAGAAAGGTTTCCTGCTTCTCCATCCCGGCAAGGTCGCCTTGGGCATAAGCAATATTGGCTAGGCCGTCATGCATGGAGACAAATCCCGGATTCCGTTGCAAGCCCGCAAGGAGTACGGCCTTGGCTTCCTCCGGGCGATTCAGCCCCAGGTACCCTTGGGCGGCATTCGCGTAACCACGGGACTCGTCTGGATCTATGCGGATTGCCTCCTGTCCGGTTGCGAGCGCCTTATCAAACTCCCCAAGCTGGTAGAAGGTTACCCCCATGTTGATGTAAGGAGTAATTTCCCGAGGGTAAGTTTGCTTGAAAAGCTCGTAGGCGGCTTGGCCTTTCTCCAGTTGTCCGTTGTCAGCGTAGTAGTGGGCGGTGATGTAAAGGCGTTCCGGTTCACTGGTCCGGTCTTTCAACTCAAACGCTTTGTCAAGGTAGGGCTTCGAAACGCTCATCTGTCCGAAGTTGCTATAGACCACGGCGAGACGGGCATAGGCCATGGCAAAGTTCGGATCCAGTTCGATGGCGCGCTTGTAGAAGGTGGCGGCACCAAGTTCATCGCCGACGGAATGCCTCTGGTCGCCGAGGGTGTAGCTTTTCAGGGCTTCGAGCGACGACGTGGTCGCCTCCTGGAGAGGCGTAGCGAACTTCTGGACCGAGGCCAGCGATTCGCCCAGCTTCTGCCGCATTTGGCTGGCGGTCGAATCGAGGGCTTTCAGTACGGAATCTTTGCTCTCGGCGCGGTCCTGCACTTCCGCCAAAGTGTCGTTGCTGGCGGCGCTGATGGCCGTCAGCGTCACCATGTACTGATTACCCACGCTGGCGATCGAACCCGTGATCAGCGCTTTGACGCTGCTGCGCTGGCAGATTTCGCGGGCGATTTCCGGCGTCAGGCGGGTATCGGAGGGCTTGCCCATGAGGGCCAGCGTCTGCTGCACTTTGCCTTCGGACAAGACATTCAGGTAGGGCGACTGCTCGAGATCCACCGCCAGGGCCTTTCTCAATGTGCCGTCGAATACGCTGTCGCCAGTAGTGTTGACGAAGTCGGCAATCAGAATTGTGTCTTTGGTGGTCAACGCCCCGGCCTGCCGCGATCGCAGATAGAGGCCGCCGCCGATCACGGCGGCAACAACAACGGCGGCGATGGCCGCGATCTTTCCCCACGGTTTTTTTGCGCTCACCGCGGCGGCTTCCTGCGCGGGCGCTACGGTTCCGGAGGATGCCGGTGCGATCGTTCCGGAAGAAGGAGCAACCGTCACGCCAGTAGAAGAGGATGGCGCGGAGGGTGCGGGACCCGACACCGGCCGCAGCACCGAATCTTGCACAATCGGTACGGTCCCCGAACTCGCCGCTGCGGTCCGGCCCGTGTCGGTATCGCGCTTGAGACGTTGGATGTCGGCGCGCATGTCGGCCGCGTGCTGGTAGCGCAGGTTGCGATCTTTTTCGAGCGCCTTGCTGATGATCCGTTCCAGTTCCACCGGCAGGTCTGGATTCAAACGCACCGGCGCGGCGGGCGGACGGTTGAGGATGGAATCGAAAGTCTCGGCCGTGCTTTCTGCACGAAAGGGGAGTGCACCCGTCGCCATTTCATAAAGAACACAGCCAAAGGAAAACAGATCGCTGCGTGCGTCCAGTTCCTTGGCTCGCGCCTGCTCCGGGGACATGTAGGATACGGTCCCAAGCGCCGAACCGGGGCTGGTCAGGTTCGGATCGGCCCAGCCGGTCTTGGTGGCGTCGGTGGGCGTGGCGCCCGGTCCGGTCATCTTCGCCAAGCCGAAGTCGAGAATCTTGGCGTGTCCACGCTTGGTAACGAAAATGTTGGCGGGCTTGATGTCGCGGTGGAGAATACCCTGCGTGTGCGCGGCATCGAGCCCGTCGGCCACTTCGATGGCGAGCGACAGCAGCGTGTCCAATTCAAGGGGACGGCCCATGATCGTGTGCTTCAACGTCACCCCGTCCAAAAATTCCATGGCGATGAAAGCCTCGCCATTCTGCTCATCGATTTCGTAGATGGTGCAGATGTTGGGATGGTTGAGAGCGGACGCCGCCTGCGCTTCGCGCTGAAAGCGGCTGAGGGTCTGCGGGTCGCGGGCGACCTCAGTAGGAAGAAACTTGAGCGCGACGAAGCGGTGCAGTTTGACGTCTTCGGCTTTGTACACCACCCCCATGCCGCCGCCGCCGAGTTTTTCGACAATGCGGTAGTGCGAGATGATTTGGCCGATCACAGTGTGCGAATCTTACGTGTGTGCACTCGGCAAGTCAATGAAAGCCGTGGAGTTGAGAGTGGCTCATAGGGATAGTGACGATAAATCGCGATATCACTCATTGACCGGGGTCGCAAGCGGGCAGGTTACCCGGTTGGCGCTAAACGGCGCGGAAAACACCGTCAAGTAAGGAAAAGATGGTGGGCGCTGTAGGATTTGAACCTACGACTTCCACCGTGTGAGGATGGCACTCTACCGCTGAGTTAAGCGCCCACTGGAATTGCCTGCGGTTTTGTTATTGTAACAAATCGGGCCTACCCTCCGGCATCCGCCCAGCCTCTTGACCGCCTGCGCCGCTCCCGATAGCCTCTTTCTGTCGCCCTGTCATGTCTTCCTCCGATATCCCCGACGCTCGATCCGTAACTGATTCACGGGAAAACACTTCCGCGCGGCTGCCCGCGTCCGAAGAGGCGCAACTTTCTGCCCCAGATGGGGTTTCTACCAATGTGAGCAGCGTGGCCATTGATCGGGGGCTGCTGAACCTTGCGGGAACGCGCTCGTCTGCGCCCGCTGCGAGGGCAAATTCCGTCGTTAACACGGACGCCGCCGCAGACGCCGCCGTTTCCGACGTCGACGCTATGCTGCGGGTGAAGACGGGCGACGAATCCGCCTTCGCTTATCTGGTGCAGAAGTATCGCCGGCCGATGGTGGGTTTTATGTACCGCTTGTGCCACAATCCGTCGACGGCCGAGGAGTTGGCGCAGGAAGTATTTTTGCGCGTCTACCGTTCGCGCACCAGCTACGAGCCGAGCGCGAAGTTCACGACCTGGTTGTATCGCATCGCGACCAACCTGGCCGTCAACCACGCGCGCGATACGCGGCACGAGCGTCCGGAAAATACCTTGCGGCTCGATGAGCGGGACCAGGACACGGGCAACACGCCCGACCTGGCCGACGATTCGCTCAGCGCGGAAGAGCAGATCTTGAAGCGGGAGCGGCTGGCGGCCATCCGCAGTAAGGTGAACGCGCTGCCCGAGCGCCAGCGCTTGGCGGTCATCATGCACAAGTATCAGCAGATGGATTACCGCCAGATTGCGGGCGTGCTGAAGCTGAGCGAGTCCGCCACCAAATCGTTGCTGTACCGCGCGTATGAAACCTTGCGGGAGCAGCTGAAAGAGTTTGTTTCTGGGAAGTAGAGGAAAGCAGTATGAATTGCAATCAAATTCGCGAACTGTTGCCGGATATAACGACTTCCGCTGGCATGGGCGCGGCAATGCCGGAGGTCGAAAACCACATCGCATCCTGTGCCGCCTGTGCGGCGCATCTGCGGGAGTTTCAGAAGACCATGGCGCTGCTCGATGAATGGCAAGCGCCCGAACCGTCAGCGTATTTCGACACCCGGCTTGGGGCGCGTCTGCGCGAAGAAATGGCGCGCCCGGCTGCGGGATGGCTTGGCTGGCTGCGGCGTCCGGCGTGGGCTATGTCGGCGGCGGGCGTAGTGCTTGCCGGAGCGCTGGCCGTTGGTATTGGCATCGGCGGCCGGTCGTATATTTACGTTTCCGAAACGATGGCGACCATGCCTCCATCGCTCAGTGTGCCGGTGCAGCCGGGGACCGCGGTCGGCGACTTGCAGGCGCTGCAGAGAAACGACGAGTTGTACGCTGATTTCGACGTGCTCGACGAGTTGCAGGTACAGGACGACGTGACCGCGAATCCGTAAGCCGGATTCTGCTGTAGAGACGCGTAATTAACTGGGCGGATAGGGGACCGAAGATGTTGGGCCAGGAAAGACTTGCGAGCTGCCTAGCGGCGCTTTTGCTGCTGACGTCCTTGTGTGCGCCCACCATGTTTGCCCAATCGCGGTATCCGCAAGGGCCTCCGCAACCGCGGCAAGCGCAACGGCCGCCACAGCCGCATCCGCAATCGGAAGCTGCGGACGGGCAGTGGCACCGCTTTCAGAAAGAAAGTCGTCCCAGCCCCAGCCGTCCCAATCAATTCCATCCGCCGCAGAACCAGCCTGGGCACGCCGGAAACTGGCTCCGCCGCTATAAGGATCTGCCGCCGGCGCAGCAGCGCCGCGCGCTCGAAAACGATCCACAGTTCCGCAGGCTTCCCCCGCAGCAGCAAGCGCAACTGCGGCAGAGGTTGCAGCATTTTTCCAGCCTGCCTCCGCAGCAGCAGGAGCGCATGCTCAACCGCATGGGAACCTGGGAGCACCTGACGCCCAATCAAAAGCAGCAGTCGCGCCAGCTCTTTCAGCAGTTCAAACAACTGCCGCCCGACCGCCGTCAGGCCGTCAACCGGGCGATTCGCGGCATGCGCGGCATGACGCCTGAACAGCGCGACCGGCTCATCGATTCCGACGAATACAGGAATGAGTTCTCGCCTGGGGAACGCGGCCTGCTCCGCGGGGCGTCCCGCCTTCCGCTCGCTCCTGGCGAAGGCCTGCCAGCCGAACCGCCGGAATAGTATAAGGATTCCCGTAGAGACGCGGCTTGCCACGTCTCTACATCTGGAAGTCGGAAACTGAGAACTCCCTACCGCCGAATGAGCGCCATTACCCATCCGGTCACAAAGACTCCGCCGACGAACAGGGCGAAGCAGTAGAGGCCGTACTTCAACTGCTCCATTGTTGAACTGCGCTGGGTGATGCCGAACACCGTCGACGCGAACAACGCGAACACCACGGCCGCCGAGAAGTGCGAAAGGCTGATGTTCACGGTTTCTTCCCCAGCGCTATGTGATGCGCATCCGCCGCCGCAATAAAGTTCAGCAGGCCGGCCACGATCAGAAACGTTTTGCCATAATCCGCTGCGGCATTCGCGGCCATCACGTTGCCCCAATCCATGATGCGCGCCAGAAAATAGAGCGCTCCCGAGCCCACGTCGCCGACAAAGCCCAGAACGTCGAGGATGTCTCCGCCATTCGGCTTGTAAATCCGCCCCTGCATGCCCAGGCCGATCAGAAACATCGCGACCACCGACACCAGCAGCAGAATGCCGCGCACGTAGCGCTTGAGTAGGATGTGTCCGCCGCCCGGAATCAGCCAGCCCACGATCGGCACGACCACCGCCATGGTCGTGAGCGGGTACTCCGGTACCCTCGTTTTTGATGATTTATCTGTTGTTGGCTTGGCCATTCAGATGGTCACGATCTCTCGTTGGATTTTACCCGTCACCTCGGCGCTTCCCGGCCGCACCAGCACATTCACTTCCGAGCGCACTCCGAACTCGGGCAGGTAGATGCCGGGCTCGATCGAGAAACAGGAATTGGGCAGAATGCGCCGCTCGTCGTGGATTTCCAAATCGTCCATGTTCGCGCCATTCGCGTGCACCTCGGTGGCAATCGAGTGGCCGGTGCGGTGGATGAAGTACTCTCCGTATTTCGCCTGCTGGATGTGGCCGCGCACCGCGTGGTCCACTTCCCATCCCGCGATCGGTCGGGCTGCAGCGACGGCATTCTGCACGGTTTTCACGCCGATATCGCGGGCCTCGCTCACAATCTTGAAAATCTCGCGCTGCCGGTCTGACGGAGCCCGGCCCACGAATCCCATCCACGTGATGTCGTAGTAAATCGCGCCCGGCGTATTCTTTTTCGCCCACACGTCCAGCAGAACCAGGTCGCCTTCGCGGATCGGCACCGGCCGGCTTGCGCTGGGCTCGTAGTGCGGATTGCCGCTGTTGGCGTTCACGGCCACAATCGGCGGATCGTCCGTCACCATATTCTCGCGCTGGAACGCTTCCATGAAAAATTGCTGGATTTCGTGCTCGTGCGTGCCGCCGCTGCGCACGCGCCGTCCAATTTCCTTGAAGGCCTCGGCGGTGACCGCGTCAATCACATCGCGCGCCGCGAAGTGCGACTGGATCTGCTCGTCCGTCAGCGTCGCTTCAAACTGCGCGATCAGGTCGGCCGCGCTGACGATGTTCTTGCCCAGCCCGCGAATCGCGTCCGCCGTCCCCGCGTCCACCATGGAAATCGTGAAGACAAAGTTATTGGGCGAGAATTGCATGGCCACATCGCGATACGGGGCCAGCATCTGCTTCAAGCCGTCGAACAGTTCCTGCCATCCGGCGTACTGCTTCTTGGTGCCAGGCAAGGTGTCCAGGTGCCCCGACTCGATCTTGTGGACCAGTTTGACAGGCTCGCCTTTGGCGGGGATCAGGTAGTACCAACGGCGCGTGACCATGAGCCCATTCGGCAGCCCGAGCACGCGGTAAGCGATCGGGTCGCGATGGTGATGATCGTAGAAAAGCCAGGCGTCAATGTTGCGCTCGCGCAAGGCNNGTAGAGACGGCGCTTGCCCCGTCTTGCCTGCGCCGTCACGAGCTGCGGCGACTCAGTTCTTAAATGGGTTGAGGGTTCGGACGCCGAGTTGCTTGAAGTCTCGTTCATTTCTGGTCGCAACGATCAGACGGTGCACCCGCGCGGTCGCCGCGATCATGGCGTCCTCTAGCAGGTCGGCGGGCTTGTTATGCATAATTCTGCCCCATTCCCGAAAGCAGGGCGCGTCCATGGGGAGTACCTGGTAGGAGACGGGCAACCCATCGACCCAACGTTCAAGTTCGCTTGCTTTCCCAGGATCTTGCCGCCTTGTCCGCTCAATCCCCGCCTGTATCTCACCCAACGTCACAGCGGAAAGGAATAAGTTCGCCTCTTCCATGGCTCCGAACCATGCGGCCACCGCTCCGTGCGG
>PKXK01000145.1:7731-11393 GCA_003132325.1 Acidobacteriaceae bacterium
TCTTCGATCGGCACCAAAACGGCGGTTTTCACCCCGCGGCGGGTAACAACCTGGGGGCCCTTCTTGATGGCCATATCCAGCAACTCACTGAAGCGCGCCTTCGCGTCCTGCACTTGCCATGAAGCCAAGCTCCACCTCCTTGACCCCTCCCATTATACTGACTAGTCATATGACTAGTCAACAGCGTAAACACCCGCGGAAAACATAGGGTGTCGCGTAGAGACGAACTGCCGGTAGCGCCCTGCTTCATATTTGGAGTTTGGAGGAGTTGGTGAGACTATTGAACCAGGAAAACAGTAGGAGCGGCAGCGTGAAATACCGAATTGCTATGTGGGCGAGTGCGGGCTTACTCGTTGTGGGCTGCTGGCAACTTTATATCTTTGCAACGGCCCCAATTCCGATTTCAGTCGAACCGATTGTGTGGACTCTCACCCGTTTAACTTGCCCAGTTGTGTTTGCGAGTTTTTATTTCCATTTCGGCGTTGGTTTCTATTGGGTTCTTCTTGCGAATGCTGCTACGTATGCGTTGGTCGGTCTGATCGTGGAAACCCTGCGGGAACAATTGAATCCCGCAAAATAATTCAAAACAGCCCACTACCGAAATACCGGCGCACTGCACCCGCCCTCCTCTTTGTGGTAAAAAATAATGTAATGCCAACGCACGCCTCTGGCAGTCATAATCCGCGAAAATTCGATCCACCAAAATCAGGTGCACCATGCTGAGGGCAATCTTCATTGCGCTGTCGGAGAGCCGCTCTCTGCGCGGCCTCGCCGAACGCTCCCGTTTCGGCCAGCTCACTTCCGCGCGCTTTGTAGCCGGCACAGAAGTTGCGGACGCCATCCGCGCTGCGGCCGCCATGAATCAGATTGGCGCCGGCGTCTCCATCGACAATCTGGGCGAAAACGTCACCAACGCCGACGAAGCCCGCGCCAGCGCCCAGCTCTATCACCACCTGCTCGACGAAATCGCCGCCAACAAATTGAATGCGAACATCAGCCTCAAGCTCACCCACATGGGCCTCGATGTGGACGAGGCCATGGCCTACGACATCGTCCGCGGACTGGTCGCGAAGGCGGCCAGCATCACGCCCAAGAATTTTGTTCGGGTCGATATGGAAGGATCGCCCTACACCCAGCGCACGCTCGACTTCGTTCACGAACTTCACCGGGTTCCGGGAAACGAGGGCTCGGTGGGGGCGGTGATCCAATCGTATATGCGGCGCGCCGAGGCCGACGTCGAAAAGCTGCTCTCCGAGCGCATCCGCATACGGCTCTGCAAAGGCGCATACAAAGAGCCCGAGGACATCGCCTTCCAGAAGAAATCCGAGGTTGACGCCAGTTACGTGAAGCTGATGAAGTTGCTGATGAAAAGCGGCGTCTATCACGGCCTCGCCACTCACGACGAAACCATTATCAAAGAGGCCACGGCTTTTGCCACGCGTGAAAACATTCCGCCGAACGCCTTTGAATTCCAAATGCTGCACGGCATTCGGCGCGACCTGCAGCAGGGCCTGGTGAAACAGGGCTGGGGCGTGCGTGTCTACATCCCCTTCGGTACCGAGTGGTATCCCTACTTCATGCGGCGGCTGGCCGAACGCCCGGCCAACGTGCTGTTCATCGCGAAGAACCTTCTGCGGCGCTAAGTCACGTGAGATAGCTTCCCGTTACCGTCATCATCGGTGCGGCTGGGGTAGGCGCGATTGGATCAGGGATTCCACCTGAGACCAAACCTTGGGATCGCACTCCATTTCGGTGTGCGCCTTGGTGAAGAAACGGTCCCGCCAGGGGTACTGATCGCAGCGGATCGGATTCGCTTTATAGTCGCTGCGGAAATTTCCGATGATGTGGGTGCGGGTTGGATCAGCCGCGCGAATCTGGGGCCGGCCGTGCAGAAAGCCATCCAGTTCATAGAAATTTGCAGCCTCGGCTACGTTGGCGGGAATGTCCTTATCATCCTCGCCGGGCTTGGGGACACTATCCACCTGAACGGTGAGCAACACTGGAATGCCTTCTCTTTCCAGCTCTCGCGCCAGGGTAACCGCCTCCGAAGCGCCCCAGCTGTGTCCGTATAGGACGATGCGGGCGTTCTTCTTCTCTTCGGCCGATAACGTACCGTCGCGGTCGATGTCCACCAATCGAGTGATTTCCGCGTGGGCTGCTTCTCTGCGACGATTCTCAAAAACCTCTACCTGTACGCCCGATGGGCAGTCGTGGCGCAAATGCGCAGCGAGTTGGACGGGGCCGTGGACCATGTCATCGCGGCTGACAAATCCGCCGACGAAACCGACGACGATGACTGGCGCCGTCGTGACCGGGCCGGGTGCACTGACAGGGTGGGGCGAATCCCCACGCGTGAGAGCAGGGATGAGGCAAAGGACGAGCCAAACACTACGGATTGAAGTGCGAATCCCGTTACTCACAATTTGAGTAAATCATAACAAATAATGGGGCGCAGCTTTCGAGCGGAGGCAAATCGCTCCGCATTCGGCTCGTACCTCGGAGCGATTGGTAACAGGTAACGAGGACGCGATACTCCGCGACGACCTTTCCGGTTCCATTGCCCCGCGAAATGCTAAGATTTCCGGCATGCCACTGCGCAGCAAACTCAAGAAGGTCACGCACGCGGCGAGAAGGCTGGCTCGCGGGCGTAAGGACGAGCCGCATGGCGCGGCGGAACTGGTCGTCATTACCGGCATGAGCGGGTCGGGGAAGGCTTCCGCGCTGAAGGCCTTCGAAGATCTTGGCTACTACTGCGTGGATAATCTGCCCGTCGAGCTGATTCCGCGCTTTGCCGAACTGGCGCTGCAGTCGGGAGAGATTCCGCGCACGGCGCTGGTGGTGGATGTGCGCGAGGGTTCGCAACTGGAGAAGCTGCCGGCGATGCTGAAGTCGGTGAAGCGGACGATCCCGACAAAAGTCATTTATCTGGAAGCGAGCGATGCCGCGTTGCTGCGGCGCTTCAGCGAGACCCGGCGGCCGCATCCGCTGGGGACGGGGACCACGGTGCGGGCATCGCTGGGGGCCGAACGGCGGCATTTGCGGGCAATTCGCAAAATTGCCGACCTGGTCATCGACACTACCAAGTTCAATGTTCATGAGTTGCGGGCGCACTTGACGGACCGGTTCAAACAGCAGTCGGGGAGCCCGCAGACGATTCTGGTCTCCTGCGTGAGTTTCGGATACAAGCACGGTTTGCCGGAGGATGCCGACTTGGTGTTCGATGTGCGCTTTCTGCCCAATCCTCATTTCGTGCCGGAGTTCCGTGGGCTGACGGGACGGGATCCGCGGGTCGCCAAATACATCCGATCGTTTCCGCAGACGCAGGAGTTCATCAACCGCATCTCAGAACTGCTGATCTACCTGCTGCCGCACTACATCCGCGAGGGCAAGAGCTACCTGACCATCAGCTTCGGATGCACGGGCGGGCAGCATCGCTCGGTGATGATCGCCGAAGATGTTAGCAAGCGGCTGCGGAAGGCGGGACACAAAGTCAAGGTCGTGCATCGGGACAGCCCGAAGTAGGTGGTATTTCTTCTGTAGAGACGGGGCTTGCCCCGTCTCCCTCCGCTAAAGGAGACGCGGCAAGCCGCGTCTCTACAGGGAAAATCCCATGTAGAATTGAGCCTTACACGCATGGCAACTTCCACAGTGGCGGACGCGAC
>PKXK01000145.1:11434-15860 GCA_003132325.1 Acidobacteriaceae bacterium
CTGCCGGGCAGCGAACGCTTTCTGAACCTCCAACAACTGGTTCCGTCCCACTTCCACAATCCATGGACGATGGTTGCCTTCGCACTGGTGGCAGCCACGGTATTGAAGGGGATCTTCGACTACGCCGGAACTTACCTCATAAACTACGCCGGTTTTGGCATGATCACGGATCTGCGGGACGATTTGTATAACGCTATCCTGCGAAGCTCGGCCGCGTTTTTCACTAAACACACCACGGGCACATTGCTTTCCACGATCGTCAACGATATCGAGAAGGTGCAATTCGCGATGTCGAGTGTGCTGGCGGAATTTCTGCAGCAGTTTTTTACGTTTGTGTTTATCGCGGCGGTTGTGGTTCGGCTGGGAGGGAAGCTGGCGTGGGTGTTGTTACTGTTCGTTCCCGTGATCTTGTACTCGTCGAGGAAGATCGGGCGGCAAGTGCGGGGCAAAACGCGGGGCGGGCAGGACAAGCTGGCCGAGATCCAGAACATTTTGCACGAAACCATTACCGGCAATAGGATCGTCAAGGCGTTTGGCATGGAGAACTGGGAGGTGGAGCGCTTCCGCGCGGCCGCGCGACGGCTGTTCCGGGCCAATCTCCGGGTGGTGGCGGCGTTCGCGATCAGCTCTCCGCTGATGGACATTCTGGGATCGATTGCCATTGCGCTGCTTCTGCTGATGGGCCGGGATGCGATCAATAAGCATGTTTTTACGGCGGGAACGTTTCTGGCCTTCATTGTGGCGGTGTTCAAGCTCTACGACCCGGTGCGCAAGTTCGCGATGTTCAACAACAATTTTCAGCAGGCGGTAGGCGCCTCGTCGCAAATTTTCTGTTTCATGGATATGGAAGACGAAGTGCGCGAGAAGCCGGGGGCCCAGCGCATGGGGAAGTTTGCGCGGGCGATCCGGTTCGCGGACGTTTCTTTTTCCTATGAGAATGCCGAAGACTCGCCGGTGGTGCTGCATGACATCAATCTGGAAGTGAAGGCGGGCGAAGTGCTGGCGGTGGTGGGATCGAGCGGCGCGGGCAAAAGCACGCTGGTGCATCTCATCCCGCGGTTCTTTGACGTGAGCGGCGGGAGCATTCGGATTGACGATAACGATGTGCGGGATGTGACCCTGGAGTCGCTGCGCTCGCAGATTGGAATTGTTACGCAGGAAACGGTGTTGTTCAACGATACGGTGAGGAACAATATCGCCTACGGCCAGCCGCATGTGTCGCAGAAGAAGGTGGAAGAAGCGGCACGGGCGGCGCGAGCGCATGAATTTATTTCCGGGCTGCCGGAAGGCTACAACACGATGATCGGGGAGCGCGGGGTGCGGCTTTCGGGCGGGGAGCGGCAGCGCATTGCGATTGCGCGGGCGATCCTGAAGAATGCGCCGATTCTGATTCTGGATGAGGCGACGTCGGCGCTGGACAGCGAGTCGGAGTCGCTGGTGCAATCGGCACTGCAAAATCTGATGACTGGGCGTACGGTGTTTGTGATTGCGCACCGGCTCTCGACGGTGCGGCGCGCGGATCGCATCGTGGTGCTGGAAAGCGGTACGATCAGCGACATTGGCGCGCATGAAGACTTGATGCAGAAGTTGGGCACGTACCGGCGGCTTTACGAATTGCAGTTTGCGGAGGCCGACACGCCGAAGGCCGTGTAAGCGTAGGGACTCGAGACAAACTTTATGCCACTTCGCTCCATGACGGGATTCGCGCAGGTCCGCGGGCAGGTCCATGCCCAGCTGGCTTTTGCGTTGTCGCTCAAATCGGTGAATCATCGTTTTCTCGATCTTCACTTTCGACTGCCATCCGATACCGACGCGCTGGAGATGAAGCTGCGCCGGATGCTGAAAGACAAGATGGCTCGCGGCCACGTGGAAGTGATCCTGAATCTGGATCGCTCAGGCACGAACGGGGTCGCGCTCAACCGGCAACTCATTGGCAGTTATGTGGAAGCGTTCCGCGCGGCCGCCAATGAATTTGCCGTTGAGGGTCATCCCGATCTGAACGTGGTTCTACGGATGCCGGGCGCGATGGATTCCGGGGCCGAGAAATCGGGAGAGGAACTGGAGACGGCGGTGATGGCGCGCGTGGAAGAAGCGCTTTCGCGGCTGAATGAGATGCGCGAAGAAGAAGGCCGCAGCATCAGCACGGAGCTGCGGGCGCGCATGGTGAACTTGGAGAAAGCGGCGGCGGGAGTGGAAGCCCATCGCAGCACCATTCTGCACAGCTACTCGGAGCGGCTGCAATCGCGCATGGTGGAATTGCTCGGCACCCAGGTGGACAAAGAACGGATCATGCAGGAAGTGGCGGTGCTGGTGGATCGCAGCGACATTCAAGAAGAACTGGTCCGGTTGAATGCGCACGTGAAGCATTTTCTCGGTTTGCTCGACCAGGGTGGCGAGGTGGGCAAGAAGATGGACTTCCTGCTGCAGGAGATGAACCGCGAGGCGAATACGCTGCTTTCGAAAACCTCGGGCCTGGCGGGCGAGGCCTTGAAGATTACCGAGATGGGCCTGCTGATGAAGTCGGAGATCGAGAAATCGCGGGAGCAGGTACAGAATCTGGAATGAGCATCGTTTACATTGTTTCCGCGCCCTCGGGTTCGGGGAAGTCCACGCTGGTGAACGAGCTGTTCAAGATGGTTCCCCGTCTGGACTTCTCGATCTCGTACACGACGCGGCCTCCACGCGGCAGCGAAAAGAATGGGAAGGAATATTTCTTCGTCTCGCGAGAAGAATTTGAAGCCATGGTCGCGGCCGATGAGTTTCTGGAGCACGCGGAAGTTTTCGGAAACGAGAAAGTGCGCGGCGAGTATTACGGCACGGCGCGACGGTTTTTGCGCGAAGCCGAGGAGCGTGGAAATGACCTGGTGCTGGACATCGATGTGCAGGGGGCGAGTCAGGTCAAGGAAAAGATGCCGGAGGCGGTGAGCATCTTTATTCTTCCGCCTGACCGGGAGAATCTGGAATGGCGGCTGCGGAACCGTGGGCTCGATTCGGAGGCGGTGATTCGTCGCCGGTTGGACACGGCCCGGCGAGAGATTGAGAATTACTCAAAATACGACTATATATTAGTGAACAAGGTAGTCGAGCAATCGGCAGACGAGCTAAAGAACATCGTCCTGGCGGAGCGGTTGAAGAATAAAAGCGGGGCGGAACTTTCTGAAGAGGAAAAGCGGTCAGTGGAGACCGCGCATGCTTGCCGGTTGGAACAGGCGCGGGAGCGGGTGCAACCGATTCTGGCTTCGTTTGCCCCGCAGGCGGTAAAGAGTACATGAAGTTTCGGGGGAGAGAAGTATGAAGTTGATTGAAGGGTTCGACAGCAACTATCGCTACATTCTGGTGGCGGCGCGGCGGGCACGGCAACTGCAAGGCGGCGCGCCTCCGGTGATCGATACCGGATCGCGTAAACCCTGCCGCATCGCGCAGGATGAAATCAAGGCCGGCAAGGTGAAATGGCTGATTCCAGAGGCTCCGAAATTGCCGGTCGTGGCTGCGACCGAAACTCTGAACAAGGTGTTCGCGGAAGACGCGTAGAGAGCTTTCGACGGCAACGAATCAGTTAATGTAAGTTAAGAGACCTGCGCCGCCAGCGCTGCTTGCATCTCGCGCGAGCTTGCGCACATCAATTCTATAGGCGGGTCTTCCTCCTATGAAAATTGCGCTGGGCGTGTCCGGTGGGATTGCAGCTTATAAGGCGGCGGAAATCGTGCGCCTTTTGCAGGACCGCGGCATTCGTGTGCAAGTGGTGATGACGCAGGCGGCGCAGGAGTTCGTTCGCCCGCTGACGTTCGCCGCCCTCTCCGGAGAAAAAGTGATTACCAGGATGTTCGGCTCCGGGGGAGACGAGCAGGCGAATGTCGAGTCGGCGATCGAGCACATTGCGATCGCGCAGGCAATTGATGCGCTGGTGGTGGCTCCGGCCACGGCCGATGTGCTGGCGCGCTTCGCGCAGGGAATTGCGAACGACTTTCTGAGCACTCTGTATCTCGCGACCACGGCGCCGGTGGTGGTCGCTCCGGCGATGAACGTGAACATGTGGAATCACGTGGCCACGCAGGCGAATCTGGAAATCCTGCGGAAGCGCGGGGTTCGGATTGTTGAGCCGGGCAGCGGATATCTGGCGTGCGGAATGACCGGCGCGGGGCGTCTGGCCGAGAACGAAACGATTGTGGCGGCAGTAATGGAAGCGCTGGGCGCCGCGCAGGATCTGGTGGGCGAAACCCTGCTGGTGACGGCGGGACCGACGCGGGAGAAGATCGATCCGGTGCGGTATTTGACGAACCGGTCGAGCGGGCGCATGGGATACGCCATTGCGGAAGCGGCGCTGCGCCGCGGAGCGCGCGTGCTGCTGGTGAGCGGGCCGGTTGCGGTGACCGCTCCGGACGCGGCGGAAGTGACGCGTGTGGAGACGGCGGAAGAGATGCTGGCG
>PKXK01000145.1:15867-23209 GCA_003132325.1 Acidobacteriaceae bacterium
GTGGGATTTGCCGCCGAGACGGAGAACGTCCTGGAAAACGCGCGTAAGAAGTTGGCGTCGAAGTCGCTCGACGCAATCGTAGTCAATGACGTTTCGAGGGAAGGCGTTGGTTTTGATTCCGACCGTAATGCGGTTACGATCATCACTCACAGCGAGGTGGTCGCGGTTCCCGAGACCTCGAAATGGGAAGTCGCGCAGCGCGTGCTCGACCAGGTCGTAAAGCTGCGGAAACGCAGTGTTGTGGCATCCCGGTGACCGAGCTTCGTTGAAAATCTTATTTACCACGGAGACACGGAGTCACGGAGAAATCAAAAAAGCAAGCCTTGCTTTTCTCCGTGTCTCCGTGGTGAGAAAGTCTTCCTGCCTGCAGTTTGCTATCCTTAAATCGCAATGCCCCGTACTCTTGACCCTGAGCTTCGCCGCGCGCTTGCAGCGCGCATNNGCGGAGGACGTTTCGGCGCCGGTTGCCGTGAACGAAGGGGAAATCGCAGTTTCGATGAATCAACCAGAATCGGGAGAAGAGATGAGTCCAAGAAAGGCCGCCGTGGTCGCGGTTCCGCGCGCTATCGACGAGAATATTTTTGATGTCATCGCGCTGAAGCCCGAGCAGAGCGTGAGCGATCCGGTGAAGGCGCTGAAGGTGATCCGCGAAGATTTGGGCGACTGTACGCGCTGCGTGCTCCATAAGCAGGGACGGAAGCAGATTGTGTTTGGCGTGGGGAATCCGAAGGCAGAGTCAATGTTCGTAGGCGAGGGGCCGGGCGCCGATGAAGACGCGCAGGGCGAGCCGTTCGTGGGACGCGCCGGGCAACTGCTCAACAACATGATCAAGGCGATGGGGATCTCGCGCGAGCAGGTGTACATCGCGAATATCGTGAAGTGCCGTCCGCCGGGCAATCGCACGCCCGAGCGCGACGAATGCGCGACCTGTTCGCCGTTTCTAATGCGGCAGATTGCCGTGATCAAGCCGAAGGTGGTGGTGGCGCTGGGAGCGGTGGCGGCGAAGACGCTGCTGGCGATGAATGCTTCGATGATGCAACTGCGCGGGCGCTTCTANNGCGTTTCTGCTGCGCGATCCGCGGCAGAAGGGCGAGGCTTGGAAGGACTTGCAGATGGTGATGAAGGAGTTGGGGATGAAAGCGCCAACGTCAAACACGTAGAGTAAGTTCGGCATCATGAGCAACCTTGCGGGGCCGGATCCCCTTGCCGATTCCGCTGCCCTCCGCGATTCTCAGATCGTAGTCGTTCTGAAGATTGAGCCAAAACTGCGCTGGCAGACCAAAGTACTTTCCCAGGCGAATGGCGGTATCGGCACTGATGGCCCGGTCCCCCCGGACCACTTCATAGATACCCGGAAAACTGAGGGCCTTTGCCAGCGCATAGACACTCACGCCCATAGGCTCCATGAACTCGGTCTTGAGAATTTCTCCCGGATGAACCGCAAATACCTTCCTCGACTTGGTCATAAAAACTCCGATTCTAGTGGTAATCGACGATCTCTACCTCAAAAGCATTTCCGTCTCGCCACACGAAACAAACGCGATATTGATCGTTGATTCGAATGCTGTGTTGTCCAGCGCGGTTTCCACGAAGCGTTTCGAGTTGATTGCCGGGTGGTACCCTTAAATTATCGAGCGTGATCGCCGCGTTCAAAATAGCAAGCTTCTTGAACGCCCGGCGTTGCAAATCGTCCGGAAGACGGCGGCTTCTGCCCGACTGCCACAGTCTTTCCGTTTCCTTATCCCGGAAACTCACGATCATGCTCCTTTATACTACCGTGACGCGATACTACTGTCAAGCAGTAGTATTGAAGGATGCGGTAGGATTTCATTGACATCTTCCACATGCCCCTCTTCTGCGACGTCGCCCTCGCCGTGCCGCTTGACATGGTGTTCACCTACGCCATCCCTCCGGGCATGGAGCCGGTCGTGGGCGGACGGGTGCTGGTGCCGTTTCGTCAGCATCGATTGTCGGGCATTGTGGTGGAGCTGCATGATCGTCCGCCGCAGGTCAAAACGAAAAAAGTGATCGAAGCGCTCGACCTCTCGCCCGTTCTCGACGAACATCTGCTGAAACTTGGGAAGTGGATTGCCGATTACTATCTCGCGCCAGTGGGCGAAGTGTTTCGCACCATGCTGCCGCTCTCCGCCGAGTTTAAACGCTCGGTCGCGTACCGCATCACCGATGCGGGACGGATGGCGTTGCATCTGGCGGGGATGTCGGGGTCTCCGGCGCGATCGAAGCGGACTCCGGAGCAGCAACTGGTTGAATTCCGCGTGCTCGATTATCTGGCGGAGCGGGAGAGCGCGCGCGAGGGTAATTTGCGCGGGGTGACTCGGGTTGCAAAGGCGCTGCTTGCCGGGATGGTGCGGAAGCGGTGGATTGCGCGGGAGGATGTGTCGGCGGCTTGGGATGCGGCGCGCTTGGTGAAAGTGGCTGTGTTGCGGGGCGCGGAGGACCGAGCGGAGGTTTCGCCTCCGCTGGACGGGCCTGAGGCCCGTCCCCACACGGACCTTGCCTCCACTAACAAAGTGAAGAAGCTCAATGAGAACCAGCGCACTTTGATCGAGACACTCACGGCTTCCGGCGGGCGCTTGCCGGTCGAGGCTTTACGCGGAGTGGAAGTGCCTCGCACTACGCTCGGCACTTTGGCGCGGCGCGGGCTGCTTGAACTGGTGGATGAACCGCAGGACTTCACGCTTTCAAAGCTCAAGCCGCGACAGTCTCCGTTTGAGTTTGAGTTGAGCGCGGCGCAGAAACAAGCGCTCGCGAAAATTGGCGAGGCCGTTGCCTCGCGCAAATTTGGCGGGTTGCTGCTGCACGGCATCACGGGCTCGGGAAAAACTGCCGTCTATCTTGCCTGCATGCGGCAGGTACTGGACGCGGGTCGGTCTTCGATTCTGCTGGTACCTGAAATTGGGCTGACTCCAGCGGTGGCGGCGGACCTGCACCAGGTGTTCGGCGATGAAGTTGCCATTCTGCATTCGGGGTTGTCGGATGCGGAGCGGGCGGAGCAGTGGCATCGCATACGGCGAGGCGAGGCGCGGGTGGTGGCGGGAACGCGGTCGGCGGTGTTCGCGCCGGTCGGCGATCTGGCGCTCATCATTGTCGACGAGGAGCAGGATTCGTCTTACAAGCAAGAGGAGACGCCGCGCTATCATGCGCGCGATGTGGCGGTGATGCGGGCGAAGATGGCGGGAGCAGTGGTCGCTCTGGGCTCGGCGACACCATCGCTCGAGTCGTACTACAACGCTAAGAAGAACAAGTATGCGCTGGTGGAGTTGCCGGACCGGGTGGAGATGCGTCCGCTGCCCGCGGTCGAGATTGTCGATATGCGGCAGGAATTTCAGGAGACGGGCCAGGAGCAGGTTATCTCGCGCAAGCTGGCGGAGGAAATTCGCGAGCGGCTGGAGAAGAAAGAGCAGGTCATGGTGCTGCTGAACCGGCGCGGATATTCTCCGGTGGTGTTGTGCCGCGCGTGTGGCAAGACATTGCAGTGCAAGAACTGCGCTGTCTCGATGACGCACCACAAGCGCGAGCGCAAAATGGAATGCCATTATTGCGGGCATGTCGAGCACATCCCCGACAAGTGCGCGCTTTGCGGCAGCGAGTATGTGTATTTTGTCGGGACGGGATCGGAGAAGCTGGAAGAGTTGCTGCACGGGATGTTTCCGCAGGCGCGGATTGGGCGGCTGGATCGCGATACGGTGCGCGGGCGGGAAGATTTCGAACACGCGCTGAACGCGCTGAACGAAGGCGCGCTCGACATGCTGGTGGGTACGCAGATGATCGCGAAAGGCCATGACATCCACGGCGTGACGCTGGTCGGCGTGGTTGGAGCGGACATGGCGCTGGGGTTGCCGGATTTTCGGGCGGCGGAGAGAACGTTTCAGTTGTTGACGCAAGTGGCGGGGCGCGCGGGACGCGGACAGGCTCCGGGAAAGGTCGTGCTGCAAACTTATTTTCAGGATCACTACGCGGTGCAGTTTGCGGCGCGGCATGACTTTGCCGGGTTCTACGAGAAGGAGCTGCAATTTCGCGCCTGGATGCACTATCCGCCGTACAGCGCGATTGCGAATGTGCTGATCCGCAGCGAGAAGTTGGATGACGCGCTGACCTGGTCGGGCGAACTCGGGCGCTGGTTTGAGAAGACTCGGCATGAAGGCATTCGTGTGCTGGGGCCGGCAGCGGCGCCAATCACGCGGCTGAAGCGCGATTATCGGTATCACTTCATTCTGAAGTCTCCCAGCCGCGAGAAGATGAATGCGCTCTTGCGGGCGATGCTGGCGGAAGCGGCGGCGAGAAAGATTCCACGCACGCAGCTGATTGTGGATGTGGATGCGGTGTGGTTGATGTGAGCCGTCGTTCGTCGCTGGTCGTTGGTCGTTGGCGAAACCTGTTCTCCGCGCGGCGATTATCTGCGATTTAGCAGGTGGCGAATGCCGTCGCGGAGATCGTGCAGCGTGTCTCGGCTTCCGTCGCGGATTTCTGGCCAGGCTTCCCGTCCCGAGCTGTGGGTGAAGGGCGCGGGGGTGAAGGCTAGCGCCAGCATCAGTGCGGCGCAGAGTGCGAGGGCGCGGCGGCCGCCGTAGACAGCAGGATAGTGTGGGACCCGCGGATGACGTCCCGTCAACGCCAGTAGCACGGCCCAGAGGAACCAGCCCGTCCAAAGATATTTTCCGAACGGGACGAGGGCGAAGACGGTGAGCAGCGAAATCCAGCGATGCAGGCGCGGCGAGATGGAAAATACGATGTGGCCGCCGTCGAGCTGGCCGCCCGGTAGCAGGTTGAGCGCGGTGGCAAACATTCCTACCCACGCGGCGGCGGCGATCGGATGGAGCGAGAGCTGGGTGAGCGGTATGCCGACGTGCAGCAGTCGTGCGGCCAGATGGAAGGCCAGCGGATATCCCATTTGAATTTCCGGCGGTGCGGAACCCGCAATGGGACGCGAGAGCGAGAGCCCGTATAGCAAAGCGACACAGGCTGGAATGAATCCCGAGATCGGGCCCGCGATTCCGATGTCAAAGAGCGCGGCGCGCGAGGGGATCGGGCTCTTGATGCGGATGAAAGCGCCGAGCGTGCCGATCAGGCTGGGAAAAGGCACGAAAAACGGCGGCGTCGCATACACGCGATAATGGCGGGCGTAGAGATAATGTCCCATCTCGTGCGCGAACAGAATGAACATCAGCGTGAGCGAAAAGGAAAGTCCGGGAAGCAACTCGGAGGGGTGTGCCATCCAAGTCACAAATGGCGACAAGAAGTCATCGTCCAGAGAAAACACCGGTTGGTTGTGCAGGTAATGGAACTCCATGCGCGCACCGACGACCGTCGTGCTGAACAGGGTCAGGATCAGGAAGAGTCCATAGAGCCACCAGCGCTGGCGCGGCGGGCGGACGACCCAGACCTGCGGCTGCGGTTCCCATTCGGAAGTGGCCGGAAAAGGGGATGTGGGTTCGGACATGAGAGAGGTCAGAGGTTCGAGGTCAGATGGCAGAGGTGAAGAACCCATTGCAGCAGTTACCTCTGCAATCTGACCTCTCACCTCTGCAATTCTAGTCGATCGATTGCAGTTCCTTGCCGGGCTTGAAGCGGACGGCTTTGCCCGGCGGGATGGAAACTTCGGCGCCGGTGCGCGGATTGCGTCCGATGCCGGTCTTGCGCGGACGCACGTTGAACACGCCGAAACCGCGCAGTTCAATGCGGTCGCCGGTGGAGAGCGCCTTCTTCATGCTTTCAAAGACGGTTTCGACGGCCAGCTCCGCCTTGGTCTTGGTGATCCCGGTGCGGTTGACGACTTCGTTGATGATGTCGAGCTTAATCACGCGTGTCCCCTGTCTCCCCGAGGATTGGTATGTCTCAAGTTATTGATGCTAAGGGAGATAGGGCGGATTGTCAACCGGGGGATCAATCTCGTAATATGGCAGCACCAGCCTGAGCAAATTTGTAATTGGTAATTTGTAATTTGTGATTGAAAACCGTGCCATCAGTTTTTGATCCCACCGCAAAATTGCCAATTACAAATTGCCAATTACAAATTCCAAAGGGGTTTCATGATCAAGAGTGACCGCTGGATCCGGCGCATGGCGCAGGAGCAGGACATGATTAATCCGTACTCGGAAAAGCAGGTGAGCGCGGGCGTGATTTCCTATGGCGTGTCGAGCTACGGATACGATTTGCGCGTGGCCGACGAGTTCAAGATTTTTACCAACGTCAACAGCACCATCGTCGACCCCAAGCATTTCGACGAGCGTTCGTTCGTGACCGTAACCGCTGATGTTGCGATCATCCCGCCGAATTCGTTTGCGCTGGCGCGGTCGGTCGAGTACTTCAAGATTCCGCGGGATGTGCTGACCATCTGCGTGGGCAAGTCGACCTACGCGCGCTGCGGCATCATCGTGAACGTGACGCCGTTTGAGCCAGAGTGGGAGGGCTTCGTCACGCTCGAGATCTCAAACACCACGCCGTTGCCAGCCAAAATCTACGCCAACGAAGGGCTGTGCCAGATTCTCTTCTTCCAGTCGGACGAAGTTTGCGAGACGAGTTACAAGGATCGCAAAGGGAAGTACCAGGCTCAGAAGGGGATCGTGCTGCCGAAGCTGTAAGGGCAGCTATCACCGTCAGGTCTCAGCCGTCAGTTTGAGTTCCCGATTGGGTTGAACCCGCAGGTCGCGACGAGGCAAGAAGTGCGGCGTATGGACGCGTGGTGATGGCACCCCGGTTTCAGATTCGAAAACTGATAACTGACAGCTGAGAGCTGACAGCTACTTCTTCCCGTTCGCGCCTTCCTTGAACATGTACTTGATGGCGGGTTTGTAGATCATCAGGTTGGCGGCGCCGGTGCGGTTCAGCTTGATGCAGTGTTTGTCGTACCACTCGATGGTGCCGTGGACTTCCTCGCCGTCGCGCAGCACGACGACCATGGGAGTCCTGGTTTGCATCTGCTTCTGATAATAGAAATTCTCGGCGTTGGTCTGTTCGCTGGGCGCGGTCTTCTTGGCCGGAGCGGCGGAACGGTCGCGATCGTGATCCCGGTCTCTATCTCTATCCCTGCGCTCGGTGGGCGCGTGGTTGTGGCCGTGGTTATTGTGCGCCTGATCACCACCAGTGCGATTGAGGGTCGGGCGGATCAGCTTGCGATTAGCAAAGCTTTCCTGATCGTTGATCTGACCGGCGGATTGTTCGGTTGGTACGGAATCGATCGTATCTTTCAAAACGCACCACCTGCGCGCTGGGCGGGCAGAATATGCCACAACACTCGAGCCTGTGATTGTGGGTCCAGAGGTGTGAACTGAGGGTACGGTATCACAGCGAGCCGGGGATGACAATGATTTGTGCAGTGTCT
>PKXK01000033.1:0-15376 GCA_003132325.1 Acidobacteriaceae bacterium
AGTGCTTCGCGAGCACGGGAGTAAACGCGCCTGAGATAATGTTTCCTAATTCTTGATCCATTGACGTTGAAGTTGGTCACCGACAGTTCACTCAGAAATGGGGTGGCTAGACGAGAATGAAAAAAGAGGGGTTGGAGAGCAGACTGCTGCACAAACAGGCGGTTCTTTAAGGGCAGGGTTTACTGAACCTGCGGCCTCTGCCTTGGTGGGCCAATGGCCGAGTCTTCGGTCCCCGTCCTTATTGACATCTCTTCAATCAGTTGGAGCTAAGCCTCCTTTGCAGTGGGTTTGGAAAGGTTTGATAATGCCCAATCGTATCTTTTTCCATCGGCCGCGCCGGTCGGTTCCATGCAGCCTAAGAACAGCTAGCGAGCCTGATGAGGTGTCGCATGAAGATCGGATACTCGCCGTAGTTGGCGGGCCCGCGCGATGGCGAACTCCCGCCATCGATCAGAACTCGTTTCGTTCGCTCGAAGGGCCACTTGATCCTGGGTTCTGAAACCGTATTCGCTGTTGGACGGCAAGCTCCCTCCCGGATCGGCTTCCCAGGCTACAAGAAGCGCGAGGCGAGAGTAACTGGCGCAAGGTAAGATGAGAAAAGGCATTGGGTGCCGCTCTGAATATGAATGGCTGGAAGGTTCGCTGCGCGCTCGCCGTATTTTCACTACTCGCGTTGATGGGCGCGCACGTGCTGCATTCGCGGGCAGGCGCAGCCGGAACTCCGCCGAGACAAGCTGTAGCGACGGCAGGGACCACGACGGAAAGCCCGATCCAGTTCACGTACCAGCCGATCGATTTCAAGCTCGACAGCGACGAGACGCCGGAGCATCACGCTCCAGAAACCATGGCGGGCGGCGTTGCCATTTTCGACTACAACAACGATGGCAAGCTCGACATCTTCTTCACTAACGGGGCGGACATCAAAACGCTCCGCAAGGATTCCCCGAAATACTACAACCGTCTGTTCGAAAACGATGGCCACGGACACTTCACCGACGTCACCGAGAAGGCTGGGCTAGCGGGAACGGGCTACGACACCGGCGTCGCCATTGGCGACTACGACAACGATGGTTACGAAGACATTTTTGTCGCCGGCGTGCATCGCAATACCCTTTATCACAACAATGGTGACGGAACTTTTACTGATGTAACCGCCAGAGCTGGCCTGAACAAACCCGACCTCGAGTACGGGCCGCTTTGGGCAGTGGCCGCTGCATGGGTAGATGTGAACAACGACGGTCTGCTCGATCTCGTCGTCGTCAACTATCTGAAGTGGGATGGGGACCACGAACCCGTGTGCGAGGGATATGGGCACCACGACTATTGCCACCCCAAGATGTACAAGCCCACTCCCAATCAATTGTTCATCAACAATGGTGATGGCACTTTCCGCGACGCCTCGGTCGAAGCTGGCTTTCGGGCGCATCCCGGCAAGGGCATGGGAGTCGCCGCAGCCGACTCCGAGCTTTCCGGCAAGATGGACCTGATGGTCACCAACGACAAGCTGATGAATTCGTTTTTCCGCAACAAGGGAAACGGCAAGTTCGAGGAAGTAGCTTTCGACGAGAATGTCGCGCTGCGGGAAGACGGCACCTACATTTCCGGCATGGGAGTAGATTTCCGCGATCTCGATAATGACGGCTATCCCGACATCTTTCTGGTCGCTCTCGATGGGGAGACTTTCCCGCTCTACCGCAACACCGGCAAAGGAAGCTTTGTGGAGGTGACGCGGGAGAGCGGCATGACGCGGATGAGCCTGCCCATGGCCGGCTATTCGCCGACGATCGCAGACTTTGACAACGACGGATGGAAAGATATCTTTGTTTCGCGCGGGCATGTGCAATCGCTGGCGTCGGCGGCGAACCTGCCCATCGAGCAGCCGAACACTGTCTTCCGCAATCTGGGCGGCATGAAGTTTCAGGCTTTGACGGCCGAGGCGGGACTAACGGCGCAGCCTCCGTCGCGGCACCGAGGGTCGGCCGTGGGCGACTTGAACGGAGATGGACGTTTGGATGTCGTCGTCAGTGCGCTGAGTGCGCCGGCGGAAATCTGGATCAATCAGAGTCCGGGCAAAAATCATTGGCTGGAGTTCAAGCTACAGGGGACCCAGAGCAACCGCGACGGAATCGGGGCCAGGATTAAGCTGGTCACGAAGTCCGGGGCGCAGTACAACCACATGACCACCGGCTGCGGTTATGCGTCATCCAGCGCGGGTCCCGTTCATTTTGGACTCGGGGCCAATGCTTCAGCGGATCTGGTCGAAATCCACTGGCCTTCGGGCATCGTGCAGCAACTGCGCAACGTCGTTGGCGACCGCGTCATTGTGGTGAAAGAGCCGGCACAATAAACCTGCCTGATCGTCTTCCCGAGACGCCAGGATTGCGCTCTCCTCGAGGGTGATGTAGCAACCTGAAACGCAGGTTACACCGGTTTCACTCCCAAGCCCGATCCACCCGGGAAGAACCAACTTCTCGCTCTTAAATCAACTTTCCTGTTGAGCTGCAGCAAGAGACTGCTTGCCGATGCTAACTGCGAATTGCTCGAGCCGATCTGCGGCGGCTTTGGCGCCGCCGTATTGCCGCATCGATTCTGATACTCGCTAGCTGAGTGAGAGTAAGCCGCGTCTTTCAATACTCGGTTTACCGCAGCACCGAACTCGACCGCATCAATCGCCTTTTCTCCATCTGGTCTGGCAACCAGCATCAGAATCTCGCCTGCACCTAACGCCACAAAACGACGAGCGTTGCTCTCGCGCTCTGTGATGGTTGGTACGATCACCGCCGGAGTGCCAGCCAGCAATCCTGTCATCACCGAACCGTGACCGCCATGATGCCCATGAGGTCGCAACGCTCAGCCATTGCAAGACCGGCATTGCATCTTTACTTTATGGCGTGGCGGTTGACCTCCTGGGAATTGCCCTGGGCTTCGCCATCCAACTGGGCCTCTCGATTGTGCTCGGCGCGTTAGCGCCCATGGTCTGGGCAAGGGCATTTCGATTAGAGTCCACGACGGATTGGTTGTTCATCTTAGGTCTCGCTGTGATGGTGTTGGGAGTGATCCTGTGTGCTCAAGCTGGAGGGAAAAAGGAGACCTCCGGCGAGTCGAATCCGACTCGATTCCGTTTGGAATTGATCATTGCGCTCATCGGAGGCGTGCTCGCGCCCACTTTGAATTTCGGTATTCAATACGGTGCCGATCTGCTCAGGCAAGCTGGTGAGGTTCCTGCGAACCGGAGCTTCCCGGTCGGGATTTATTTAGCCTGGCAGTTTTTCTCTGCGCTGCAGCCGTGGTCCAGGCAGGATACTGCTTCTCACGTGTGGTCAGCGATCACTCGCTCGACGTTTTCGGACAGGGAATTGTCAGTCGCGACGCTCTGCAGGTGATCGCCATGAGCCTGTTGTGGATCTCGAGCGTATTCCTGTACGGCCGGAGCGCTTTTGGCCTGGGTCGTCTGGGGAACAGCTTTGGTTGGCCGATCTTTGTGGCACTGATTGTTCTGACGTCGAACGCTTGGGGAGTGTTACTAGGCGAATGGGAAAAGGGCACCTCGACGGCGTTCTACCGCATGCTCGTCGGTAGTGGGGTGCTAGTCGTCGCGGCGTTCGTTATTGGCCAGAGCCAGCGAGGATAAGGTGATCCGGGCCAACTCTGCGTAGAACCGGTTCTGGTTTCATAAATGTCTAAGCGTAATCAACAAACAGCCGCAGTGCACGTGGGGCACGATCCTTGCGTCGGCCGGCCGATACCGCCCCTCCAACTAGAACGATTGGGAGAAACGGGCTTCTAGGAATTCGCCCAACTTCGCCGTTGCCTTGAACTGTGGGATTGGCTCGAGCTCTTTGAATGCTGAGGTGAACGCATTGGAGAGACTCCAAATCGTGCGTGGCCGGAACTCCTCATACCCTGGCTCGAAGTACAGGTCATGCACGGTCCGGGCAAGATGTTTCGGCGCCTCCAATTTGCCCTCGACGAACGCTTCGTAAATCACAACTTTCGCTGTGACATCCGTCAGTTCGCTCCGCTGCCACGCCTCCACCTGTTTCCGCATTGGCTCGAAGTTCCGTTGCATTCGGTCAACGCCGACTGAGATGCAATCGATCAGCGAAAACGACTTCGAATGCTTTGCGAGCACCGGGGTAAACACGCCTGGAACAATGTTTCCAAATGTCGTGGTCCCGCACCACACGGTCCGATTATCTACCAGCATGCTTTGCAACAGACTTAGCGTTTCTTCGAAAAGACAATCAGTTCGAGTCCGCCGATCACGGCGCGTCCGGGCATGCGGACACCCTGTATCTCCGCGTAGGACGTGTTCGAGAGATTCGTCAGTTGAAGATACGGGCGGAATCGGCCCTCTTCTCGCGCGACCGAAAAATCCCATAAGGGGTACGCATCACGCTGGTAACGCTGGGTTACGCCGATCCGCGTGCGTGCCGTGATGCCGTACCCCAGTGCCCCCTGCCATCCCGCAAATGCATTGTGGGTCGCATAGTTGAATACGTATTGCGACTCAAGCCCGTTGAGCGCCTGCTGCGCGCCATAGACACCGCTGTACCCGAGGTCAAACTCCTGCCGTTGCGTGTGCTTGTAACGCAGCAACGTCTCGACTCCTGTGAAGTGCAAGTTGTCGATGTTATAGGCATGCCAGACATCGGTCGTCCCCGGCATGGCAACGCAGGTTCCGTTCGCAACATTGAACTGGGAGCCGGGCTGGCACTTCACGTAGTCGATGCCGTCGTGCTCGCGGCGATAAAACCCGCTGGCTGAAACCGAAACACGTCCACCGGAGTTCCAGTCGAACCCGCCTTCGTAGCTCCACGCCGACTCCGGACGCAGGTTGGGATTCCCCACGTTCGCAGGATCGCTGTAGTAAAGATCCGTATAAGTCGGAATGCGGAAGGCGCGGCTCACCGCGCCACGCACCTTGAACGAAGACGAAATCCAGTAGGCAGCGCTGGCCGAAGGCGTGAACTGTCCCCTGGCCCCGTTGTACGACTCCTCGCGCGCGCCTAGAGAAACCGAGACCCGGCGCAATGCCCGGAAGTCGACGGCGGCATAAATCGCGCCGCGATTGCGGCCATGATGTCCGAGGTTATTGCTGTCGATCTGGTCGCGGTAGCCCTCTGCGCCATAGGAAATCGTTGTGTTCTGCGCGACCTCGCCGTGCCTGCGCAGCGAGACCTGCCAGCTGTCGGTAACGTGATTGTTTTCGTAGACGCTGGGGGCTTCGCGCAACAGGATGAACTCGTCGGAGTGGCGCCGGTAGCCAAAGTCAAACACCGTCTGCTTGCCAAGATCTTGCGTCAGCGCGGCGAACCATCCCTTGGTTCGCTCCCACGATTCGAACGGCCCATAGAACTGGTTCGCCCCAAACGGCCGGTCGGCGCCGGAGAGCAGGATCGTCGTGCCTCCCAGCGCAGACTGGAAATGGGTCTCGCTCGAAGCCGCGGCGCTGCGGAAGTCGCGATCGGGCATGAAGCCGGTCGAGAAGCTACGATCGGCCGTGATCTCTTCGCTCCATCTCAGCGCCGAATAGGAAGCGACCGCGCGCTGCTCGTTATAACCGAAGTTCCCTATCCCTGCGCGAATACGGAGCTGGCTGATGGCCGGGGGCGCGGTGACAAAGTTCACTGCCCCTCCCATCGCGTCGGCACCGTAAAATGTCGATCCCGCGCCATGCAGCATCTCAATACGGTCAATTGAATCGAGCGGGATGGGCAGATCGAGATTGTGGTGGCCCGTTTGAGCGTCGTTTACCCGCAAACCATCGATCAAGACGAGTGTCTGCCCAAATGTGGAGCCGCGAATGGAAAGGTCCGCTTGCACGCCACCGGGCGCTCGCTCTTGCAGATCGATCGAGGGATCCAGCCGAAGATAGTCCACATCGCTCGAAAACAGCAGCGGAGCCTGTTGCACGTCAATCGACATTACCGAGCGCTGCGTCTCCAGCAGCGGGATCGGTTCAAACGTGCCCGTCACCAGCACAGCTTCCTCCGGCTTCGGCGGCGCCGCTGGTTGACTTTGCGACGCTGGCGTTTGCCCGTCCGGCGATGCGGCCTGCGGCGTCGATTGCTGGGCGAAGGAAGGAGTGAGGACAACGAGCAGAACAAAAGCAAGGATGACTTTCACGCTCGAATTATCGGCTACATTCCAGGACGCGCAACGGTACTTCAGTGACAAAGTAGATAGTTTAGGCGCTCAATTATATTGTATGCTGCTGCCATGCGCATTGATGCCTACCTGCAACAAAGTCCCATCTGCGAAATCAATCGCGCCTTCCGCCGGATCGACCAGCATCTCACGCGGCTCCTGCTGCCCACGGGACTGCACCTCGTGGAGGCGCTGGTGATTTCGTCCATTCTGTTAGAAGAGCCGGGCACTGTAACTCCATCGCTGCTGGCAGACACGTTCGCGACGACGCGCGGCAATATTAGCCATTGCATCGCGTCCCTCGAGGCCAAGGGGCTGCTCTCACGCCAAGTAGACGCCGAGGATACCAGAGTCTTTCACCTCCGCTTGAAACCGGCGGGCCGGAAATGCGCGATGCAGGTGGTGCGTACGCTCGACCGCCTTCAGCGCACATTCGAAAAAAAGATTGCGCCGGCTGAGCTTCGAGGAGCGATCAGGACGATTCGAGCCGTTGAGGAACTCTGTGCCGCCGGCCAGTCCTCATGATGACTTCGAGCGTAGGCCGCGGGCGCGATAGACTAGCCGTGCAGAGTGTGTAGATTGATTTCTCTTCCCCACCATTTTCACCAGCTCATTGCGAACTCGCCGGAAAGCGTACTGCTGGAGACTGCCCGGCTCGACCCTGCCCATCCTTGCAGCTGGCTGTTCCTGCACCCTGTTGAGGTCATTCGAGTCAACGCGCTGAACGAACTACCGCGCCTGTTTGAGGTCATCGAAAGACACGTCCAGGATGGGTGTTATGTCGCGGGCTTCCTGAGTTACGAGTGCGGCCATCACTTCGGGCCGAAGTCGACCATTTCATCCCAACGAGCGATGGAAGGCCCCCTAGCCTGGTTCGGAGTCTACAAAGGGACGCATGTTTTCGATCACACGACAGGGCAGACAACTCCAGACCTGCCGGTCAATCGACCGAGTGGATCGGCTGCTGAGCAAATCCCGAGGCACCTCTCGGAGATCCGGCTGGACATCGATCGCGAGGACTATTGCCAGCAAGTCGAGCGGATTCGGGAGTACATCGCGGCCGGCGATACCTACCAAGTCAACTTCACCACGAGAGCGCGCTTCGACTATGACGGCTGCCCGGCGGCGCTCTTCCGCCATCTGCGCGAGCGGCAGCGAGTATCTTACGGGGCTTTCCTTCATGTCGATCGGCAGTACATCCTGTCGCTGTCGCCGGAGCTTTTCTTTCGCGTTGAGGATGGCCGCATCACGACTCGTCCGATGAAGGGCACCGCACGCCGGGGTAGGAGTTCCGAAGAAGACCAGCTCATGAGGAACTGGCTGCGGCAGGACCCGAAGAACCGGAGCGAGAATGTCATGATCGTGGATCTAGTGCGGAGCGACCTAGGCAAGGTCGCCCAAGTTGGCTCGGTGCAGGTGGAGGATCTCTTTACCGTCGAAACCTATGACACTTTATTGCAGATGACGTCGACGATTTCCGCGCGTTTGCGGCCGGATACGAGTTTCTATGAAACCTTCCGGGCTTTGTTTCCCTGCGGTTCGGTCACCGGAGCGCCGAAGTGCCGCACCATGCAGATCATTCAGGAGACGGAAAACGGACCTCGGGGCGTGTACACGGGTGCGATTGGATTCTTCGCGCCAAACCGCTTCGCTGTCTTCAATGTTCCGATCCGAACGATCGTTCTGAAGGAGGGCCATGGCGAAATGGGAATCGGCAGCGGCATCACCTTCGATTCGGTCGCGGAACACGAGTACGAAGAATGTTTGCTGAAGTTGCAGTTTCTGCGCCAGTCCACGTCCAGCTTCCAGCTATTGGAGAGCCTGCGCTGGGACGGAGAGTATCATTTTATTGAGGATCATCTGCAACGACTGGAATCCTCGGCCCAGTACTTTGATTTTGCTTTCGACAAGGACAGAGTTCGGGCGGTGCTCGAGCAGCATCAGGATCGTCTCGCACCCGGCAGTCCATCCAAAGTCCGCCTCCTCCTGGATCGTAGTGGTGCCGTCTCGATTGAGGCCGTACCATTGGACGCACAGTCATCCAATGGAACGATCATCGTTTCGCCAATCCGGACTTCTTCCGAGGATCGATTCTTGTATCACAAGACAACCCATCGCGAGCTCTATGATCGCCTCCATCAAGAGGCACGCAGTCTGGGCCATGCAGATGTGGTTTTCGTGAATGAGCGGGGCGAGATCACGGAGGGAGCGCACAACAATCTCTTCGTCGAGATCGACGGCGAACTCTTCACGCCACCAGTAGAGTGCGGCTTGCTGGCTGGGGTCTACCGTGGAAAGCTCCTCGCCAGCAATGCCAAAGCATCGGAGCGAATTCTCACCCCTCGGCTGCTGCGCATGGCCGACGCGATCTATCTTTGTAACTCGGTTCGTGGCCTGCGTAGAGTGCGTCTGGCGGGGCGCCTCCCGACGGCAGTAAGCGATCTTGAGGAAGTTTGTACCGGTTCTGAGACCGTTTAGTACCTTTTGCATCGCAAATTGTCTTTGTCCATAATTAGGTATAGATAGGTCCGATGATCGCTCCGCCACAAACCGAGAACCACCAGCCCCTGGCGCATCTCGATCTCGAGAAGGAGATCGTGCGGCTCAAGCGGCAGATGAATGCCGTCATCCTGGCGCACTTCTATCAGGAATCAGAAATCCAGGACCTGGCCGATTTTGTTGGAGACAGCCTGCAACTGTCTCAGAAAGCCGCGGCCACCTCCGCGGATGTAATCGTCTTCTGTGGCGTGCTATTCATGGCCGAGACCGCTAAGATCCTCAACCCCAGCAAGCTTGTCCTGCTCCCCGACCTGAAGGCAGGCTGTTCGCTGGCCGATGGCTGTCCCGCGAACCTGTTCCGGGCGTTTCGTGAACGCTACCCCGAGCATGTCGCGATCACCTACATCAACTGCAGCGCTGAGGTCAAGGCACTCAGCGATATCATCTGCACGTCCAGCAACGCGGAGAAGATCATCCGGCAAATTCCGCCCGAGCAGCCCATCGTGTTCGCGCCCGACCAGCATCTGGGCCGCTTCCTAATAAAGAAGACGGGACGGGAACTGCGGCTTTGGCCGGGGAGCTGTATTGTCCACGAAATGTTTTCTGAGCGCAGCCTGGTGCAACTGAAGGAGCGCCACCCTCACGCAAAGACTCTGGCGCATCCCGAGTGCCCGGAAGCGGTGCTGCGCCATGCGGATTACGTCGGCTCGACAACTGGAATTCTCAAATACGCCGAACAGAGCCCCGCGACTGAGTTCATTGTCGCCACCGAAAATGGCATCCTCCACCAGATGGAGAAGTCTTGCCCGGAGAAAAAGTTCATTTCGGCTCCCGGCGAGGGCGGTTGCTCGTGCAGCGAATGCCCCCATATGAAGCTCAACACGATGGAGAAGCTCTACCTTTGCATGAGGGATCGCACTCCGGAAATCACTCTGGACGAAGAGTTGCGCCAGCGCGCCCTGCGCCCCATCGTGCGCATGTTGGAGATGAGCTAGTGCCGCAACCGCGTGATGAATCCGACAGTGGAGAGACGGGCGCCCCGCCCGTCCAGCCGGGCGAGGACGTCCGGCGCTCCAGCAGCAAGGTTGAATCGCCCGATCCCTCCAGTTACCGCGAACTCTTGCGCGGATTCCTCGCGGAAGATTTTGGAGTCGGGGACATCACCACGGACACGGTCGTGCCCGGCGGGCGGCACGCCAGCGGGAAACTGATCGCCAAGGCTCCGCTTGTCCTCGCCGGGATTGATCCGTTCATCGAAGTCTTCCGGCTGCTAGACCCCTCAGCGGTAGCGGAAATCGGACGCAAAGACGGGGAGGACCTCCGCCCGGGCGATAGTCCCGTCGAAGTGCATGCCTTGGCGCGCTCGTTGCTTTCCGGAGAACGCGTGGCTTTGAACCTGCTCCAGCGGCTCTCCGGCATCGCCACGCTCACGCGCCGCTTTGTGCGCGAGGTGGAAGGCACTGGCGCGCAAATTCTGGATACAAGAAAAACCACTCCGGGGCTGCGCGCGCTGGAAAAATATGCGGTCCGCGTCGGCGGCGGCCACAATCATCGCAAGGACCTGGCGGAAGCCGTCCTGATCAAAGAAAATCACATCCGCATGGCGGGTGGTGTCGCAACGGCACTCGAAGCCGCGCAACCTGCCAAAGGCCGCGTGGCGTGGATGGAAATCGAAGTGACGAATTTCGACGAGTTGCGCGACGCGCTCGTTCACNNGCGGCTTGCGGAAGACGATCGGCGCGGTCCAGCATACGATCCGGCGAAAAGAATTCGCCTCGAGGCCTCCGGCGGAATCACGCTCGCGAACGTTAGGGAGTTCGCGGAGACCGGCGTGGACTGGATCTCGGTCGGCGCGCTGACCCACTCTGCTCCGGCAGTGGACTTGAGCTTCGAGATTGAACCCGCATAATGCAGGACACCTTACAGACCGATATTCTCGTCATTGGCAGTGGCCTGGCTGGCCTCGCGGCTGCCTGGGACGCCGCTAAACGGGGCTGCCAAGTTACCCTGCTGACGCGCGCCGAAAAACCTGAGGAAAGCAACACCGATCGGGCGCAGGGCGGAATCATCTATCGCGCGCCAGCGGAATCCCCAGAACAGCTTGTTGCCGACATCCTCGCGGTGGGCGGCGGCCTGAGTTCCCCCGACGCCGCCCGCCTGCTGAGCCAGGAAGGCCCGCGGCTGGTGAAGGAAATTCTGATTGACGAGCTGGGCGTTCCCTTTGATGTCTCGAAGAACGATGGCTCCAAGAATGACTCCTCCACGGAGAATCCCGGGCAGCTTGACCTGACCCGCGAGGCGGGACATTCCCTGCCGCGCATAGTTCACTGCAAGGATCAAACCGGCTTCGCGATTGAGCGAGCGTTCCTGGAGCGGGTTCGCTCGCACCCGAACGTGAACGTGCTCTCTAATGCGACCGCCGTGGACTTGCTGACCGTCTCGCACCACTCCCTGGAGCCCACCGACGTCTATCGCCTGCTGACCTGCGTCGGGGCCTACGTGCTCGATCGAAAGACGGGGAAAATCTTCTCTCTTCTGGCCAAGGAAACCATTCTGGCCACGGGCGGGCTGGGCAGCGTCTTCCTGCATACGACGAATCCCCCGGGCGCGCGCGGCGATGGCATTGCCATGGCCTACCGCGCTGGAGCTCGCTGCATGAACATGCAGTACATCCAATTCCACCCCACCGCGCTGCTGGCGCCCGACGGCTGCTTCCTGATTTCCGAGACGGTACGCGGCGAGGGAGGCCGTCTGGTGGATCGTCACGGCAAGGAATTTATGCAGCGGTTCCATCCCGACGGCTCGCTGGCGCCGCGCGACATCGCCGCCCGCGCCATCTACCAGACGATGCTCGAGTCGGGCGAGCCTTGTGTTTACCTGGACATTACTCACAAGCCCGCCGATCAGCTTCGCGAACGTTTTCCCGGCATCTACGCCGTGTGCATGGAGCGCGGCATCGACCTCACGCGCGAACCCATCCCGGTGGTCCCCGCCGCCCACTATAGCTGCGGCGGCATTGCTACCAACGATTGTGGCCGAACCACTGTGGAACGGCTGCGGGCGGTGGGCGAGGTCGCATGCACCGGATTGCAGGGTGCCAACCGCCTGGCCAGCACATCCCTGCTCGAATGCCTGGTTTGGGGAACACGGGCTGGGGCGCAAGCCGCGCAAGGCATCACGCGAGGCGACGATTTCTACTTTCCCAAGGTGGCGGACTGGCGGTACGAACACGAACCAGCAGACCCCGCCCTCATCGCTCAGGATTGGCTGACGATCCAGCACACGATGTGGAATTATGTCGGCCTGATCCGGAGCGAGAGACGTCTGAACCGGGCCATGCGGATTTTGCGCGAACTCGACCTCGAGATCGCGCGTTTCTACGAAAAGTGCGAGGTCAGCGATTCCATCATCGGCCTGCGCAACGGCATCCTCACAGCGCTTCTGATCCTGGAAGCCGCTCAACAATCCCGCGAAAGCCGCGGCTGCCATTACCGCATCAACTGACGTAAATCGACGTAAATCGTCGTCATTGACTCCCGCATAATATAGCGATACTTTTCCGATATGACTTCACGCCAGAACCATGATCTTCCCCAGTGTTCAGGGCGCTGTCACGGAGTTCCTCCAACGTTTTGAATCATCTGCGGGATGCCTCACCAGTTTCAGCCGCCCTCCGCATCAGCGGGTCTAGCTCAGTCTGCAGGAAATCCAGCACGACCCGACTAGCGATCGTCTTTTGATCGCCAAAGCGGTCGGCATTCTGCAGAATGGCTGCGATGCTCTACTGATGGTCCGAGTCATGCAACTCGTCAGTACTCCCCTGGCAAAAGCAGAGTGGTTGCTGATCGATCAGCTTCGGTGATTATCCAGATCTTCTCGCCCGCCTCTGTCGTATAGCTGCTCAGCAATCGAAACCCGTGAATCAGGCTGTACTTATTCTCTGCGACATCGGTTGGCTCCAGTTCGCCCCAGTCCCCGATTGCGTGACGGTCCAAGAAACAGGTAGGCGGCTGCTTCGCTCTCTCGAATGCAGCCAGCGCCCCGGGCGTGGCCACAATTTGCCCAAGTGGGAACAATGGACACATGACGGTGACTCCTCTCTTCAGCCCATGCGGACGAGCGTCGCCCGCATGGGTCGTCTAAGCAAAGTGGGATTACTGGTTGGGAAAAGGCGGCCAGCCGGTACCGCCCCCTCAAACTAGAACGACTGCGAGAACCGGGCTTCCAGGAATTCGCCCAGCTTGGCCGTAGTCTTGAACTGAGGAATAGGATCCAGTTCCTTGAACGCGGACGTGAACGCATTGGAGAGACTCCAGATCGTTCGAGGCCGGAATTCCTCGTATTTCGGCTCGAAGTAGAGGTCATGCACCCTGCGGGCAAGGTGTTTGGGAGCTTCCAGTCTGCCCTCGACGAACGCTTCGTAGATGACCACCTTGGCAGTGACGTCTGTCAGTTCACTTCTCTGCCATGCCTCTACCTGCTTTCGCATCGGCTCGAAGTTGCGCTGCATTCGATCAACGCCAACCGAGATGCAGTCGATCAGCGAGAACGACTTTGAGTGTTTTGCCAACACCGGCGTGAAATCCCCGGCAAACGCCATGTTCGAGCACACGAACACGCGATAGCCACAGGTCATCGCCAGACGCATGCTCTTGTCGTGGGAGTTTCGCAAACCGATGGAGAAACGGCACCCTGCCATCTCGGTTGCGAGGTCGAGAACCCCAAAGGCTTTCATGCCGTCCGGCGAGACTGCGTATTCATCGTGGACGACACCTATGTGGCGAAATCCGAGTGTCTCGACCAATGCTTGCACGATCTCGTGGTGTGGGACCGGGCGGTGCGTTTCCGTTGCCACTGGTGTTGGTACCAGTGCTAGCTCTTCGCGACCGATGGTTCGGCCGCTATAGCCAATGAGCGTACTAGTTTCTGACATACTTCTTTCCTCCTTGTTGATTTGGAATGACGTTCTTGAAGGTGAGAGAATGGCGGCGGCGCTGGCCGCAGCCACGTTTGCCGGTGCGGGTTGAGGGACTTCGGAGAGAGGACTGCTCAGCGAGGTTGCGCACCGCGCCTGCGCGTTCGCCCAGCCGTCGCTTACGTCAGGTCAACTGAGACCAAACAACGACGCTTGCTCCGGGACAGCTGGCCTCCCGCGCCGTTTCCTGCCTGACAACGATTCGGGTCGACGTCCGAAGACGAAGATAGAACCGGTGTCGGTAACCCCTTCAAAAAGACCAGCGGTGTCAGACTGAGTGTCCAGCGGTCTCTTCGCCGTTTCGGTGGAAGCAGCATCATCGCTGCAAACAGACTTTGTCGGGAACAGTTTTTGATGTTCTGTATTCAGGGCCCTCCAAGTGGAATCGGCGGTCTCGCCAATGCCGTTCCTCTCGACCAATTCCCGCGCCATGGCTGAAAGCATGTCATCGTCTTCATCGATGCTCTGCAATCCCTCGCCGGCAAACTTCCCTTCCATGGTGAGTGCCACGAGGAGCTTCTTCCCCATCAAGCGGAGGCAGGAAGTCTGCATGGTCCCCTCAGAGCAAAGAAATTTCACACGTACGGGTCGTCGTTGACCAATCCTCCATGATCGGCGGCTGGCTTGCCGCAAGGTGTGCAGTGAGTAGCCGGACTCGTAGAAGATGATGGTCGGGAAATCCAGCAAGTCCAGACCGGTCTCCACCAGCTTGGGATGGCAGATCACTACCTGGACTCCGTCTTTGATTTGTCTGGCGTACCACGATTCACGCTTCGAGGTATCCACGCTCGCACGCAAAACTGCCGTGCGGATTCCTTCGTTGCTCAGGATTCGTTGAATCCGCGCCGTCACGTCGTGCTTCTGTGTGTACACGGCAAAGACCTGACAGCGACGCCCCTCCGCTAATTCTTTCTTGATCTCCTCGATCAGCCTGCGTTCTTTGGAATAAATGCGGTCCTCGGGAAGGTCACGGGGTTCTGCAATAACGAATCTCACCTTGCGCTTGAGTTCAGGATCGAACTCAGTACCGTACAGGGTTCCAAGCCCGTACGGGTGATCGGGATACAGCAACAGGGTGTTCAGCATCGTGCTCAGAACCGACCGGTTGCCCCTGTGAGCTTTCAATGCCTTTTGCATGTCATCTTCGAGCTCGCGGTACGCTTCCTGCATGGGAGCGTCCATCGGCACGCTCAGATAGGTTTCCTCGTATGGCGGCAGTTCTCCCGAGATGTCTTCCAGAAACAGAAAGGCACACAGCTGCATGAGGAATTCGCCAAACAACAGCGGGGACGCTCCAGGCTTGCGGCGAACTGTGCTGGTCGTTTTGGCCTTCGAGCAGGCGTTGTTGGCAGGCTCTACCTTGGTGATGGTCTCCAGGACTCCGTAATCCTGAATGAAGGAACTGCGTCCCGTCGTGCCCCATTCGTAGCCATGCTCCTTCATCCGCTTTGCTTCGAGGCGGAATAGAGTGTTGAAGAGATCGTCTGCGTAGCCGCCCAGCAGCGTGCCGGTCAGCCCGACGATCCGGTCGGTGCATGAGGCCAGAGTGCCCAGGGCATTGCCTTGTGCCGTATCGCCCGCAAGCTGGTGGATTTCGTCGCAAATGGCATAGTCGAACCAACCGGGCATGTAGCGACCGATAAATTCCACAGGTGCCATACGGCGGATCTTCTCCGGGTCGGCCTGCCACAACGGACTGTGCAGTGGCCGGCAGGACTTCCCTTCCCTGGCCTCAATGGTCTCGGAGATTTT
>PKXK01000033.1:15428-15580 GCA_003132325.1 Acidobacteriaceae bacterium
GCACAACGACATCCAGCGTTCACGCGGAGTCGGAAACTGCTTCCGCAGTCTCATGTCGCCGAGCGTGGTATGCAGGCCTTCACGCACAATCCGGCCGTGTTTCATCCGCACCTCGTTGACACCGTGCGGGGTGTTCTCGTCGCCGCCGTTCC
>PKXK01000033.1:15642-16209 GCA_003132325.1 Acidobacteriaceae bacterium
GTTCTGGCGTACTGCCAGCGCTTCACAACACCCATGAGGGCAATCGTCTGTGCCGGAAACGGTATTCGCAATAGCGCGTCAATCCGGGGCGAGACCGGATCATTGAACGGATGCAGGGCTGGGTATTCCTGCAGGATGCGTTCTCCAAGCAACTTGGCATGGGCGCGCAAATAGTCATATATCGTCGTAAGTTCGAGCATGGAAATCCTCAGAACGCGGGAAGAGGGACCTGAAGGGAAAGAGATTGAAATAAGCAGGAAAGGACGGGGTTCAGTTTTCAGTGGGTAGAAGAGTCTGTCTTAGATCCAAACTTGGCCAATGGATTGGTCCGGTCTCTGGGGGAAAGCGGATGATGCTGCTCCACAAGCCGTCACTGAGCCAGGAAAGAAATTGCTCTTTGTTCCCTTTGACGAGCACAGGGTTACATCCAAGACCCAGCATCGGGACGACGGCTTTGTGCTTTTCGAGTTGGCGCAGAAACCATTCCGCCCAATCGGGAATTCCGGGGATGCCGTGAATTTGGGCCAGCGACGCCCACACAAACAAAGCCTCCGAATCAGCCAAGAG
>PKXK01000033.1:16271-19097 GCA_003132325.1 Acidobacteriaceae bacterium
GGGTCTGGCAAAACCTCGCCGATGAAGCGGTCCAGCCGCAGTCTGATGTTTGTGGTCGTTTTCTCGGTGCTCTTTACGTAGGTAAGCCAACCGAAGCGAAGGTGTGCGTTCTTCACGGCGAGTCCTTCTTTTCGTGGGTCAGAATCTGAGTCTCGCCGTCGGCGAAGACCAGCGTCAACTCATGTGAGAACCGTTCCCGGTCATGCAGGATCTTGGTCCCATCTTCTTCCTGCTCTTCCCAATGGTCGGTGAATTTCACCGAGCGCCAGTGCGCGATATGACGGTCTTCTCCTTCGCCGAATACTCCGTTGAGCATTCCGGCAGTGCAGAGCAAGCCGACGTGTCCGCCATGCAGAGGTGTGAGCGGCCGGCCGCGGACGTCCCGCTGTTTGGGGAGAAGCACACGGCAGGCCTGACGGTAGGCTGCTGATTCTGGCAGCAGGTCTTCCACCTCGTCCAGAGGAATGCCTGTATTGGTAAGCACTACAGGCCCGGAACTGGGAACCTCGTACCGGACTGCAGGCACATCGCCCAGAGCCTCAAGATCGGCTTTACTTGCCAACATCTCTAGCCAGCGCACGGAGTCCAGCAGCGCGGAGTCTCGAATGTTCTGGTGTCGCTTGCGCCGCACGCCCAAGACTGCAACCTGCTTGTATTGGACGCTGGCGGGTTCCGTGAGCTTGTACACGAACAGATCGGCAAAGTGCTCGCTCAAGATCCTCGCGCACGGTCTCAATTGTGGTTGTGGAATGACAAACACCAGAACACCGCCCGGCTTCAGCCAGCGATAGGTGTGCTCCAGAAACACCAACTCCAGCCGTTGGTTGTTCGTCTGACCGGTTTCAAAGTCGTACGGAGGATTGAGGTAGAGCAGGGACAGAGCGTCTGCGGGACAGCGCACATTCAAGGTGTTCGCCTGTAGGGTGTCGATACCCAGCCTGGTTGCCTGCTCGGCCCGGTCCGCGTCAATCTCAATGCCGTAGCGACGGGCCTGCGTTCCTCCTAGCAAATGCGTGAACGCCACGCCATCTCCTACGCACGGATCAAGCGCCGAGAACTCCGGCGGAAAGGCCAGGCAATTCTTCAGGCGCTCGGCTTCGGGCACGGGCAATGGGTAGAATCCCAGCTTGGTTTTTCCATGTGGCCTCATTTAGCGACTCCCGAATGTCTTTGTGGTGGGGCTGTGATTTGAAGCATAAATGGCATTAACTGCCACTTTGTGCATCCTAAAGCTGTTCGAGTGACCGAGTATCGGCAGTCTTGGGGGTAGGAGTGGGTTGAGCGCAAGATCTCAGTGGCTCACACCTTCACGAAGTCAAATCTCGTACGCCTCGGCCACTAACTCCGAGATCGCAAGTTCCAGCTCATCGGGTAGCGGCGCTTCCTCGATCTCGCCCGCCAACCAGGATTTCAATAGTTCCATATTTGATTTCGCTCGCCTTTCAACCACAACCAGCAAACATGGATTGTAAAGGCCGGGTCGGTCGTACTCCAGAGCCCGGAGCCCAGCCGTCTTCATTGCCTCATGGTCGTTGAGCATTTCGACCAGTTTTGCCCGCGCTTCAAAATCGCGCGGTTCTACACCCGCGCCATCGCTAAATCCATATTTGTTAGTGAAGTCTTCCCAGGTTCCCGTTGCCATCGATTGCTCTCCTCGCGATACGTCAGGCGTTCATGGCCGAATGATAGGTTGGGATTTCAGGGCCAGTCCCCAAACGATACTTTGTGCCTTTGTGCCGGCTTGTGCTTCCGTTTTGTGCTCACTGCCACTGTCGCTTCCAAAGCGTGGAAACGGACCGATACAATACGCATGATTAACGATTGGTCCCAAACACTCAAACCGCCTCGGTTGGCCAGTTCGGAAAGGGATTTCGACCGGACCTGCGAAAGTCGCCGATCAGTCTGCGAATGCTGGAACGGCGAGCGTAGAGCGTTTCCACCAACCGATTGAGACCATCCTTATCCCATTCGTACCACTCCTCGGGTATGTCGGCCGCAAACCGCCAGATTTCGTTCGCGTCCATTTGCTCGGCCCGGCTCAGCGCAGGCTCGAATGCGTCCCATCCCTGGACGTCCTTGTACACGCAGTTGTTCGCAAACACACCTCTTAGCGGGCAGTCGGGAAAGCTCCACTCGCCCGCNNCGACAGAAGATTGCCTGCCGTCCGTCGCTGTTGCACGTCCACTTGTCCAGAACGAGTACTCGCGCGAAGTCGGTCAGATTGCGAACACCCTCGAGCAGTTCACCAGGCAAGTAGTCGAACGTCAGTCCAGAACTCTCTGGGCCGACATAAAGCGATGCCAGTTGTTGGCCGCTTTGGCATGGGATCTCCACACCAGCCAACTGGATTCGCAAATCCGGAGTGTGCGTGACGAGCCAGGCGGAGACGTCGATCACCTCGACGCGCGGCATTGGAAGACCCAGCGCCCGCCCCAGCCGGGTTGCGAGCATTTCGTTCGCCAGCACTCTGACGTGCTGCGGGTTGTTCCGGAATTTCGTGACATAGGAGGCACCATCGGATGCCGCAAGAAGGTGCGATTGTGATCCTCCTCGCAAGCGACGAAGGTGTTGGACGGCAGAGATGCAGGCGCTCACAAGGCACCTCCATTTTTCGACTGATTGGGGGAAGCAACTGGATCGGGCGATGAGGCTAGGAAGAAACCGCCGGGTGAAGGAATCGAACGAAAGGGGATGCGCTAAGCGAGTCCCAGACTCATCTCGGCATCCCGTTCATTGCTTGGGCTGGGCTGCTCCGCCCTCAAGAGCTACTACGATGGCCTGCAGTGTTTTGAGATTATCCACCTGGTCAAGCGAACTCAATTTCAG
>PKXK01000106.1:0-12981 GCA_003132325.1 Acidobacteriaceae bacterium
GAGCGAAGCGAAGGACCTGCTGTCTCATGCCGCGACAGAAAGCAGGTCCTTCGCTTTGCTTCGATGACAATATGGATTCATGCCCAGAACTAGCGGAACGCGGCACTGGTTTCACAGTTTGCGTCCATGACCCAACTCTATCCACTCCTGATGTCGCCTGCCTTCGACCCGCGTCCCTGGGGAACGCTCGACCTTTCCGCGATCTACCCCAACCACAAATTCAACGAACGCATCGGAGAAGCTTGGCTCACCGGCGACAACTGCGTGGTCGCGAACGGCCCGCTCGCGAAACGTTCGCTCGCGGACCTGAGCAAAGAATTCGGCCCCGAATTAGTAGGCACGGCCGCCCGCGACCCGCGGCGCTTTCCGCTGTTGCTGAAATTTCTCTTTCCCGAGGAAAAGCTCTCCGTCCAGGTGCACCCCGATGACGCCACCGCGCAGCGTTTCGGCGAGCCCTGGGGAAAAACCGAATGCTGGTACGTGGCCCACGCTAAACCTGGTTCGCAGATCGCACTGGGCTTGAAGCCCGGCGTTACGGTTGCTCAATTCGAGCAAGCCATCCACGAAAAGCGTGCGGAGGAGCTGCTCAACTGGATCAACGTCTATCAGGGCGAAATGATTTACGTTGCCGGCGGCACGGTGCATACGCTCGGACCCGGGGCCGTCATAGTGGAAACGCAGCAGCAATCCGACACCACATACCGTCTCTACGACTACGGACGCCCGCGCCCGCTGCATCTCGATCGCGGCCTGGCCTCGGTCAAGGAGCGTGTTGCCTCCGGCAAAGTGATTCGCCCCGCGCCTGTGGCCATCGACGGCGGCAAGAACCGACGCTCCTCGATGATCTCGGCCCCGTATTTTACGGTGGACTTGTTCGAGTTGAAAAGCCCGCACGATTTTTCAACCATCGAGTCCGAAAGAGACGCGTCCGGGAAAACTTCCGTGCAGATCCTGGTCGCGGTGGAAGGCTGCGGAGTTGTAGAGGCGCATGGCCGCGACCCGGTGACCATGGCCAAAGGAGATGCGGTCGTGATCCCGGCCGACCTCGACGCGTTTCAGGTTCGTCCGCAGTGGGCGATCGAATTTCTAAAGGCTTCCGTGCCCAGCGGGACGGTGCCCGAGCCCGCGACACGGCTCTAAACCAAACCATCTACCACAGAGGGCACAGAGGTCCACAGGGAAGACCAGGTTCGCCCTTCTCTCCCGAGGTGATTTGCGTGTCAAGGGTTTCCCCGTGATCCTCTGTCTTCTCTGCGGTTGAGGGTTTTGCCCCGCGTCAGGCAAATGGTAGGCTTTCTATTCCGGTGAAGACGAACCCACACTTCTATCCTGTCATTCTCGCCGGCGGCCGAGGCACGCGCTTCTGGCCGCTGAGCCGCAAGCGCCATGCCAAGCAACTGCTCGCGCTCGACGGTACGCAGACCATGATCCAGCAAACGGTGGCGCGCCTGTTGCCCTTGGCTGGGCCGAACCGTTTCTGGGTCATCACCAATGGCGACCTGCGCCCCGCCATCTTGCGTCAGCTTCCGAAACTTCCTCCGAAGCAGATCGTCGCCGAGCCCGCCGGACGCAACACGGCTCCCGCCATTGGTCTAGCCGCATTCTTTTTGCTTCAGCGCGATTCCGACGCGGTGCTCGGCCTGTTTCCCTCCGACCACGTCATTGCCGACCCCGCTCAATACCGGGCGACTCTGAGCCGGGGAATCGAAATTGCCGCCGCCGGAGAAAACATCGTTGTGCTCGGCATCCGCCCAACTCGCCCTGAAACCGGCTACGGCTATATCGAGACAGGTTCACGCGATGCTGCTTCGCCCGATCAGCAAGGAAAATCGTCCCTGTGCGTGCGCCGCTTTACCGAAAAGCCGGATCTCGCCACTGCCAGGCAGTTTCTTGACGCGGGTAACTACTTCTGGAACAGCGGCATGTTTCTCTGGCGCGCCGACACGCTAGCGAACGCGCTGCGCGAGCATCTTCCCAACACCGCTCCGTTCCTCGAAAGAATTGCCGCCGCCTATGGCACGCGCAAGTTCGCCGACACGTTTCGTAAGCTCTACCCGAAGTGCGAAAACATAAGCGTCGACTACGCGGTGCTGGAGCCGCGTTCCGCCAAGGGAGAAGCCCAGTCGCGCATCTTTTGCCTGCCGTCCGACTTCGGATGGAACGACCTCGGCTCCTGGACCGCGCTGCATGAGCACCACGTGGCGAAGACGAGACCTGGCGATGGGAGCCTGGCCTCAGCGTCTGGAAGTTTTGCCTTCAACGCGAAGAATAATTACGTTCACGCCCCCGGCAAGTTTGTCGCCCTGGTCGGAGTGAGCAACTTGGTGATTGTCGAGACCGACGACGCGCTGCTCGTGACCACGCTCGACCAGTCGCAGGATGTCGGCAAAGTAGTGAAGCATCTGGATGAGAAGAAGCTGAAGAAACTGGTGTGAAGGTCGTTGGTCGATGGTCGCTCGTCGTTAGGAAGCCCTAGCGAACGACTAACGACCAACGACCAACGACGACTATGACCCAAATCAAATTCGGTACCGACGGCTGGCGCGGCCTTATTGCCGACGATTTCACTTTTGACAACGTGCGCCGCGTGGCCGGAGCGATTGCCAGTTACGTCCTCAAGCACGAAGATCCCCAACGCGGCGTCGTTATTGGCTATGACACGCGCTTCTTGTCCGGCCACGCCGCTCGTGCCGTTGCCCAAGTCATCGCCGCCGCAGGGATTCCGGTGGTGCTGGCCAACGACTACGTGCCCACGCCCACGGTTTCCTACAACGTCAAGAAGTTCGGCGCTGCGGGCGGTGTCATGGTTACCTCAAGCCACAATCCCTGGAACTGGAATGGCGTGAAGTTCAAAGCCAAGTTTGGAGGCTCGGCCACGCCCGCGATCATGAAGTTAATCGAAGAAGAACTCGCGGCCAACGCGATGCCCAGCGGCCACTCACCCGCGAAAATCGAAGAGGTCGATCTGAAGCCCGCCTATGTCGAGGCGATCTGCCAGTTTGCCGACCTCAACCTGATCCGCAAAGCGAACTTCAAGTTTGCCATTGACTCCATGTACGGCTCGGGGCGCGGAGTGTTGCCGGGCGTCTTCGATAAGAATGGAATTCAGTACGTAGCGATCCGCCAGGAAGTGAATCCACTGTTCCCGGGCATTAATCCCGAACCGATCCTGCCGCACGTCGCGCTGCTGCAGGAAACTGTGGTGAAAGAGAGATGCCACGCCGGCTTGGTCACCGACGGGGATGCCGACCGCATTGGCGCCGTGGCTGAAGACGGCAGCTTCGTCGATTCGCACAAGTGCATGTCGGTGCTGCTGCACTGGCTGTTGGTGCGCAAAAAATGGCCGGGCGATGTGGTGCGCGCCTTCAACACCACCGGCATGATGGACCGCATCGCCGCCAAGTACGGACGCAAGCTGCACGAGTGCTCCATCGGCTTCAAGTACATTGCCGATCTGATGATGGACCACGAAATTCTGATCGGCGGAGAAGAGTCCGGCGGCATCGGATACGGCCGCTTTCTCCCCGAACGCGATGGCATTCTCAACGCGCTTCTGCTGGCAAATGTAATGGCGGAAGAAGGGAAGCCGCTCGGCCAACTCGTCGCCGATCTGCAGCGTGAATTCGGCGCGCACTACTTTGGCCGGCGCGATCTGCATATTTCCGATGAAATGAAGAACGGCGCCATCCGCCGCGCCGCCGACCCGCAGACGACGAAGCTCGGCGCTTATCCGATCCTGCGCAAGGAAAATCGCGACGGCGTGAAGTTCTACCTCGATGCTCCCAAGCATGGCAACGGCGCCGACGCTTGGGTGTTGTTCCGAGCCTCGGGCACCGAACGCATGCTGCGTTGCTATGTGGAAGCCGCCACACCTGAACTGGTTGAAGAGATTTTGGAAACTGGGGAAAGATTCGTAAGGCTTGCGTAGGGACAGCCGCCCTCGGCTGTCCAGCCGAGCGAAGCTCGGCAGCCTCAAGGTTAGACACGAGTCGTTTTCAATGAAAGGTAAAATCTGGCTTGCTTTAAGTAAGAAGCAGCGGAGGAAACCAAGATGGATCAACTGTACTGGGTTCCGTTGGCGATCGCAGCTCTCATTGTTCTTTACCTGGTTCTGGGAAGCTTTTTCACCGTGCGCACGGCCGAAGTCGCCGTGATCACGCGATTCGGCAAGTTCCTTCGGGTCGCCGAGCCCGGATTGAACTGGAAGCGGCCGTTCTTCGATTCCGTGACTGGCACAGTGAGTCTGCGCGTGAATCAGATCACTCTGACCATGGAGACGAAGGCGAAAGACAACGTGTTCGTCACCATTCCTATTTCGGTGCAAAACCGCGTTCGCCCGGAAAAAGTTTACGACGCCTACTACAAGTTGTCCGATCCGGTGGCGCAGATCAAGTCTTATGTCGAGCAGGTGATCCTAGGGCATGTTCCGGGAATGACGCTCGACGAAGTGTTTGCCTCGCAATCCAGTATTGCCGCGGCGGTCAAGCAGGAACTGGACGCGGACATGGCGACATTCGGATACGAAATTGTCAATGTGCTGGTGACCGANNGCCGCGAACGCCAGGGGCGAGGCGGAGAAGATTCTGGTGGTCAAGAAGGCTGAGGCCGAAGCGGAAAGCAAGGCGCTCCAGGGACAGGGGATCGCCAATCAAAGGAAGGCCATCATCGAAGGACTGCAGGCCTCGATCGAACAGTTCCAGAAGGTGGTGGAGGGCGCATCCGCAAAAGAGGTCATGCAATTGGTGATGGTCACACAGTACTTCGATACCCTGAAGTCCATTGGCGAGAACGACAAAACCAACACGCTATTTCTGTCTCACTCGCCCGCCGCTGTCAAAGAGGTTTCGGATCAAATTCTGCAGTCCATGCTGGTGGCGGAGAGAGCGAACGGCTGAACAGTTTGCTGAAAAATTCGATTTTGTTCTTGCCTTTGGGTGGCGCAGCGCCGGGGTCCCCAGCACGCCCGGTTTTGGCGTGATGGGGTGGAGCGCTTCAGCGCTGCGGTGAGGGGCTTGTTTTCAGTGTCCGGCTTTAGCCGCCGAGGGTGACTGCGGCCGCGCTTTAGCACATCCAGCCTTATTCTGACCGTCGGGCCAGCCCTTTCGGGTTCTAGCCCGCCTCGGAACGCGATAGGATAATGACAACACTCAGGATAATGGCCACGACGGAAACCTCACCGGTTCTCGCCGATTCTCCGGAATCGCGCCGCTATAACCGCGTCAAGCGGTGGCTGGGCATCGCCGATTTCGCGACCGGATTCGGCCTGCTCGTCGTGTTGTTGGCCGCCGGCTGGAGCGGAACCCTCCGCGATCTGGCCGAGCGAGGCGCTTCGCAAAACTACGCTTACGCCGTTTTTCTCTACGTCCTGATGCTGACGCTGATCAGCAAAGTGCTGGGAACTCCGCTCGACTACTACGGTTTCCGGCTCGAGCACCGCTATAACCTTTCTAACCAAAGATTCCGCTCCTGGCTGTGGGACGAATTCAAGAGCCTGCTGATTGGCCTGGTCATGGCCACCATCGTGGTCGAATTGCTCTACATGCTCATACGCCAGACTCCGCAGCACTGGTGGGTGATCGCGTGGGCTGTTTTCCTCGGGCTCTTTGTGCTGCTCGCGCAACTGGCGCCGGTTGTGCTGTTTCCGATCTTTTACAAATTCGAGCCGCTCGAAAACGAAGAACTCAAGCGCCGCTTGATCGTTCTGGGCGAACGTGCCGGCACGCGCGTGCGTGGCGTTTATAAGTGGCATCTTTCCGAGAAAAGCAAAAAAGCCAACGCCGCGCTGACCGGACTCGGCGCGACCCGGCGCATCATTCTCGCCGACACCTTACTGGATAACTATTCCGACGACGAAATCGAAGCCGTGCTCGCGCATGAACTCGGGCATCACGTGCACCGGCACATTCTAAAGAGCATTTTTGTGCAGGCGGGAATCACACTGTTCGGCTTCTGGCTGGCCAACGAAGTTCTCAGCTACGCCGTGGAGCGTCGCCAAATGTTCGAGACCATGTCCGATTTTGCCAATCTGCCGCTGCTGATTCTGGTGTCGACCGTACTCTCGTTCTTGCTGATGCCCGCGCTCAATGCCTACTCCCGCTACAACGAGCGGCAAGCCGATCGCTACTGCTTCCATTCGGTGGCCAGCGTCGAACCCTTTATTTCGTCGATGAATAAATTAGCCGAGCAGAATCTCGCTGAAAAAACGCCTTCCCGCTGGGTCGAGTGGCTGCTCCACTCGCATCCTGCGATCGGAAAGCGAATCGCCGCCGCCGAAGCCTGGGCGAAGGCGCAGAGAAAATTGGCAATTGAGTAATTTGTAATTTGGTAATCTGAAACCGATCCCATGCCGCACTCGGGCTTGAATCTGATTTTCAAATTACCAAATTACCCGATTACGAAATTACAAATTCTTCGCCATAATCTCTTCCACCCGCCGCACATCCTCTTCGGTATCCACGCCTACAGTGTCGAACGGCGTTTCCGCGACGTAGATTGGTACCCCGTTCTCCAGGAAGCGCAACTGCTCCAACCGCTCGCAGCGTTCGAGCGACGACTCCGGCCAGCCGACGAACTTGTCCAGCGCGCCTTTGCGATGTCCGTAGATTCCGAGGTGCTTGTAATATCGGGGATGCGTGCCGTCGCGATCGAAGGGAATGGTGGCGCGAGAAAAATAGAGGGCGCGGCCAGCGGCATCCGTCACCACTTTCACGGCGCCGGGATTGTTGATGTCGATGTCAGCCGCCGGTGTTTTCAGTGTGCCCACTTCGACCTCGGGTGGCCGCATGATTTCGATCAGTTTGGCGATGTGTTCGGGACGAGTCAGAGGTTCATCGCCTTGGACATCGATATAGATATCGGCAGAAATGACGGTAGAGATTTCGTGGGTGCGCTCCGTGCCTGAGCGATGAGCAGGTGAAGTCATCCTCACGCCAAATCCGCTTCGCTGGCAGAACTGGAAAATGTCGTCGGAGTCGGTAGCCACCACGACTTCGTCGAGTTGGGGGCAGCGGCGCACGGCCTGGTAGGTTAGCCCCAGCAGGGGCTCGCCGGCGATCTCGCGCAGCATCTTGCGGGGCAGGCGCGTCGAAGCCAGCCGCGCTGGAATTACAGCGATAACTTTCATGCGCCTAGTTTCGCATGGAGTCGTGCGGGTTGACACGCCATTCCGGTAAACACCGTCTTTTGCGGGCGTTTGAACGAAGCCGCTAGCGCGGCGGACACTTCGCGGCGCTCGCTAGTGTCCGTCTCGTGCTTTCGGCTTCTCTAGTGTGATGTCATGTTTGGCTTGGCATTCGGTTGACGGATCGAACGCCGCGACACCCTCGAACTCATCCTTCGAAGCGTGAAACTCAAGTGGAGGTCTCTGCACACGGACGGGAAGTCCGGCGAACTTTACCTTCCCGTCTGAGTTGGTTCCGGCTTCGAGATCGAGTCTGCGCATTCCGCCAAAACCATACGCAATATGAACCTTGACCGTGGCCGCGTAAACGGGTTTGCCGTCCGCGCCCATAACTGTAAGGTCGACGGAACAGGGACCTGCACCGCCTTGTATGACGGGAACTTTTTCGTTGTGCGTTTGCCCTTCAGAAAGCAGAGGAACTGCGATGACGATGGAGCACAGAATACGAAAACTTCTGTTCATATCCTTAACATTATACGAGCGCAGCGAAGAGACATTGGGCGGTAATGCGAGAGATGCCTTGGAATTGGATAAACATTTGGGATGTGCCCGTGAATGCTAATGAGCGCATAGGGTGCCTCAAAGTGTGCAATATTGCACGGACTGCGCTATCCGTCCCGCGCTACGCTTCACCCTTCTTGGAACCATAGATGAGAAAGGGGCCTGTGGGATAAGCCTCTCCCCAATCGCAAGAGCCGAAAACAGGAGGAGGATTTATGTCTCGTTTGCGGATGTTGCAAGTTTGGATGGCGACGTTCAGTGAAGTCGGTGACTGCCGCCAAGTAGGAGGGGGGATGGCGCGCCTCCGGGTCGCATGGCGAAGGCTGCCTGCGAGCCCTCAGCAAAGGTAAACTGGCGTGTTATGCGCAAGCGCCTGATCACGCCGATTTCGCAGGATGCTCCGTCTCTCGACGAAGGCTGGCTGGACCTCGACGATGCAGCCGTGGTCGAGGTCACATCGGAAAAGAAGGAATATCCGGTCGAGTCTGCGCTGGTCTCAGGAGAAATGCGGGGCTGGCGTGCCGCCGATTCTGGCACTCAAACCATCCGGCTAATCTTCGATGAGCCGCAAAGACTCACACGCATCGCGCTCGTCTTCGAAGAAACCGAGACAGAGCGTACCCAAGAGTTCATCTTGCGATGGTCTCCGGATGGCGGACGCTCGTTTCGAGAAATTGTGCGCCAGCAGTGGAATTTCAGTCCCCCTAAAACAATACGCGAGGTCGAGGAATGTCAGGTTGGCCTCTCCGGTGTCACGGTTCTTGAATTGGTCATTGTGCCTGACATCAGTCGAGGAGCGGCTCGCGCCTCGCTCAAGAGTCTCCGCCTGTCTTGAACTTGCTGCGAGGTGGGTTCCAGCACAAACCATGGTCTTGAGGCACAATCCCGCAGGGGCCACTTTTTCGGGGTGCAGTCCCCGAAAAAGCACAGCCTACCTTCCGGTGCGAAATGGCAGCAGCAACCCTGCCTTGCGGATGTATCCTTAGCTCCAAGAAACTTGCTTCTGCTACGTCGGAGGAATCCAGGATCGATGCCCAATGAAACGCAGCCCATCGTTTGGCCTGGCCAACCTTATCCCTTGGGATCAACCTGGGACGGCGAAGGCGTCAACTTCGCGCTCTACTCAGAGCACGCGGAGAAAGTGGAACTTTGCCTATTCGACAGTTCTGGGAAACGTGAGACTCTTCGTGTCCAGATCCGCGAGCAAACTGACATGGTCTGGCACGGCTATCTGCCGGAACTACGTCCGGGCCAATTGTACGGATACCGGGTGTATGGCCCCTACGCCCCGGAGCAAGGCCATCGTTTTAATCACCACAAGCTCCTGCTCGACCCCTATGGCAAGCAAGTTCAGGGAACCATCCGGTGGAGCGACGCTCACTTCGGATACAGGGTCGGACACAGGCAGGAGGACCTGTCTTTTGACCGGCGCGATGATGCCATGGGAATGCCCAAGAACCGAGTGATCGACTCCGCTTTCACCTGGGAGTCGGATGCACCACCCAAGATCCCTTGGCACGATACCTTGATCTATGAGCTCCACGTCAAAGGATTCACCATGTGCCATCCTGACGTTCCGGCCCATTTACGGGGGACGTATCAGGGTCTGGCCACCGCTCCGGTTATCGAACACCTCACGCGCCTGGGAGTGACCGCGATTGAGCTCATGCCCGTGCACAGTTTCCTGGACGACCGCCGGCTCACGGAACGCGGCCTCCGCAACTACTGGGGTTATAACTCCATCGGATTTTTTGCGCTCGAACCTCGATACCTGGCAACCAACTCAATCTACGAATTCAAGACCATGGTCAAGACCCTGCACTCCGCGGGGCTGGAAGTGATTCTCGATGTCGTTTACAACCACACTGTGGAGGGCAATCATCTCGGTCCCACGCTCTCGCTAAAGGGGATCGACAACAGCAGCTACTACCGCCTTGTGGCTGATAATTCCCGCTATTACAGGGACTACACCGGCACGGGAAACACGCTGAACANNGGGTTCTCGAGATGCACGTGGATGGCTTCCGCTTTGACCTGGCTGCCACCCTCGCCCGCGAACTGCATGAGGTTGATCGCCTGGGCGCGTTCCTCGACATCATCCATCAGGATCCCGTGCTCTCGCAGGTAAAGCTGATCGCCGAACCCTGGGACCTCGGCGAAGGAGGGTATCAGGTCGGAAACTTCCCGGTGGGATGGACGGAATGGAACGATCGCTACCGGGATACGGTGCGTGCTTATTGGAAGGGTGGCGGAGGACTGCTGGGAGATCTGGCTTATCGCATCACCGGTTCGAGCGACCTTTACGCACACAGCGGCCGGCGTCCCTATGCCAGCATCAATTTCATCACCTCGCATGACGGCTTCACCTTGCAGGATCTGGTCAGTTACAACGAAAAACACAATGAAGCCAACGGCGAAGAGAATCGGGACGGCAACAACAATAATCTCAGCTGGAATTGCGGGGCCGAGGGTCCCACGGACGATTCCAACATCCAGGCTCTGCGCGCCAAGCAAAAGCGGAATCTGCTGGCCATGCTGCTGCTGTCCCAGGGCGTACCGATGCTGTATGCGGGTGATGCCATCGGCCATACGCAACTGGGAAACAACAACGCCTACTGCCAGGACAATGCGACCAGCTGGCTGAACTGGAATTTGCAGCCTCCAGACCGCGACTTGCTGGCGTTCGTGCAGCGAATGATCAGCCTGCGCAAGAGGCATCCCGTATTCCACCGTCGGCGTTTTTTCCAGGGCCGCCCAATCAAAGGCGCAAGTGTAAAAGATGTGTTGTGGCTCAATCCTGGCGGCAAGGAGATCAGTGAGGACGAGTGGCGCGATCCTTCGCTACACTGCCTGGGAATGTTTCTCTCCGGGGAGGGAGTGGATGAGACCGATGAACGCGGCCGGAAGCTCCGCGACGACAACTTCCTCGTGCTTCTCAACGCTCACCACGAAGATGTTGGATTCACGTTGCCGGCATTCCGTGCCGGTGCTCGCTGGAGCGCATGGATGGACACCTCACGAGATGGTGGTTTGCGCTCCCTCGAAACGTACGACGCCGGCGCATCCTATCCTCTGCAGGCGCGGTCCATGGTCGTGTTGCTGGAACGACGCGGAATCGGCAAAAAGGAAGAGCCGAATGAAGCGCCGCTATAACATGCCGTTCGGCGCCGAGTGCCGCGACGACGGAAGCGTGCGCTTTCGTTTGTGGGCCCCGGTCGCACGTAAGGTTGAGGTTGAGCTCTCCCTTGCCGGTGCGAACCGGTCTATGCGGCTTCCTCTGGACCCGTGCGATCAGGGTTGGTTTGAATTAACCACCGATGCGGCCAGGCCTGGGACTCAATACCATTTCCGGATCGATGGAGGGCAGGAAGTCTCCGATCCAGCCTCACGGTTTCAACCTCGGGACGTGCGTGGACCCAGCGAAGTGATCGACCCCGGTGCCTTCGACTGGCAGGATTGCGACTGGCGTGGCCGCCGGTGGGAAGAGGCCGTTCTCTATGAATTGCACGTGGGAGCCTTCACCCCGTCTGGGACGTTCTCCGCCGTGGGCGAGCGGCTCGACTATCTCGCGGATCTGGGAATCACCGCCGTGGAGCTGATGCCAGTTGCCGACTTCCCCGGCCAGCGCAACTGGGGTTACGACGGCGTCTTCCCCTTCGCTCCCGATAGCACTTACGGCCGACCCGAAGATCTCAAAGAGCTGGTTCAAAGTGCCCATGACCGCGGACTGATGGTTTTGCTGGATGTTGTCTATAACCACTTTGGCCCGGAAGGAAATTATCTCAGGTCTTACGCGCCACAATTCTTTACTGATCGGCACTCGACTCCCTGGGGAGACGGCCTCAACTTCGATGGCCCCGACAGCCAAGTCGTGCGGAACTTCTTCATCCACAACGCGCTCTACTGGCTGACCGAATACCATTTCGACGGACTGCGTCTGGACGCGGTTCACGCGATCATCGACGACTCCACACCCCACATCCTCACAGAATTGGCCGATGCCGTCCGGAGTTCCGTCGCGCCCGGTCGCCACGTCCACCTCATCCTGGAAAACGACCACAACCAGGCGCGTTACCTTCAACGTACCGAGCGCTGCCAGCCGCAGGCGTACGACGCCCAATGGAACGACGACCTCCACCACGCGTTGCACGTGCTGATCACTGGTGAGCGGGACGGCTATTATGCGGACTATTCGCAACGTCCAATCGATCAATTGGGACGTTGCCTTACCGACGGATTCGCGTACCAGGGCGAGGTTTCCCTCTACAGGAATGGCGAAACGCGCGGTGAACCCACCGAGGGCCTGCCGCCTACTGCATTTGTTTCCTTCCTTCAGAATCATGACCAGGTCGGAAACCGTGCATTCGGCGAGCGGATCATTCAGATTGCGGATCCCTGTGCGGTACGCGCGGCGGCGGCGATCCTCCTGCTCGCGCCTTCCCCACCGCTGTTATTCATGGGTGAAGAGTTCGGGGCTGAAACTCCGTTTCTCTTTTTCTGTGATTTCGAGAAGGACCTGGCTGCTGCGGTTACCGCGGGCCGACGAAATGAGTTCGCTCAGTTTGCCAGATTCAATGACCCCGCCGAACGCGAGCGGATTCCCGACCCCGGCGATGCCAGCACCTTTAAGGCCTCACAGCTCGACTGGAGCGTCGTTGTGCAACCGGGCCATCAAGACTGGCTGCGCTTCTATCGCAAATTGCTGGGACTACGGTGTGAGCACATTGTCTCCCGTCTTTCAACGGGATGCGCAACGGGATGCGCCGTCGACGCGGATTACGAAGTCCGCGGAGATCGAGGCCTCACCGCGCATTGGAAATTTTCAGACAAGTCGGAACTCATTCTGATGGCGAATCTTGGAACCGATTCCCTCTCTGGCCTGATTCCCCCTGCTTCGCAGGTTATCTATGCCAGCGAGCAAGTGAACGCCGATGTTCTGAAGCGAAAGACGCTGCCGGCTTGGTCCGTGGTTTGGTTCTTGGAATCATGAAGCCACGCTCGCACATCCCGCTCGCGACCTATCGCCTGCAGCTCAATCGCGACTTTACTTTCGCCCAAGCTACGGCGATCGTTCCCTACCTTTCCGCACTTGGCATCAGTCATTGCTATGTTTCTCCGTGCTTAAAGGCTCGCGCCGGCAGCATGCACGGGTACGACATCGTGGACCACGACTCGTTAAACCCCGAAATCGGGAGCCCCGAAGACTTCGACCGCTTGGTGGCTACTCTCCACGAACACGGCATGGGATTGATACTCGACATCGTGCCCAACCACATGGGAGTGATGGGCAGTGACAATTC
>PKXK01000106.1:13030-16750 GCA_003132325.1 Acidobacteriaceae bacterium
TGAGCGCGGCGAGTTCGATGTGTCCTACCGCAATCATCGCTTTCCCGTGGATCCCAGGGAGTACCCTCGCATCCTGCAGCACTGTACGGACGCACTCGCAGCGAAACTCGGCGCGCAGAATCCGGACCTACTCGAGTTTCAGAGCCTGATCACCGCCTTCGGCCACCTGCCGGGAAGGCAGGAGGCGAGCAGCGATCGCATCGCCGAGCGCAATCGTGACAAGGAAATCCATAAGCGCCGCTTGGCCGAGTTGTGTACGCGTTCCCAGGAGATCGCCACTTGCATTCTTGGAGCCGTCGAGCTGATCAACGGCACGCCTGCCGATCCCGCAAGCTTCGAAGAGCTGCACGAACTCATCAAAGCGCAAACCTTTCGCCTGGCCAACTGGAGAGTCGCCTCCGATGACATCAACTACCGCCGGTTTTTCGATACCAACGATCTCGCCAGTATTTGCGTGGAAAGCGAAACCGTCTTTCAGGCAACCCACCGTCTGGTTCTGAGTCTGGTGGCCGGCGGCAAAGTGGATGGCTTCCGCGTGGACCATCCCGACGGACTGTATGATCCCGCTCAATATTTCGAACGTCTGCAACGCAGCATCGCAGTCGCCGCAAACAATTCCGAGAGCAACGGGAACCGGTCACACTATGTGGTTATCGAGAAAATCCTTTCCGGCCCAGAACGGCTGCCCGCCGAGTGGCCTGTCTGCGGCACCACGGGCTACGACTTCTCGAATCTCGTTAACGGAGTGTTTGTAGACCCCGCCGCCGTCATGCGATTGGAGCGCATTTACCGAAACTTTGTAGGGGATGACGTCGATATTGACGACCTTTTCTACCGCTGCCGAAAACTGATCATCCGGGTTGCCCTGGCCAGTGAACTGAACGTACTTGCCAATCAAATCGCCAAGATCGCTCTCGCCAAACGGCACACCTGCGACTTCACCCTTAACAGCCTGCGCGATGCACTGATGGAGGTGGTCGCCACCTTTCCCGTGTACCGCACCTACGTGAGCCCCTCCGGTGTTTCGGATAAGGACGTACGCTACATCCGCAGCGCCATCGCCTCGGCCAAATGGAGAAGTCCGGCCGCCGATACCAGCATCTTCGATTTCGTCGGCGAGGTGCTTCTGACTCGCATCGCCGGAGGACAAGATCCCGCTTACCGAGACGCCGTTACAACCGTCGCCATGAAATTCCAGCAGGTCACCAGCCCTGTGATGGCCAAAGGCCTGGAAGACACCGCTTTTTATCGTTATAACCGCCTGGTCTCGTTGAATGACGTCGGAAGCGATCTTCACCGATTCGGAACCACAACGCCGGAGTTTCATCTCGCCAATCAGGAGCGCCTCCGCGATTGGCCTCACACCATGCTGGCTACCAGCACGCACGACTCCAAGCGCTCCGAGGATGTGCGCGCCCGGATCAATGTGCTCTCGGAGATATCGGGGCTATGGCGGCTTCGGGTGCGGGACTGGAGACGCTTCAATCGCGGCTATAAGTGCCTGGTCAACGACAGGCCCGCCCCCTCGCCGAATGACGAATACTTGCTCTATCAGACGTTGGTGGGTGCCTGGCCATCAGAGCCTCTGAACGATACAGACGGCTGGAAGACTTTCTGTGAGCGGATAGAAAACTACATGTTGAAGGCGATCCGTGAAGCCAAGCAGACGACCAGTTGGATCAATCGAAATACTGAATACGAAACCGCAGTTTCATCGTTCATAAGCACATTGCTGAATCCGGGTGCCAAGAACCGGTTCCTCGACGACTTTGTGCCGTTCCAATGCCGTGTCGCCCGCATTGGCTTATGGAATAGCCTGTCGCAGACGCTTCTCAAACTGACGTGCCCCGGCGTTCCCGACATCTACCAAGGCAATGAGTTGTGGGATTTCAGTCTGGTCGACCCAGACAACCGGCGTCCAGTCGACTATCTCCGCCGCCAGCAAATGTTCGAGAGTATCCGTGTCTGGGGCAAGGACCCTGATGCGTTATCAACAGGCCGCTTGCTGGAAACTCCTGAGGACGGTCGACTCAAGATGTATTTGATCTGGAGAACTCTGTGCCTGCGTCAACAGCAACCGGATCTTTTTCAGCAGGGCGAATACCTGCCGTTGGCGGTGGAAGGCGCGAAAGCCAACCACGTTGTTGCATTCGCCAGAAAGTCAGGAACCACGAGGGCGCTCGTGGTTGTTCCGCGCCTGGTCGCCGGCTTACTCAATGACCTCGATCTTCCACCAATCGGACCCCGAATCTGGGACGATACTCACGTTCTGGTCCCACTGCGCAGCGATTCTGAGAAGTGTCGGAACGCATTTACAGGAGAAGTTCTGGACCTACAGAAGACGGATGACTACGCAAAGATTGCCGTTTCCGAGGCATTGGCGGAGTTCCCGGTAGCACTTTGCTTATTGGGCTAGGTGATGTTTCACGGCAAGACTTGCGTCGTGCCATTCCAGCTGCCCAACGTTCGGTCCAGGTTGAATGCGGCGCTGATCAGCGCGAGACGTGTAAAGGCCTGCGGGAAATTGCCCAGAGCCTCGGCCTGCGGCCCTGTTTGTTCTGAGTAGAGCCCGAGATGATTAGCGTACCCCAGCACCCGTTCGAACAGCAACCTGGCCTGATCCAACTTTTCGGGAAATGCCAGCCCCGCGCGCGTCAGCGCCTCTACGAGCCAAAAAGAACACATATTGAAAGTGCCTTCTCTCCCGGGAGCCTCACCGCGGGGATGAGAGGCCAGCGTATGCGGTTCAAGTCGGCCCGCTGATAGACCCTAGTTGCGGATGCCCCAGTAACCGTTCATACTCCGACCATGACACTCAAAGGTGCGGCATTGCTGGCATTCCTCGGAACGGTTCTGATAACGGCTTTGTTAGTATGGACGTTCGTCTTCCACGTTCTCAACGTTCTGCGGGGCGTGGATCCGCCGGTGGTGCTCTTCTCCTCCTTCATCTATGCATTTGGCTGCTTTACCTTGGCGGTGTTCTTTTTCGTGTTCCATAGAACGCAGTCGTGATGGCGAGAGCAACGCAACTCCTGTGCTTTAGATGAATCGACCCCTAATACAAAACTCCCGCGCCTTCGCCACATTTACATACTAAGAGGCTTGTCCTGTCAGGCACGCCTCGTGAACTGAGCCATTCTGCACAGTACTGCCAACGGAAATGAGCGATCCTATTGGTGTCTCAAGAGAGCAGTTACCCGCCAAACCAGACGGCCTGCCCTCTTGAGGCGGGTATCTAGGCACAGTTCGGCCCGCGATTGAGGGGAGCCTCGAGTGCATGCCCCTGCCACAATCGTGCCGACCCGCTGGAGAGCAAGATGCAAATGCATCCGGAAGATGTAATGAACGCCGATATGCTGAGCGAAATCCTGCTGCTGGTCAGCGGCTCCCTGATTTTCGTCATGTTGTTGCTGATCCTGGTGGCCGCGCTTACCCAAACCGCTGCGCTGCCATAGCAGGTTACGCAGGAGAAACCGATGAGGCAGGTATCATTATTGGCGATAAATCGCGGTTAGAGCAGCAATCCTCTACATTGAGACGGGCAAAAACGTTAAACTGATCCATTTTGCACAGATAGGTAGAGTTAGCCGCGGCGGTTCGCCGTTCTGGCGTCTTCAGTAGCCGGCAAACTCTTCTGCCCGAATGTCGTCCTCTTCGACCCCGGCGCTTACCAGCGTCTGCCGCATAGCGGCCACCATGGTGGGAGGCCCGGCAATGTAG
>PKXK01000236.1:0-19069 GCA_003132325.1 Acidobacteriaceae bacterium
CCCATTTTAGGGGAGCTTTGCGAAGGCCTCGGGGGAGTATACTGTACAGTGCTGCGGGAGTCTGATCTGGCCGATCGATAACTTGGGATTCCAAGCGGCGCTTAGGGGTGCAGCCATGGCATTCCACCCTGGGCAACAGAAGCGCCATTTTCCGGAAGAAGTGCCAGTCGTGGGGGACCCGATCCGGTGGGCCCTGGAAGAAAACGAAGACTGGTATCGCGATCTGGTCGAGCACAGCCAAGACCTGCTGTGTGTCCACGACCTTGAAGGCCGATTCCTGTCGATCAATCCCACTCCAGCGCGTCTGCTGGGTTACAACGTAGAAGAAGTACTACAGAAACCGATGCGGGATTTTGTCGATCCGCAATTCCGCGCTCAGTTCGATGCCTATCTGCGCGAGATCGCGCGCGCGGGGCAAGCTGACGGCCTGTTGGCGCTGCTGACCCGCTCGGGAGAGCAGCGCATCTGGGAGTATCACAACACGCTGCGCACCGAAGGAGTGGAGACGCCGATTGTGCGGGGGATCGCGCATGACGTCACGGAACGAGTGCGGGTGGAGAAGGCGTTGCGGAAGAGCGAGGAGCGATTCCGGCTTTTCTTCGAGCACGCGCCGGCGGGGCTGGCGATGTTTGACAGCGAGATGCGGTATCTCCACGTGAGCCACCGCTGGCGGACTGACTATGGATTGGGCGACCGCGATCTGCGCGGCGTGTCGCACTACGAGGTCTTCCCCGAAATTCCCGAGCGATGGAAGGAGGCCCATCGGCGCGGATTGGCGGGCGAGGTACTGCGGGAAGAAAATGACCGCTTCGACCGCGCCGACGGTTCCGTGCAGTGGTCACGGTGGGAAATACGGCCGTGGCATGACGGGAGGGGGGATATTGGCGGCATTGTAATCTTCGAGGAAGACATCACGGCACGGAAGCGGGCGGAGGAGGGCTTGCGAGATGCCAAGCAGTTTTCTGAGAACCTGATTCAGACCGCGAATGCAATCATCCTCGGTCTGGATGCTGACGGAAATATCACTCTGTTTAACCGCGCTGCCGAAGAAATCACTGGCTACACCTTCGCAGAGCTAAAAGGCAAGAGCTGGGAGACTCTCGTACCCAAAGTTCGATATCCCTATGTCTGGGAAGAGTTTGGCAAGATTTTGACTGGTACAGCGGACAAGACTTTCGAGAACCCGATTCTCACCAGAACAGGTGAAGAGCGCTACATCGCGTGGCGGAACAGTGATGTGAAAGTGAACGGTACGGTCGTGGCCACGATTTCGTTTGGAAACGACATCACGGAGCGGAAGCGGGCGGAGGAGGCGTTACGGGAAAGCGAACTGCGATTCCGAACGGTGTACGAACGGTCTCCGGTGGGCATTTGCCTGGTGGATGCGCGCAGGGGACGATACCTGCAAGTCAATCCAAAGTTCTGCGAAATTGCCGGCCGCAGTGAAGAAGAACTGCTGCGGAGCGACGTGGAGAGCATTACCCACCCCGATGATATTGGGGAGAGCCGTGAATTCCTGCGCCAACTGGCCGAGGAAAAGCTGGCAAGTTTCGAGTTGGAAAAAAGGTATCTTCAACCGGATGGATCGGTGCGCTGGGTGAGGGTTCTGGTGGTGCCGATGTGGAGTAAAGGAGAGACGCGCCGATGGCACATGGCTCTGGTAAAAGACATCACCGAGCAGAAGCGGGCGGATCAAGCCCTGAAGGAGAGCTTGGCAAAGAGCGATGCTGCGCTCAAAGAAGTGGCCGACATAAAGTTTGCCCTGGATCAGCACGCCATCGTGGCTGTGACCGACCTACAGGGCACGATTACTTACGTCAACGAGAAATTCACCGCCATCAATGGGTATTCCAAGGAGGAAGCAATTGGCCAGAATTACCGCATCATGAATTCCGGCTACCATCCAAAGGAATTTTTCCAGCAGATGTACGAAACCATCGGGAACAGCCGGGTTTGGTGCGGCGATATTCGGAACCGCGCCAAGGACGGCTCGATCTTCTGGGTGAATGCGACCATCGTTCCGCTTCTCGACTCCCAGGGCAAGCCCCGTCAGTACATCACCATTCGCACCGACATTACCGAGCGCAAGCGCACCGAGGAGGCCTTGCGGCTAAGCGAGGAACGCTTCCGGGTGGCGCTCAAGAACTCTCCGATTACGGTGTTCAACCAGGACCGGGATTTGCGCTACACCTGGATGTACAATTCGCAGCTTCCGTTTTCGGATAGCGAAAAACCGGGAAAGACTGTGGGCGAAATCTTCGGCCCTGAGGAGGCGGCGCGCATGACGGAAGCCCGGCGGCGGGTACTGGAAACCGGCGTGGGCGTGCGCGATGAAATGCAGGCCACCTTCGGCGGAAGGAAGCACTACTTCGATACGACGATCGAACCGGTTTTGGACTCGGCGGGCGCGGTGATTAGACTCACCGGCGCCAGCATGGACGTCACCGAGCTCCGGGAAGCCAGCGAAGCGTTACGTGAAGCCAAGAGAAAGCTGACGGAAGAAAAGCTTTATCTGGAGCAGGAAATCGATGCGCAACTGGGGCTCGGAGAAATCATCGGAGAGAGCAAGGTCTTGCAAGCGATGATGGAGCAGGTGGCGAAAGTGGCGGCCAGCGATGCCACCGTGCTGCTGCTGGGCGAAACGGGGACCGGCAAGGAACTGGTGGCGCGAGCGATCCACCAGCAGAGCCAGCGCGCCGACAACAGTTTCATCAAGATGAATTGCGCGGCGATTCCGTCGGGGCTGCTGGAAAGCGAGTTGTTCGGCAATGAGAAAGGCGCGTTCACCGGGGCGGTGAACAGAAAAATTGGCCGGCTCGAACTGGCCGACAAGGGCACGCTGTTTCTGGACGAGATCGGGGAGATTTCGCTGGCGCTGCAGCCGAAGCTGCTGCGGGTTTTGCAAGATCGGGAGTTCGAGCGGCTAGGCGGAATCCACACGCTAAAGGTGGACTTTCGTTTGATTGCGGCGACGAACCGCGATTTGGCTGATGCCGTGTGTGAGAAAGAGTTCCGCAGCGATTTGTACTACCGGCTGAACGTGTTTCCGATCCGGGTGCCACCGTTGCGGGAACGGCGGGACGACATCCGGTTGCTGGTGGAACATTTTGTGCAGAAGTGCGCCCGGCGGATGAACAAGTCGATCACGAGCATACCCAAGAGAACCGTGGATGCCCTAATGGGTTGGGAGTGGCCGGGGAATGTGCGGGAGTTGGAGAATTTTATCGAGCGCTCGGTGATTCTGACCCATGGTTCGGTGCTGGTCGCGCCGTTAAGCGAACTGAAGCCCATGACCGCGAACAAAAAAGAAGTCGTGGATGAAAGTCTGGGGGGCGGCGGAACGCGAGCATATTCTGCGCGCTTTGCGGGAGAGTCACGGACAAATCGGCGGCCGCAGAGGCGCAGCCATGCGGTTGGGATTGAAGCGGACAACTCTGCAATCGAAACTGAAGCAGTTGGGTATCCATCCCCGGTCGACGCCGCCGGGACACTAGGTCGGTGGCCGGTGGATAGACGGTCATAATTCTCAGCCGCCGTAAACTTCCTGCTTACACCTTGGTCTGCCCAAACTCTCCCCAAACTTGGTTGACCCGGCCGGGATGACAGCCTACCATTACGCCTTCACCTGCTCGGGCAACACTGCTATGGAAATCGTTGGGCAGACGGTGTCCCATTACCGCGTGCTGTCGAAGCTGGGCGGTGGTGGAATGGGAGTGGTTTACGAAGCGGAAGACATCCGCCTGGGCCGGCATGTCGCCCTGAAATTCATCCCCGAACATCTGGCGAAGGATCAACGCTCACTGGAGCGCTTTACGCGGGAGGCGCGCGCCGCATCACAGCTCAACCACCCCAACATCTGCACCATCCACGACATTGAGGACAACAACGGACACCCGTTCATCGTCATGGAAAAGCTGGAAGGCGAAAGCCTGAAACAGCGGATCCACGGCAAGGCAATGGACCTTGACGACCTGCTGGACATCGCCGTGCAGGTGGCGGACGCGCTGGCGGCGTCGCATGCCAAGGGGATTGTGCACCGCGACATCAAGCCGGCAAACATTTTTCTGACTCCGAATGGACAGGTGAAGATTCTGGACTTTGGCTTGGCCAAACTGGCCAGGGATGGGAGTGTGGGCACGTCGACGGACTCGTCGCTGGAGGAATCGCTGACCCAGGTGGGGGTGATTCCGGGGACAGCGGTATACATGTCGCCGGAGCAGGCCCGGTCGGAAGTTCTGGACGTGCGCAGCGACATATTTTCATTTGGCGTGGTGCTGTTCGAGATGGCAACCGGCAAGAAACCGTTCACCGGCACGAACGTGGTGACGACGCTGCATGCGGTGATGAATTCGAAGCCGGCGTCGCCGCGGTCGATGAATCCGGCGGTGCCGGCGGAACTTGAAGCCGTCATTGGAAAAGCGATGGAGAAAGACCGCGACCAGCGCTACCAGAACGCGGCGGAGATGAAGGCGGACCTGGTGCGATTGAAGAAAGGAACGGATCCGACGCTGCGCAGCGGGCTTCGCCAGGTGACCAGGCTGCACGCAGTGCCACACACGTTCCAGAAGCCGAGTTCGAAGCTGCGATGGATCGCTGCCGGACTCACGGCGGCGCTGCTGATGGCCGTGGCGGTGGTGGGAGCGTGGTTCCTGAAACATAGGACGGCAACCGTGGAGGCGGGTCATCGAACCATCGCGGTGCTGCCCCTGCAGAATATTAGTAACGATGCGGAAAGCGAGTTTCTGCGGTTCGCGCTGGCCGACGAGATTTCGAATGCGCTGACCTTTGCGCATTCGCTGGAAATCCGGCCCTCGACGGCGACCCAGAAATACGCCAACGCCGAAGCGGACCCAGCAAAAGCGGGGCGAGAGTTGGGCGTGGGCACGGTGGTAGTGGGACATTTTCTGCGGCAAGACAAAACCGTGATGGTGACCCTGGAAGCCGTGGAAGTGAAAAAGAACAAGCTGATTTGGACGAGCACGCTAACCGCACCGGTCGATAACTTGATCGCGCTGCGGAACCAGATGGCGAAAGAGGTACGGCAGGCACTGGTGCCGGCTTTGGGGATCACCAGCGGAGCGTTGGAAACGGGCAGCGCTCCGGCGAATCGCGAAGCCTATGATGCGTATCTGCGAACGCTGGCCGTTCCACACGAGGCCAAATCGAATAAGGATGAAATCGCAATACTGGAGAAGGTGGTGAGTCTGGATCCGAATTACGCGCCGGCGTGGGAGGCGCTGGGACACCGGTATTACTTCGACGCGATTTACTCGGACGGAGGCGAGGCGGGATATCAGCGCTCCAACGCCGCGTATAGGCGGGCGCTTACGCTGGAACCGGGACGCGTCAGCGCGGCGGGATTACTGGCGGCGAATGAAGCCGAAGGCGGAAACCTCGACCGGGCTTATGACGACGCACGGGCATTGGTGCAGAAGCGTCCGGATACGGCATTTGCGCATTATTCGCTGGCGTATGTGCTGCGCTATATCGGGCGACTGGATGAGGCGCAGAGCGAGTGCGACAAGGCTTGGGCGATCGATGCGAACGATAGCTGGCATACGTGCGCGCTGGCTTTTGCGGAGGCCGGGAAGGCCGCGAGTGCAATGAAGTATATTGAACACGATACGGGCTCAGAGTGGTCGAATGCCGTGCGAGTTTCAGTGCTGATGCGGCAGGGGAAGACGACGGAAGCGCAGCAAGTCGCGCCGCGGATGACGGCAAATCCCATGTGGATGCGGGAACTGGTAGAGGTATGCCTGGAGAAGGCGCCAGCAACGGATATCCACCAGTTGGCGGAGCAGGCAGAAAACGAATTATTAGCAAAACAGAATCCCGAAATGAAGTATCACCAGGGCACGATCCTGGCGGCTTGCGGCGAAAAAGCGATTGCATTCGCGTTTCTGCGCCAGGCCGTGGCCGGGAATTATTGCGCGCACCAGGCGCTGGAATCCGATCCGCTGCTGGCGGGCGTGCGCGAGGATGCGGAGTTCCCGCACATCGTGCAAGCGGCGGCGGATTGCCAGCAGAAGTTCGCGGCCGCGCAGGGGATGGGGCGGTAAGGCCGGAAGTTGCTCACCGACGGCAGGGCGGGTAGTCAAAGAGAGCTGAGTACGAAACGAACAGCACAGGAAACTCCGGCGGCAGTTGTTCGCTGGCAACAGTTCGCGGGCAGGAGCGCCCGCGCCACACCAAACTGAATATATTTGATCCTTATCTTTATCTTTGGGGAAAATCCATCCGATGGTCATGTTTGCGATCTTGAAGAAGCTCGGGCTTGGAGTGCCGTGCAAAAGGCTTGCGACGGCAACGCTGCCGGTTCTGCTGGCGGCTTCAATCGTGATGTCGGCCGCGGCGCAGCGCGTCGAAACGACTCCGGCCGACCACAACGCCAATCACGCCGTCGATCATTATTATGAGCCGCTGCCGCAGGAAACCGGCGCCGCGGGACTGAAGCTGATGCTGCGACGCTTGCGGACCACGGGGCGGTTGATGCAGGTGGACGCTCATCCGGACGATGAGGACGGTGGCATGCTGACGCTGGAGGCGCGCGGTCGGGGCGTTTCGACTCTGCTGATGACGCTGACGCGCGGCGAAGGCGGGCAGAACGAACTGGGCAGCAATCTGTTCGACGTGCTGGGCGTGGTGCGGACGCTGGAGGTGCTGGCAGCCGACCGCTACTACGGGGTGGAACAGCGATTCTCGCGGGTGGCAGATTTCGGCTATTCGAAGACGCCCGAGGAGACTTTTCAGAAGTGGCAGGGACATGACATTCCGCTGGGCGATATCGTGCGAGTGATCCGGACGTTTCGCCCTGACGTGCTGATCGCGCGGTTTTCGGGCACGGAGCGCGACGGGCACGGGCATCACCAGGCATCCGCGATCCTAACCAAAGAAGCCTTTCGAGCGGCTGCCGATCCGAACCGTTTTCCGGAGCAGATCAAAGAGGGATTGCAGCCCTGGCAGCCGAAGAAGCTGTACATCGGGAACGTGTGCGGCTTCGGGGCCTCCACTTGCGCTGCGGGAAACTACACGGTCAAGCTGAACACCGGGAAAGAAGATCCGTTGCTGGGGATGTCATATGTGCAGTTTGCCGTGGAGGGATTGCGGCATCAGCGATCGCAAGCGCTGGGTGGCGTCTCGATTCCCCAGGGCGATCGATTTGCCTATTACAAGCTGGTGGATTCGGTCGTTGAATCTCCAAAGGACAGCGACGGCCACGAGCAGGATTTCTTCGATGGCGTTGATACCACGCTGCCGGGGCTGGCGTCGAGGCTCGGGGATGAAGAGAAAAAGGTGCCGTGGCTGCAGCCGCGCCTGACGGAGATTCAGGCTGCCATCGACAAAGCGACGGCCGCCGAAGACGCGAATTCGTCGGAGACCTCATTGGCCGAGGCCAGCGGAAAGACCGGCCTGTTGATCCAAGAAATAGAGAAGTCGCAGCTCTCCGCGCAAGGGAAATCGAGCATTCTGACCGCGCTCAACGAGAAATGGAGCCAATCGAGCAAAGCAGGCGCACTGGCATCGGGCGTAAGTCTGCACGTTGTCGTCGACGAGCCGATTGGGGCAAGTCCTGAAACTGCCTTCATGGCGGTGCCTGGCCGCACATTCGAAGTCACAGCCACTCTGTCAGGGGCAGGGCTTCCGCCGAGTGTTCCAAGCTCCAATCTTTTGCTGCCCAAAGGTTGGAACTCCAAAGTGCTTTCCAGGACCACTGAGGGCAAGGACTCCATCACACGGTTCAAGGTCTACGTTCCGCCGACTGCACAACTAACGCAGCCGTACTGGCACCGCAACAATCCAGCAACTGAAGCGCTTAATACGGTCGACGAACCGGAGTATCAGACACTTCCCTTGCCGCCCCCACCTGTGAAGGCGATTGGCACAACCTATAGGCCGGGATCGAGTCTAGGATCTGCCGTTTGCATGGTGAAGTATAAAGATGCTTCCGGTCACATTGCAGAACGCCCATTAGCGGTAGCGCCTGCATTCTCCCTCCTTCTCAACCCTGGAGAGCAGGTGATCCCAACGGAGGACGGTCCAAAGTCAGCGGTCGACGTAGAGGTCTCCAGCAATCTGGACTCGAAAACACTCCAAGATACGCATTGGGCTGGAGATCCTGAAAAGAACCAAGGCATCGTCCGCGTGGAGATTCCCGGCGCTTGGCACGTCGAACCAGAGGACAAGCAACTCGAATTTCGTGAGCGCGGCGAAAAGCAGAGTGCCGGGTTCACAGTGCATCCAGGGACTAGAACGGAGGGTCGAGAGGAGATCCGGGCTTCGCTGAAAAGCGGGCACAGAACCTACGGCGAGGGATATTCGGTCGTGACCCGCGAAGATCTCGGCACCTTTTATTACTACCAGCCGGCGGTGCAGCGCGTGTCGATCGTGGACGTGAAGGTCCCCAGAGACCTCACCATTGGATACATCATGGGCGCGGGCGATGACATTCCGACGGTGCTCGAACAGATCGGGATGAATGTCACGATGATTCCGGCTGACAAGTTGGCAAGCGAGGACCTGAGCAAGTACCAGACGATCGTGCTCGGCATCCGCGCTTATGATACCCAGAAAGGCGTGATTGACAACAACCAGCGTCTGCTCGATTTCGTCAAGAATGGTGGGCGCTTGGTCGTGCAATACAACACGCTGGGATCGTTTGGGGTGCCGATCGATTTTAATTCGGGCAAATACACGCCGTTTCCAGCGACACTGAGCCGGGCGCGGGTTTCGGTGGAAGAGGCGCCGGTTGCGATTCTCGATCCCGCGAACTCGATCTTTCATTTTCCGAATGAAATTACGCAAAGAGATTTTGAGGGATGGGTGCAGGAGCGCGGTCTCTACTTCATGTCGCAGTGGGACGCGAACTTTACGCCGCTGCTCGAATCGCACGATCCGGGCGAACGCGAACAAAAGGGCGGACTGCTTATCGCGCACTACGGCAAGGGAACCTATATCTACACGGGATATGCATTCTTCCGGCAATTGCCGGCGGGCGTGCCGGGAGCGGTGCGGCTGTTTGTGAATTTGGTCGGGAGTCGTTAGTCGTTGGTCGTTAGTCGTTCGGAGAGCAGATGGACAGCACGCTGCCTTTCTTGTACAGGCAAAAAGCAGGTCCTTCGCTTCGCTCAGCATGACAAAGTCAGTAGTGATTACAGCTCTTTAGTATCGCACCTCCAACAATAAAGGCCGATGAGTGATGGCCAACGACTAACGACTAACGACCATCGACCAATGATTTATCTCATGACCATTCCGCGCGAAGCCGAATCCGACGCCAAGCCGCAACTTGTCCGGGGCATTGGCCTCGGCTCCGCGACTGCGCTGAACATGATTGACATGATCGGCGTGGGACCGTTTATTACCATCCCGCTGATCGTCACCGCGATGGGCGGTCCGCAGGCCATGCTGGGGTGGATATTCGGCGCGCTGCTGGCGGTCTGCGATGGGCTGGTTTGGGCGGAACTGGGCGCTGCGATGCCGGGATCGGGCGGGTCGTATCGCTATTTGAAAGAGATCTACGGGCCGAAGAAACTGGGCCGGCTGATCTCGTTTCTCTTTATCTGGCAATTGTCCTTCAGTGCGCCGCTTTCGATTGCGTCGGGCGCGGTGGGGCTCTCGCAGTACGCCGCTTTCTTTTGGCCGCGCCTGGAAGTTGTCTGGTCGACCCGCACCTGGGCATTGCATCTCCCTCTCCTCGGAACTCTGCAATTGACGTGGGTCGCGATGCCGGCCACGTTTCTGGCGATTGGTGTCTGCGGGTTGACGGCGTTTCTCCTGTATCGGCGCATCACCGCAATCGCGCGGCTTACCAAGGTGCTGTGGGTGGGGGTGATGGCAACCATCGGGTGGATCATCTTCGCCGGCCTGACCCACTTCAACGCGCATCAGGCATTTGATTTACCTCCGGGTGCGTTTTCGTTTTCGCGAGACTTCTTTCACGGGCTGGGCGGCGCGATGCTGATCGCCGCCTATGACATTGGCGGGTACTACAACGTCTGTTTCCTGGGAGACGAAGTCAAGGAGCCGGGGAAAAATATTCCGCGGGCGCTGTTGCTATCCATTCTGGCGGTGGCGTGTCTATATGTAGTAATGAACGTCAGCATTCTCGGCGTGGTGCCATGGCGGGAACTGGCGCAGTCGGGGGCATCCAACAGCAAGCTGTACGTCGTTTCAACGTTGATGCAGCGCGTGTATGGGCACGGCGCGGCTTCGATGATTTCGGTGCTGGTCATGTGGACGGCATTCGCGTCGGTATTTTCGCTGACGCTGGGGTATTCGCGTGTGCCCTACGCGGCGGCGCTTGACGGGAATTATTTTCGGGCGTTTGCGCGCGTGCATCCGGTCCACCAGTTTCCCTATGTTTCGCTGCTGGCGCTGACTGGTGTTGCGGCGCTGTTTTGTTTCCTGCGTCTAGCGGATTTGATTGCCTCGCTGATTGTGATTCGCATCGTGCTGCAGTTTCTCGTGCAGAGCATCGGAGTCATTGTGCTTCGGGTGCGGCAACCGGAGATGCCGCGACCGTTTCGGATGTGGCTTTATCCGATCCCGGCGCTGGTGGCGGCGGCAAGTTTTCTCTTTATTCTGGTTTCGCGCAGAGATTTTCTCCGCGAGGTTCGGTACGCAGGAGTGATTTTGGTGGTGGGGCTGCTGATTTACGGAGTGCGGTCTTGGCGGAGAAGTGAGTGGCCGTTTGGGGAGCGGTCGTTGGTCGTTGGTCGTTAGTCGTTCGGGCGATATTTCCTCACTTTATCTGCTGGTGTTGCAGGGAGGCATGGCGGTGGGAGCGACGTTGTGGGGCGCGCTGGCAAAAAGGATTGGGGTTCCGGATGCGCTCGGCGTGGCAGCGGTGGCGCTGGCTCTGGGAGTATTCGCACTCCGCGGCCATCGCATCACGGCGAGTGAACTGGAACTGGCTCCGGCGGTAATTCGAGATTGATGCGGCATCTAACTTTACTTGGAGGAAGGATGAAAACGATCACTGCGGTTTTGGGAACATTGTTGGTCCTGTGCAGTTTGGGCCTGGCGCAAGCCAAAGAAGAAAAGAAAACCATCAGCCAGGTGCTCGACGGCGGAGTCAAGATCATCGAGAGCGAGCTTGTCCCTGCAGCTGAGGCCATGCCCGAAGATAAGTATGACTTCGCGCCCAGCAGCGGCGAATTCAAGGGTGTTCGAACCTTTGCGCAACAAATCAAGCATGTTGCCGCAGTCAACTACATCGTAGGGGCATCCATTCTCGGCGAAAATCCGCCGGTTGAACTGGGCGGCGAAAGCGGTCCCGACAGCATTAAGACGAAGGCCAACATCCTCAAGTTCCTGAAAGACTCCTTCGCCTATGCGCACAAGGCGGTCGCAACCATTACCGATGCGAACGCGCTTGAGCCGATCCCCCAACCTTTTAGTAAGGAAAAAGGCACACGCGTTGGCATGGCTACGGTCTTCGCCTGGCATGGTTTTGATCATTACGGGCAGCTGGTGGAATATCTGCGCATGAACGGCATCGTGCCTCCGGCCAGCCGGTAGGGAAACTACTTTTTCGTGGGGCCATGATGCTTGCGCCAGTCGGCTCCGTCGCGTCCGCCGTGGAGCGCAATCTGGGTAAGGATGAGTTCGGCGGTGAGGTGGCGCTTGGTAAGGTGGGCAGCGATTCTCTGTTTCGCCTTTTTCGCCGGAACCTTGGGATCGAGGAACACCAGCACGGACGGGCCAGCCCCGCTGAGGGCGGCGCCGAGGATGCCGGAATCTCCTTTGAGTTCCTTGAGCGCGGGCAGCAGCGGACAGAGCGGCGCGCGATAAGGCTGGTGGATGCGGTCTTCAAGCGCCGAGGAGAGCAGGTCGGGACGATCCTGCGTGAACGCCGCAAACAGCAGCATCGAGTTCTGAATGTTAGTGACGGCGTCGGCGCGCGAGTACTGGAAGGGCAGCACGCGGCGGGCTTGCTCGGTCGAGAGCAGGGCATCGGGGACAGCCAGCAGCAGCGGCCACTTCCCTTTCGGCTTCACTTCGACCACCTGCGCCTGCACCTGATTCGCCATGCGAGCCACGGTGAGCGCGCCCATCCAGCAGGCAGAAGCGTTGTCGGGATGGTGCTCGCGCATGGAAGCTTCGCCGACGATGCGGTCATTCTTCCAGCGCAGATGTCCGAAATGTACCGCGAGTGCGATGCCAGCCAGGCGGGCGGCGGCGGACGATCCGCAACCTCGGCCGATGGGAATCTCGTTTTCGATATGAATGCGCAACGGCGCGATCTTGCGGTTCTCCGATTCGAGGACCTCGCAATACGTGGTGACGATGAGGTGATTCTCCATGCGGGCGCAGATCGCCGCATCGCGGCCTTCGGCGGTGACGAAGAAGTCGGGCGCGCGCTCGGCGCGCAAACGCAGATGGAAATCCAGGGCGAGGGCAGCGGCGTCAAAAGCCGGGCCCAGATTGGCGGAAGTCGCCGGGAGCACCAGACGCAACGAGCGATCTAAAGATGTGGGACGTGACGGCATAGATTAGAGAACACGCTCCTCGGCGGCGAAGGCCATCCGAAACAATAGAAATGAAAGACGTTAGCCAGATAGGGACGAAGCAGAGTCCCTTACAATCGCCAAGACGTTGAACTGTGTTTTATACACGAATTGGAGGCGAACTGCTACGAATTTCTGTGGGATTGCGCCCTTGACATACCCCAGAGCTCAAAAATGGGCCGGATCAAGCAATCCGGGAGCTTCCGGGGGATTGACGATCTGTTGCTTGAAGCAAGCCGCATGGCAAATCCACACCTGCCACTTACCGCTGGCCGTTGATACCTGCACTCGGCATGGGTCAACGTCGGAGGGCTGAACATCAAGTCCACAGAAACAGCACGGATTCCATTCAACTTTTAGCATTTTGAATTTCTCTCGGCCGCGTCGAGGGCGGCTATGACGGCCCCCAAATCGGCATCAAGCACAACCGGGGCGCGCTGCAGGTACCTTGCCTTGGCAGCCTCAGCGGCATCGGGCGTCCCAGAGGCGCACGATCCGGCAACGAGAATGTCAGCAAAGAGATCGCCGCGATGGAACTTGATCGTGAAGTCGGGATCTTTGAGGGCATGGCCCGTCAAGATCAGAACGACGGAATCGCCGGATTTGACGAATCCGCTTCGGTGCAGCTTCTTGAGTCCGGCCAGCGTGACGGCAGATGCAGGTTCGCAACCGATGCCATCCGCGCCGATTTCGGCTTTGGCATTGGCGATCTCGACTTCCGAGACCTCTTCGACTTCACCGCCGGTCGCCTGGAGCACGCGCAGTGCTTTCTTCCACGACGCAGGATTGCCGATGCGTATGGCGGTCGCCAGCGTGTCGGCGATCACGGGCTCGATCTTCTTGCCTCCAAACTCGCGCACGCTGCGGTAGAACGGATTCGCGCCCTGCGCCTGAATGATGGAAAGCTTGGGCAGGCGCGAGATCAGTTTCAGCGCAAGCATTTCGAGAAGCGCCTTGCCGATCGCCGAACTGTTCCCCAGATTGCCTCCAGGCACGATGATGTGATCCGGCGGCTCCCATCCGAGCTGCTCCATGAGTTCGATAGCGGCGGTCTTCTGTCCTTCGATGCGATAAGGATTCACCGAATTCAAAAGATAAACGGGCTTCTGCCGCACGAGGTCGGTGAGGATGCGGACGCATCCGTCGAAATCGGTGCGGAGCTGGCAGGTGAGGGCTCCGTAGTCGAGCGCTTGCGAGAGCTTGCCCCAGGAAATTTTGCCTTCCGGAATGAGCACCAGGCTGTGCATGTTGCCGCGCGCGGCGTAGGCGGCCATGGAGGCTGAAGTGTTGCCGGTGGAGGCGCAGGCCACCCAGCGAAATTTTCGCTCATGTGCGGACGAGGCAGCGACGGTCATGCCCGTGTCTTTGAACGATGCGGTCGGGTTCATGCCCTGGTGCTTGGCGCGGAGATTCTCAACTCCAGCCGCGCGCGCGCACCGGGGCAGGTGGTAGAGCGGCGTGTTCCCTTCGCCGAGCGTGATGGCATGTTCCGCGGCAATGTGTGGAAGAAGTTCGCGGAAGCGCCAGACGCCGCTCTGGTCGAGCGCTTCGCACGATGCGCGGCGGTCGAGCCAAAGAGCTTTCAGCGCCGCAGCGTCGAGAGCAGGTGGGTTGAAGGCATCTGAACCGCAGGTCCATCCGGGGAAAAAGAATTCCAGCAGGTCGCCGCAAGCGGTGCAGCGGAAATCTTGTGCGGCGGAATCGGGCGCGGCGCCGCAAGAAATGCAACGGAGTTTTGCAGCGGTTTCCGTATTTTGAGCGATCGGCAAAGGGCTCTGATCCGGTGGAGGCAGTGGTTGAACAGTCTGCGGAAAAGCTGCGGTTCGTATCAGGGTATCGCTTCAGCGATACCGCAAGCTTCCCGAAATCAGATGCCCCTTTAGGGGCTGGGCATCGGCATTCAAATTCTCCGCAACGTGTAAAAGCGCTCCCCCATAGACATGATACGGCACGGCCGCACCATGGAGCCGATCCTCCGTTGAATTCTCGTACGCTCTGCCTACACGCGGACAAGAGTGTCCGCGCCACACGGTCTGAGTTCACCGCAAATAGGCGTCCGTCTTGTTCATCCAGTCGGCACGGGGCGGGCAAAAAATATCGAGGTCGACGGTATCCGCGAGCGCCTCGGCCCAGTGAGGCATGTTGGGAGGAATGGTCAGGACCTCGCCCGCATTCACGACGATCTCTTTGCCGTCGATCCCGAATTTCAGCGTACCTTCCAGGATGTAGGTGATCTGCTCGTTGTGGTGGCTGTGTTCAGGAACAACACATCCCTTCTTGAGCAGGACGCGGGCGAGCATGACGTTTTGCCCGACCACAAAGTGACGGCCAAGCAAGGGATTCAGGGCCTCGACCTCGACCGAGCTCCACGGGATATGGCGCAACTGGGCCTTCGCTGGCTTGCCTTTCAAGACGGTGGCTTTAAGGGCAACGGCAACTTCATTTGCCGTGCGCGCCCTTTTCGTGCTTTTCCCGGTCGCGGATGTTTTTCGTGAGGTCGTTTTCAGTTTCTTCTTCATAGGAGTGGCCCCATGAAAGATACAACAAACCTTGGGTCGCGTGCCGCAGGGCATTATCCCGAGTGCCAGGTTCCTTAGGCCGGGGCTTGCGCCTTGCCGCGGCTGGGCGGCACAGGTAATCTTAAGAGATTCCAGCTTGATTTTGGGGAGAACATGGGAGCCGCTCGCTACATATGGATTGACGATTCCTTGAGGCCCGCCAGCGAGGGCGTGGTCCCGTTTGTGAGTGCCGCCGTGCAGTACGGCTTCAGCGTGTTTGAAGGGATCCGCTGCTACGCGACCGATCAAGGGCCGGCCGTGTTCCGGATGGACGAACATGTGGAACGCCTGCTGGACTCCGCACACATTGTGGGCTTTCGCGAGTTGCCGGTTACGGCCGAGCAGGTGAAGACGGCCATCAACCAGACGATTGCGGCGAACGAGTTTTCATCCTGCTATATCCGTCCGATGATTTACCTGGACGGAGCGATGAGCCTGACCGTCGAAGCCGGCCAGCCGCACTTCGTGGTTGCGGTGTGGGAGTGGAAGGCGTTTCTGGGCGCCGAGGCGAAGGAGCACGGCATTCGCGCCAATGTTGCGTCGTTCACGCGGCTGCATCCGAACATCATGATGACCAAGGCCAAGGTCTCGGGAAATTATGTGAGCTCAATTCTGGCCAAGACCGAGTCGCACCGCGCCGGCTTCGACGAGGCCATCATGCTGGGGCCCGATGGATTCGTGGCAGAGTGCACCGGCGAAAATCTCTTCGTTGTGCGGAACAACGTTCGGAACAACGTGCGAAATAAAATCATCTACACCTCGCCGCGGGCAGGGATTCTCGAGGGCATCACTCGCGACACCGTGATCGCGCTGGCTCGGGACTTGGGCTACTCCGTGGTGGAAGAGCCCATCTCGCGCGATCAGCTTTATATTGCCGACGAAGTGTTTGTGAGCGGAACGGCGGCGGAGGTCGTGGCACTGCGCGAAATTGATTTCCGCGTCATCGGCGACGGCAAGACTGGTCCTATAACCCGCACTTTGCAACAGGAGTTCGACAAAGTAGTGAGCGGAAAGCACGCGCGCTCGGCGGAGTGGCTGGCGCCGGTGCCGAAGCTGAATGCGGCGGCGGTGCGAACGTAGCAGGTTCGGGTAGAGACGGGGCTTGCCCCGNNGGCAAGCCGCGTCTCTACAGGAGATTTCGAAATGAAAAAGCATCATTTTCGCCGGGAGACCGAGGCGGTACGCGGCGGCACGAGCCTCGACAAAAAGAACGGTCCGCTCTCCACTCCGATCTATCAGACCTCGACTTTCGAAGTCGCCGACATGCAGGAGCAGTTGCGCGTCACGCCCACTGACAGCTACTACACGCGCTACGGCAATCCCACGAATACGGTTGCCGAGAATGCCATCGCCGAACTCGAAGGCACGGATGCGGCGCTCGTGTTCTCTTCGGGCATGGCCGCGATCACCACTTCGATTCTGGCGCTGGTGAAGGCGGGAGACCATATCGTGGCGCAACGCGACATTTATGGCGGCGTGATCAAATTCCTGTCGAAGTGGCTGCCGAAACTCGGAATCGAAACCACGTTCGTCGATACCAATGACATCGAGCAGCACGAGCGTGCGATCCAGCCCAACACCAAGATCCTGCACATCGAGTCGCCGACGAATCCGAGGGTGCGGGTTGTCGATCTGGAGAAGATTGCAGCCCTGGCGCGCGAACACGGCCTGATCACAACCATTGATTCGACTTTCTCCACGCCCATCAATTGCCGTCCGGCGGAGTGGGGCATCGATCTGGTGCTCCATTCGGGAACAAAATATTTTGGCGGGCATTCCGACCTGATGTGCGGCATCGCCGCCGGGCGCCGCGATTTAATCGAGCATATCCATCACACGCGCACGACGCTCGGCTGTTGCATGGATCCGCACGCGGCATTTCTGCTGCTGCGCGGCATCAAAACCCTGGCCGTCCGGGTTGAGCGCCAGAACGAAAGCGCGCTGCGGATTGCCGAGTTCCTGAGCCGGCATCCCAAGGTGGCGCGGGTGCACTATCCGCTGCTGAAGGAGCATCCGGACTACGCGATCGCGAAGAAACAAATGGCGGGAGCGGGCGGAGTCCTGACCTTCGAGGTGGAAGGCAGCGGCGCCGACGCCTGCCGCGTCGCCGAGTCGCTGAATCTGTTTACCCTGGCGCCGAGCCTCGGCGGAGTGGACTCGCTGGTGACCATCCCGGTGCTGACTTCGCATTACATGATCGATCCCGAGTTGCGGGAAAAGATGGGCGTGACCGAACAGATGATTCGCCTGTCCGTGGGCCTTGAACACGTCGAGGACTTGATCGCCGATTTGGAGAAGGGACTGAGTCAGCTGTCAGTCGTCAGCCATCAGCCATCAGTTTTCAGTCATCGGTAGAAGGGTTATACCCCTCCTCATCGGGTCTTTTGGAATCAAAGACTTAGCTATCACAGTCGTGCTAGGTCTTTGAGTTTAAAGGAGTTGTGTGTAAAGTATTATAAAATCAACAAGTTGCGGTAGGAAATAAGATCCTGGCTCGTTGCGAGCCAGGATCTTCTTTTTGTACGATGCTTACCGCTAGAAAGTGAATCTTGCGCCAAACTGGAATTGACGCGGTGAGTTGGAAGTTGTCGTGATCTGGCCGAACTCGTTACCATTCGGGCCAGTCGTCCACCCACTATAGTTAGAGGGCACATTCGGCGCTGAAAACTGCGGCCTGTTGGCGACGTTATAGGAAGATATATCAAAGCGGAGATCCCGCTTTTCGCCCAGTTTGAAACTTTTGGAGAGTGTGAGATCCAGATTGTTGGCTCCCATAGTGCGGAGGTGATCAAGATACGGTGGCGCGTTTCCCGGAATATACTGGCTGGCAGGCACTGCGAAGCAGTCGGGCGTGAACCACACCGCTGCCGTACGTGGCGCGCCCTTGCTGGGATCGCAGGTCATATCGGCCCGCTGATTGAGGAACATATTATTCCCTACATACGGCGAATTGATGGGAACACCGCTGCTCAGGTAGAAAATCCCGTTGGCCGTCCAATCGCCCAGGATGGCATTCGATACTCCGTTCAGATTGACCGCCCTGTCCTTGCCCACGGGCAGGTCGTAAGATGCCTGCCATGTGAACTGATACTTCACGTCCTGCGGGCTGACGGAATGCTCGTATCTCATGTCCCTCCAGTCCTGAACCGACCCGGCATGAGAACCGACAAATCCCAGAGGAGGATTGCCGTCGTCCGTCATCAGCTTGGCCCAGGTAAAGGAGGCTAGGGTGGTGAAGTGCTTGGTCATGCGCTTCTGCACCTTCGTCTGCAAGGAGCTGTACTCGGAATCTCCGCCGGGAAAGCCACTCACTATGACACCGTTGGTTTGGCCGGTTATGCTGATGGCGCCAGTGTTGAATTGCGGGTAAGGCTCCGCGTTCAGAAAATTCTGAGGGTCGGGGCCAAGGGTATTACCGATCTGTTGGATCTGGCTCAGGGTGAGCTGGTTCAGATCTGCAACCATCGGAAGGAAGAGCCCCCTGCTGCCCACATAGCCGACGCTAAGAACGATCTGCTGTGGAAATTCGTACTCCAGGCCGAAGTTGAAGTTATAGGTTTCCGCCGTACGCTGCGAGTGCAGCATCGTGGTCAGATTCGAGCCCAGGTTAGTCTCCAATCCGTTCGGGTGCAATTGCGATGGTGGAACCAGACCGGTTGGGAACGGATTGCTCAGCGAATAGGGGCCTGTCACACTTGCCGCCCCTCCCGGTACACATGAGGGATTATTGATCACCGTGTTGCCGCCGGATTGAGTAGTCGGATTGGTTATAGGTTGAGCACAGGTAGCGTTCCAGTTATTGCTCGTGGAGAATCCATCGCTGTTCACCAAGGAACCGCTGACCATCTGTACGCTCGGTCCATAGTAGAAACCGGCGCCGCCGCGAACGACCAGGTGTTGCACTGGCTGCCAGGAGAAGCCCAGACGCGGAGCAAAGTTCTTCAGATTGGTAGTAAACGGAGAGCGGTTACCGCTGCTGGCGAATACTTCGCCGCCGGTGAA